>DAOMZH010000207.1:0-13342 GCA_035437985.1 Polyangium sp. (in: bacteria) | reverse complement strand
TAACAAGGCAATGAAGACGGGTTTGCCGCGCTCTAGTTGCCGGCCCTCGAATTCAATGGTCTCTTTGGGATATCGGACAAGCGGCACGCGCTGAATGCCCTCGTAGCGCAATGCTTCCTCGAATGCAATTTTGGCCAGCGCCGAATTGGCTCTTACCAACGCCATCTGTTCTGGATTACGTAACAACGAAAGAATCGTGTTGTTCGTGCCGTGGACCGTGGTATCCGTGCCTCCCGCCAAAAGAGAACCAACGAGCGCAACGAGCTCCGCATCGCTGAGTTTGTCCCCCTCGTCGCGCGCTTGAACGAGCTCGGTCAAAAGGTCGTTCTCGAGGGGTTTTTCCCGACGCTCGGCAATACATTCGCGGACGATCGCGCAGCCTCGCAAGAACGCCGGCATGTACGACGCAAATAGATCCGGCGGAACCCCGGGAAGTGCCGTCGCAATCAAAGCATCCGCGTAAGCAATGAACTCGCGCTCGAATTGCTCTGGAATATTGAGGATATTCGAAATCACTCGCACCGGGTAGAGCCGATTGAAATCCGCACTGACGTCAATTTCGCCCTCGCGCGGGAGCTTGTCCAACAAGGAGTCGATAATTGCTTTGACCCTCGAACGGTGCGCCTCGATCATGCGTGGTCCGAAACTGGGGTTTACGAGCTTACGTAACCGAGCATGCGATATTCCATCTGCGTAAAAGATCGTATTTTCAACGTGTTCGGCAAACTCCGGGTACGCTGATTTGAACGCGGAATGAAGACCTGCACCGAGGTGCGGATCGTTGCCCAATCGCGTATCCCGCATGAGGGCAAGACAATCTCGGTAGCGAAAGAACACGGGTCCTCCACCCAGATCCCAGTGAGTAACCGGTTCGTCCTGGCGAAACCGAGCGAATATGGGGTAAGGATCCTTGGCGTAAATAGGATCCATAGGGTCGAACTTGGGGTGCTGCAATGTGGTTGTGGTCATGAAATACGCCAATACCACAGGTCTAAATCGGAATGATACCCACTATTACGTAGACGACAAAAATATGACGATTGGTCTTGCGAAGAGAAGAAACTAGCTTTGCAAACCAACCTGGTTCTCGAAGAGCTCAGATTTTTGACGCGAATGGACGCGCGCGTATCGCAACCCAGACTACGTCACAATGCGTTAGCGAAAACCGCGACGGCGAGCACACGACCCTGTCGATTCCGCTTCATTTTACGAACCCAGCCACTTGTGCCTCGATGAATTGCACAGCGTTCCCAAGGCCATCTTCAGCGCGCAGTTTTTCACCAATGATTTCGGCATTTTTGCGATAATCTTCGCGATCGACGACTTCACGCAGCGCGGGGGCAAGGGTATCGACCGCGAGTGCGCGTTGTTTGATTGGCGCAGGACCGGCGCCGAGCGCATTGACGCGGCGGCCCCAAAATGGTTGATCCATGGCAAACGGACAAACCAACGATGGCCGACCTGCACGCAAAGCTGCAGCCGTGGTGCCTGCACCGCCGTGATGAACGACCGCTGCCATACGCGGAAATAACCAATCGTGCGGCGCCATGTCGATTTTATGAATGGTTTCGGGCAATTGATCCGCGTTGAGACCTCCCCATCCGGTCGCTAGGATTCCACGCACCCTTGCTTTTTGCAACGCTTCCACCACTATGCGGCTCACATGTTCCGTTTTCGGTCCGGACATGCTGCCAAAACCAATGTATACAGGCGGATCTCCCGCATTCAAGAAGGACGTCAATGATACCGGTGGTTCCCATTCTCGGGGTTGGTCCAAAAACCAATATCCCGCAATGGACACATGCGCGGGCCAATCGTCCGGCGCAGGCATGACGTGCCCGCTATAGCCATGCACGACGGGAATGGGACGCCCCAGAGGCGTTCTCCAAGTGTCGACGCCGCGCGACAGAGCCGGCCATCCGTTTGTCTTACGCCATGATTTGATGTATTTTCCAACGCCACTCGCAGTCAATTTTCCCGCGATCCACGCTGACCCGTAATTGTACCAAGAGCCCAGTTTCCATTCGGGAAAACCAAAACCAACCGCCGGGAAAGCGCGTGTCGGGACAAACCCAGGAACGAGCATCGCAAGGATTGCCGGAATCCCCATTTTTTCGGCGAAGTGCGGCACCCCATACGCTTTCGGATGATACACGATCACATCCGGCTTGGCTTCTTGCACAGCTGCCCATGTTTCATCGAGCATTCTCAACTGCATTGGGGCCGCGAGCTTGAACAATTTACGGTATGCATTGAACCTTTGCCAATACGACTTGGTGTCGTCGATGGCTGCCCGCCACTCCTCGGAATTGAGGAGTTCCATCACGTCATCGAAAATGAACGTACTCGACAAACTATATTCCGACACGAACGGTTGAAAGTTTTTCGAGGTACAAAGAGTGACCTCATGACCCGCTTTCTGCAGACCCAACCC
This sequence comes from Polyangium sp. (in: bacteria), assembly GCA_035437985.1. Taxonomy (GTDB): domain Bacteria; phylum Myxococcota_A; class Polyangia; order Polyangiales; family Polyangiaceae; genus Polyangium. The sequence goes on along the minus strand of DAOMZH010000207.1, from coordinate 10,908 downwards.
CAATGCAACGTACGGCTGCACATCACCCCGGGTCCCCATACCAATAATGAAAGTCTTCACGATGTCGCCTCATTTCGCGCAGCGCGAATCACCCGCACGCAAACGTGATTGTCGACATATCTCAGGCGCACCGCAGTGTCCAGCACAAACGTCCCCTATTCTTCGAAACGCAATTTCGGATTCGCCTCCAGAAGAATCTTACGCCCAGCCTCGGTGATTTTGGACTTCCCCATGAGCAGCACTTCGAGTTGCGAAAGTGCTTTCAGATGCTCGATACCTGCGTCGGTAATTTGCGTATCGAAGATGCTCAGCTTCTTGAGAGCTGGAAAAGCTTTGAGGTGTCGCAGGCCGGCATCGGTTATTTTGGTCCCTCCCATAAGCAATGTTTCGATTTTCGTCGCATTCGTGAGATCAGCGAGTCCGGTGTCCGTTATCTGCGTCCGAAACAAATTCAGCGTCTTCAGCTCGGTCAAGCGCGTCAAATGGTGGACCCCCGCATCACTCACGCCCGTGAGCCTGAGATCCAATTTTTGCAATAAAGTGATTTTGCCAATTTCCTCGAGATCTGCGTCGGTCACGGCGCTTTTGCTCAGATCCACCGAAACGAGCAAACGCCCCGAGCCCGGTAAACTGAATTCCGTCTTGCCCCCGAGACGCTGCACCATTGCTGCGACACGGTCTTGCGGAACAGATTCCGCGGCGGATTTCTTTTCTGCGCACGCCGATCCGAGTACTCCAACAAGCAATAATGTCGAAAGCGTAATCAGAGCACGGTGCATGTCCATTCTTCCTCTGGGCACTTCGTAACGTCACGATCATGGACGGCAATTGAATCATTTGTGACATGACGGCGCGCGAGACTGCACATTTGGATGCCGATGTAGAGCGCGCCACGGGAGACAGGATCTTCCAACAGCCATCATTCTGCGAGCAGTTTTACAATTCGCGCCAACGTGGCGACAAGTGCTTCAATCTCGACCCAGGAGCGTGTCGAGCGGGCGTTGCATTTGCTCGATCCACAACCAGACAAATCATTGTACAACGTTCATCGTGAACCCTTCGCGCCCCCGTTTGTCCGACCATCTCATTGATGCAGCAAGAGCCGGAATGATGCTTGCGGGCACCACTGTCGTGCTCGTTGTTGCATGGGCGGGGCTCGTCGTCCGCGCGGGCGTTGATCCGGTGCCCGGGAAGCTCGTCGCCGGACTGATTGTGTCACTGCTATTGGTGCTCGTTACGCAATACGGCTATCAAACGGCGCCCACGGGCGGGGGCAGCATGGCGGCGCGTGGTTTTGGGGCCGTGTTATTTGCGACGTTATGGGGCGCCAATATCGTGCTCGTCGCCCGGCGCTTTGCCGAACCCGAACGACCCTATGTCGTGATTGGTTCTGCTGTGGGTCTGTTCCTTTTGGGACGACTGTTGCGGCGTAGGTCGGCTTTGGCTTTGGGGTTTGGGCGAGATGCGCGAGGGTCGAGTGCTCTTGTCGCGCCGCTTATGCTTGCCGGCGCAATCGCGATTGCTCGATTGTCGACGCCGAAGACGCTGAAAGTGGTTTGGCATAGCATATCGACCGCCGAGACTACGTCCGCGTTGTGGCTGGGGGTCATCGCGGGCATTGCAATCGTTCCATTTTTCTTTGGCTCAATGGTGACGATGTGGCGTGGGCGCAGTCCGACATGGCCCGTGTTGCTCGCTGCATTTCCCGCCCTCGGTGCAACGGCGATTCGAGCGTACTTGCCTTCGGGGCCCGTGCTTTATCCGAATTCGTTGCGCATAGAGGAACAAGCCATTTCGACGGCATCGCAATGGTGGCATGGTGGTCAAATTTTGGCCGCAGGATTTTATGCGTCAACGGTGCTATTTCTGCTCGCTGGGGCCGTCTCCGCCATAGGCGCAGCGCGCGAAGGACATCCCGAAGAACATCGCTCACGACAAACCATCGTGACTGTGCTCGGTCCGATTCTCGTGGTGGCTGTCGTCGGCGGTTGGCTGCATTGGGCTGAATTCAAAGGCATTCACGGCACGGATTACGAAATGATTCTTTTGCCTGGAGGCGTAGCCCTGGTTAGCCTGGCAATCATTCAGGGCGCTGCGGGTGCCAAATCGACGGCCAGTTTTTGCCTCACCGCTTGTTTTTGTGCGCTTCTCGCAATGTTTTCCTTTGCCCTCGCACAAGCCTTGCCCGCGGGAAGCAATGCCGACGTGCTGGAACTCAGTCCATTCGAATGGGTCATGGCTGGTGAAAATCTCCCCCACAAGAGATTTTTCTGGTTCGCGCCGGCCATTTCGCAACTTGCGCCATTAATTCTGGTCACGCTCGTTGCATTACGCGGATCGGTGTTATCCACAAGAAATGCCTTGTTCCCAATCGTTCCAGGATTTGCCTTCATGACGCTGAGCTTCGTATTGGCCACGAGACAAAACCACCTCGATCAGGGAAAACTTGCCTTGGCATTTCGTCAGTACATTCCCCAAGACGTGGCCCTCGCCAGTGGTCCGCCAAAGGCGCTCACGACCTGCACTGATTTGGCCGTCGACAAGCTTCTTTTCGTGGGTCGTGAACAGGTGACCCTCAACGGACAATCCATTGCGCTGACCAAAGACCTCGATTCACCACAGACGTGCGCCGATGTCGTGGCGCGCGTAACGTCACCTGCGCCGCGACTAGCTTTCGATGAAAGTGTCTCGTTTCGACAAACCAGTTGCTTACTGAATGCATTCGCCCACAAGGAACCTCGCGTATGCCGGGTGCTCTTCGTCGGCCGCTGTCAAGCCGGAACACATATTGATGAAGAAGACGTTCCGACGTGCACAAACTACATCGCCAATCACGTACCACTTTGCGCCGAACATGTCTTGGACGTCGATGGCTGCCCGCCCGCAGACGTGCAAGGTCCGTTCGTCACTTTGGATCCACACTATGTCCATGTATTGGGTTGGCGCGACGAACATAAGCCTGATCCTTGGCCGGTAAAACCCGTCGAGGAAGACGGTCGTTGGAAAAAACTCGAGATTCCCAGCTATTATTGGGCTACGCTCGGCGTGAGTGATGATACGACAATGGGTGGATTCATGGCTCTGGCGTTGCAACCGGGATATCACCATCGATTGCAACTATCGACCAAAGCGGCCGCGGAATTGCCCAAAACCCACGAAGTCGTCAATCCCTTGGGGGTCACGGTGAATGCGCAGGTAGCTGCGGAATCGAGCATCGTCAAAGACAGCTTGGAAAAACAATTGAAGAAACGTCGAGAAGATTTCCGTAGATGTCTCGAACCTGCCGAAATTCCTTGGTATTTCGCTGCAGGAACGGCCCATTCGTTGGTCGGTCAAAACGGTAAGCTCGTGAATACCTGGGCCGTACGTAATCCCGATGCTCGATTCGCAGGTTGCATAACCAAGATTCTGGGAGACATAGAAACGGTGGCCATCGACAAGCCGATACTGGCGGAAATTAGGACGAGTGTCGTCGCGCGATTACCGCTCATCAATGTCGAAGCCTATGTAAAGCCCGATGGCGTCACGGTAACGCCGCCCGATGAAACGGTGCGCAGCGAGGTGGCGTATTGGACTGAATCTTTGGGCTACGGTTTTCGATACGCGTCGGCGTCGCGAATGGCAATCATGCAATGTTTGGTGCCGGCCTTGTTCCAAAATCCCAATCTCGCCGGGAAAGTGGAGTTCGATATCTTCACCGATACCACCGAAACCCGGACTGGAGCACGCTCGGACGACATTCAAGGAGAGGTGTTGACGTGTCTCGAAGGAGCCATGCAACGCCAAGCATCGAGCCATTTTCGGCAGCGTTTTCGATATCTTTCGCAGAGCGCTGAATACAATGCGCAAAGCAAAAAGGACTTCCGGGTTTCGATCGACCTTGGGGTATCCATGTCAATCGCCATCCCGGAACGCAGCGAGCCTGATGCAGACGCATCGAATGACACGCCCTGAGGTTGCAATGAGCAGTTCGAATACGAATAGGTTTGTCGGACTCGCATTCGCTGTCGCCACGACGTTGCTTACGCCGCAAAGCCAAGCGTTTTGCGGCTTCTTCGTGAGCGGCGCCGGGCGCACTCTGTACAATGATGCGACATTCGTCGTGATCGCCCGGGCCGGCGATCAAACCGTCTTGTCAATGCAAAACAGCTACCAGGGACCGCCGGAAGATTTTGCGATGGTCGTTCCCGTACCGGTGATTTTGCAAAAGGAAGACGTAAAAATATTGCCGGACGACGCATTCGATCGCGTTGATCGACTCACGGCCCCTCGACTCGTCGAATATTGGGAGCAGAATCCGTGTGCCGGAGAAAAACGTCCCGGGCTCAGCTGGGCCATGTCCAGACCCGACGACCGAAACAAGGAATTGACTCCCCAAGCGCGCGTCGTGGTCGAAGCCGAATTTACCGTCGGTGAATATGAAATCGTGATTCTCAGCGCCGGCGATTCCACGGCCCTGGACACGTGGCTGCGGGATCACCAATACAAGATTCCCGCGGGCGCCGAGCCGGTGCTCCGCCCCTATGTGACCAATGGTTCGAAGTTCTTCGTGGCAAAGGTCAATGCCTCGAAGGTGCGATTTCTCGAAGGTCGAGCGATGCTCTCGCCATTGCGATTTCAATACGCTTCGCAAGAATTCAGCTTGCCGGTGCGTTTGGGTTTACTCAATTCGAGTGGCATGCAGGATCTGATCGCGATCGTGCTGGGTTCGAAGAGGTTCGAGGCGGCGAACTACAAGAACGTGTTCATGCCTACGAACATTGAAGTGGATGATTCGGTGCGGAACCATTTTGGTGAATTTTATACCGGCCTTTTCGATCGTGTGCTGGCCAAAACGCCGGGAGCGATCGTAACCGAATACGCGTGGGAGCCTGGATCTTGTGATCCGTGTCCAGAGCCGCCATTATCGGATATGGACTTGAAGCGGCTCACTGGAGGTTTGGTGCCGCTGTGGGATAGCGTGATTACGCGATTACATTATCGGTATGACAAGAATTCCCTCGGCGAGGATTTGGTATTGCGCAGTGCGCCGGCGATGACGGGCGGTCGAGGGGTTTGGGACGAAAAAGGTTTGTCGCAAAAAGCCGAGCCGTCGCATATGGATGCGTTTCAATCGCGATTCATCATTCGCCATCCGTGGCCGGGTGCGGTGACCTGCGCCAATCCCACAAGGAATGAATGGGGCGGGCCGCCCGAAGGAGTGGCGGTTGCGAACCCTGCTGCGGCGACGGAATTGGCTACCGTCGATCGCAAGGCGGTCGATGTCACGACACTCTTGCGCATCGATGTGCCAGAGCTGGAACTGCGTGCTCCAGTGATTGCCGTGCCGGAAAAACGCAGTTCGTTCCGACGAGGTTTGTCAATGGGGGCCATTGCCGGTATTTTGGTGACCTTGGTGGAGATACTGCGAAGACAATTTCAAAAGGCGTGAACCGCACCGACTTCATTCGCCACTGCCCTGAGGCCTTTAATTGTGCACTTTCGTCGTGATTGCACATTTTATGGGCGGGCCATCCATTATCATACATAGATTCGTAAACGTCATCTGGGCGATATCGCCCATATACCGAAACGTCAGTTGGGTTAACCGTAAGAAAACCAAGCTGGTTGTGCACGAGACGGCATCTGTTGGGGACGATGCTAACGCAATTACGCTTTGGTCTGCAGCAGATCTTTGTACCTAGGAGAGTCTATTCAGGTCTTGTCAAACGCCTAACGCAACGTGTACCATCAATGCGTGCCACACTCATCATCCGCAACTGGATCGGAACCACTGCCTGGAATCGTCACGATTGCCACAGGTATGCCCCGTCCGTTGAGCGTGGTTCGACGGACCGAACCAGAACGCGGCCGTATAGTGATTTCCCTTTGTGCAGGCACTGCCCTCTGTTGCGGGCTGGCCCTTTTCGTTGCCAACCAGAACGGGACGGCAATCGCTCACGTGGGTATTGCGTTGCTCGAGGGCAACCTCTGGCTGCTGAGCCGTCGTCGGCTTGCGTGGACGTTGGGTTTGGCGCACGCCTGTCTTGCTTTGGCGCTGCTTTTAATCGGATTCGCATCGATCTCGATTCGAAGCTCAGGGATGTCTTTATCCTTTTTCACGGCGGGTATGCCTCTCCTTGCGGGTGCGCTTCTCGGCCGACGGACGATTCTCACGTGGACGATATTGAGCGTTGGGACGCTAGCGTTCATTGAAGTCCCCGATTGGGGTCGCGCAATGCCTATCGAAAGTAGGATCGCGCATTTTATTCTGTTGGCCATTTTCGTATTCGCGTCGACGGGAATCGCTTTGGTCCTCGACACTCTCGCGGCTCGGCAGATCGAATCGCTCGAAATTCGAGAGAATGCCGTGCGAAAGTTGTTATCTGGACTGGCGTCGGCCAATCGCGAATTGGCCGATGCACGGGATACAGCGCTGGACGCGTCTCGCGCCAAAGGTGAATTCTTGGCGGCCATGAGCCATGAAATTCGCACACCGCTCAATGCCGTCATTGGACTCACAGGAGTTTTACTCGATACGCGACTCGACGAGGAGCAGCGTGAATTTGCGACGACCATCCGTTCGAGTGGCAATGCGCTGCTCGCGTTGATCAATGATATTTTGGATTTTTCAAAGATCGAGGCTGGAAAGATCGAGTTGGAAAGTGCGCCTTTCGATGTAATTGATAGCGTTGAAGACGCCCTCGAATTGGTTGGCGTGCGCGCGGCAGAAAAGCGATTGCGGCTCTTGTATTTCGTCGATCAAGACGTACCGGCCAAGATTATTGGAGATGCGGGACGAGTTCGTCAGGTGCTGGTGAATCTCGTCTCGAACGCTGTCAAATTCACCGAAAAAGGTGCAATCACCGTACGAGTGGGATTGTCGAGAACGACCGGTCCGAATAAAGTCACCTTGCAGATTTCGGTAGCAGACACCGGGATTGGGATCAAACCGGAGCAGATGGCGCTGCTTTTCGAGCCCTTCATGCAAGCAGATGCGTCGACGACGAATAAATTCGGGGGGACGGGTCTTGGTCTGGCCATCTGCCGGCGTTTGGCAAAACGAATGGACGGAAGTGCCTGGGCGGAAAGCACGTTTGGTGAAGGTTCGACATTTCATTTTACGTTTGGCGCGACGATACACGAACCAGCCCGCGAACTGGTGGCGGACAAACTCATCGCCCGCGTCGTCATTGCCGACCGCGAGCAGCGGAAGGCATTTTTGGGACAATTGAAGCGTATTGGTGTCCACGGACAAGGCTACGCGTCGATTCCCGAATTGCTGCGATCTTGGACCGGACGCGAATCAAATGAGACGGATATCGTCGTAATTGACAATGAGTTTGTCGCGGATGGCAAACATCACCTCGACGACGTGCGAACTCCGCTCCTCGTCGTGCTCACGTCGCCGCTCACGCATCGGACGACCATTGCTGCGCGTGGCGCAACTCGCGTTGCTCATTTGAGCCTGCCCGTACGTCGGGAACAACTCGCCGAAACGTTCGGACCAACCACGATCCATGGTTCGGACACGTCCGCCGCGCTAGAGGACCCCGCGCCAACACCGAGTGTGCGGCGCCTGCGGATTCTGGTCGCCGAAGACAATCCGGTCAACCAACGCGTCACCAAATTGCTCGTCGAGCGTGGTGGGCATTATGCAGATGTCGTCGGCAATGGTGCCGAGGCGGTGCGCGAAATGGCTCAACGGCATTACGACGTCGTGCTCATGGACATGCGTATGCCCGAAATGGATGGGACGACGGCTACGCAGCGAATTCGCCAAACACTGCCCAAAGAGCGTCAACCGTATATCATCGCCCTCACCGCCAATGCAAGCGCCGCCGATCGAGACCGGTGTTTGAGCGTGGGAATGGACGCATTCTTGTCCAAACCCGTCACCGGAGCTGAATTGCGAAGTGCCTTGATGATGGTCCGCGTGCGTCCTGACAAGCCCCAAGACAATGCCGAAAGTGTCAATGCATCCGATTTCGACGGCCAGATGCTCGACCAGCTGGCCACACTCATGGACGACAACACGAATGAAATTTCTACTCTCGTAGGCGATTTTCTACAATCTGCGTACCAGCATATTCAAAACATGAAAGCAGCCATCGAAGCCAAGGATGCTCCAGCATTGACTCGCGCCGCGCATACCCTCAAGGGAAGCAGCGGTCAATTGGGCGCTCGGGGCGTGATGGTAACGAGCGCCGAAATCGAGAAGTTGGGCCACGCAGCGAATTTCGATGCCGCCAAAGAGCAGGTTGGCCTGCTCGAGAAAAAGATTGGCTTCGTTCAGGAAGGCGTCGACCGTTGGATCGCCTCTCATAAAAGAACCTCGAACGACAGATAGTCGGACAAAACTGCGCAGGTGATCTCGCAGGAAAACATACACATGCACGATAGGTAGCGGTACATCATCGACTGATTGTCGAGGCGAGCGCCCACCGTCGATGACATATTTCGTACCACTTGACGTCAGTTTATGGCACAGCAGTGGTAATTGCAGCGACCGCTAAAAATTACCAAATTTCAGCGTGGAAAGTTTCCGAAAAACCTGCTTGCAAGCGAATCGTTGAAGGTGATACGTTACCAGAGGTAATCTACAGGGAGCTATGTCAATGCCGTGCGGGGGGATTGACTTTGCTTGGATACGGCGGCGAGCTTATGGACACGGATGATCAGGCAGAGGAGAGCTTGTCGAGCGGAAGCGTAATCGCCGACAAGTATCGGGTTGTTCGCGAGCTGGGACGTGGAGGAATGGGAGTCGTCGTGGCGGCGACACATATCGAGCTGGACCAGCGGGTGGCTATCAAAGTATTGCAACGCTCGGTTGCGTACAACCAAGACGCATTGGCGCGTTTCATCCGCGAAGCGCGGGCGGCCGCGAAGATCCACAGCGAACATGTGGCGCGCGTCATGGACGTAGGAAAGCTCGAAGACGGATTGACGTACATCGTCATGGAATACCTCGAGGGTTCGGATCTTGCCGCCGTGTTGCGCAAAGAAGGACCATTGCCGATAACCACGGCCGTCGATTACGTCCTCCAGGCTTGTGAGGGCATTGCGGCGGCACATGCAGCGGGGATCATCCACCGCGACCTCAAGCCAGCGAATTTGTTTTTGGCGCGTCAGCCAGGACGTACCAATCTCGTCAAAATATTGGATTTTGGGGTTTCGAAGATTGCTCGTAAGAACGTGGGCGAACGAAAAGGGGGCACGACACCGCTGGGGATGGTCTTTGGCTCGCCGATGTACATGGCCCCCGAGCAGCTCGATTCGGCAGTGAGTATCGATTGTCGCGCGGACATTTGGGCGCTGGGCGTGATTCTTTTCGAATTGCTCACCGGCAAACCCCCGTTCGATGGTCAATCCGCTGCGGCCATCATGGCGGCGGTCATTCGGGACCCTGTACCCAAATTACGAACCATTCGGCCCGACGTACCTGCGGCCCTCGAAGAGGTCCTGGGCCGATGCCTCGAAAAAGAGCGTGAACATCGATATGCCACGATCATCGACCTGGCCGAGGCCATTGCTCCATTTTGCGGCAAGGGTGCGGACGAGACGGTCAATCGCATTTATCAAATACTGGCTGAGCCGGGTCACCACGACCCAGAAGCCGAGCAGAGTACACACGGCCTGGACTCGGCTGGAACGCCCAAAGATTCGAGCGGCAAGCAATCGGATCGACGCAACTTGAAAGCAGGCCGAGACTCCGCCGAACAATCTCTACGTGGAGCTTCGCATACGCATGGCAATGCGCTCGCGAAACCTCATTTGCGCATCGTTGCGGGACTTGCGGGCGTTGCATTGGTCGGCTTTGGCGCGTGGCTCATGCAACAACGTTCGAGTTCCGCGGCCTTGACGAGTCCACCGATTTCGACCAGTTCTCGCAGCGAACCCACCCCGTCGTCATTCCCGACGTCATCGGCGATTGCGACTGCATCAAGCGAAAGCACCAAAGACAAACCGGCTTCGGCAGAAGTAACCATTACCTTCAGCGATGCGCCGAAAGACACGAAAGTCTTCCGTGGAAACGCGGAACTTGGCACCGTAGCCAATCCGCTGCGCTTGCCGCGTAGCAATGACAAAATCACTTTACGCTTCGTTGCCGACACGTTTGCCCCAGCGGAGGTCGACCTCATCCCCAATGTGGATCAGACGGTGACGATTACACTCAAGCCAGCCAAGTCCACGACCAAACGGAAAGTACCCAAAGAATTGGAGCCGTTCTAATGCATTTTCGCGGTTTTGCCCGGCGCTGCGGCCGTCTTTTGGCAATGGGTGCTTTGGTCCTCACGGTCGGGTCATGCTCGGACATGCAGCTGCTCGAATCCGGCGTTTGTGGCAATTTCGTCATTGATCCCGGGGAAGATTGCGACGGGCATCCACTCGAAGATGGAACAACCTGTGCCCCCCCGGGAAACGCTCGAGCTTGTCGTCAAGTATGCGATGCTCCGATGGTTTGTCCAACCGGATGGGGGTGCGGAGGTGACGGACTGTGTCGGCAACCTTCGGGACAATACGAGCAATACGGCGGGGTGATTCCGTTCGTTTCGTCGAACCTCATGTATTCAGGCGACTTCGATGACGACGGGGCAACGGACATTTTGCTGCTTGGTCACGAAAACACAATTGGCACACGGCCCATGCGCATTGCGTTTTCGCGACCAGGCATGCTCTCGGCAGACTTGCGGACACTTGATTTGCACATTGCTTCGCCTGCCATAGGCGAAGGAGACGCCGACGGCGGATATCCAGACTTGGCGTTTGCGACTCCGAACGGTATTTCGCTATTGCGGGGGACATTCGATCGCTCGCTGAACTTCAGCGTTTTCCCCTATTATGTACCGCCCAGCGGGGCTGCATTTCGAGTGATCGCGCTCGACGCGTTTGCCGATCGCCCCGGTGACGAACTCCTCGTCGTCACCG
>DAOMZH010000206.1:0-13362 GCA_035437985.1 Polyangium sp. (in: bacteria) | reverse complement strand
GTCGGTCATTAGTTTCATTTCAATGGTTCCTTCAGGTGTGGTCTCATGCGGAATTTGCCGGGCAAAGGTCCTGTCTCAATGCGCCTCGCGCACGCGTCGCTCACACGCCTCCAATTGCGTACGCGCCGTAGATTCAGGCATCTCGAGAATCTTTTTTCGGCGATCGATGGGCAAACAATAAGAGCTCGCTTTCCACAATCGTGGATCGCCCACGCCTTGCAGCGGTTCCAGGTCTTTCCAGACCAGGGCGAGGTTGTCATCGGAGCCGGCGACGATATACGAGCCATCGGGCGCATAATGGACGTCGTTGTATGCCTGGGTTGCGCCACGTAAAACCCAGGGTTCGCTGCTTTCATCGACGTTCCAAACGCGCACCGTCTTGTCCTGCGACGCGGTGACGAGATGTTTCCCGTCGGGACTGTAGGCGACTGCGAGAATCCAATTTTCGTGCCCGCGCAAGACCAATGGTTTGTCTGGTGCGTCGATGTTCCAAATCCGCGCGGTAGCGTCCCATGATCCGGTGACGACGTGTTTTCCGTCGGGAGCCCAAGCGACACCCCAAACGCGATCTTCGTGGCCGCGCAGGACCAATGGTTCGCCAGTGCCGTCCGCATTCCAAATTCGCGCGGTCATATCGGTTGAGGCTGTGGCCAAGCGTTTGCCATCGGGGCTGAATACAGCTCGGGAGACGCGATCTTCATGGCCTTGTAAAACCAATGGTTTTTCTTGACCATCAAGGTCCCAGATGCGTGCCGTGCCATCCCAGGAGCCACTGGCAAGGCGTCGACCATCGGGGCTGAAATCTACGGCCAAAACCTCGCGCGTGTGTCCTTGGAGCGTACGCGGTTCGCCCTGACCATCAGTATTGTATATGCGAATGAGTTTGTCCCACGAGGCCACCGCAAGACGTCGGCCATCAGGGCTCCAATCAACAGCGCTGACCGCGGCTGTTGCGCCCCGCAAGACGATCGGGGTGCCAGTTCGATCGATATTCCAAATTCGAGCCGTGCCATCTTGAGATCCCGTAGCGATTTTTTTCCCGTCAGGGCTGGGAACGCTGCTAATCACGCGATTCTCATGACCGCGAAATACGAGCAAAGCCGATGATTCCGCAGTATTCCACACCCGCATCGTTCCGTCATCGGACCCCGTTACCAAGTTACGACCATCCGGACTGAATTCGACACATTGGAATGGTTCGTCCCCATGAACTACACGCGCAGGTCGAAGTGTATCGTCGACATTCCAAAGCGCAAATGTCAGATCTTGCGACGACGATGCAAGAAGTCGGCTGTCGGGACTGAATGTCAAATGGTGAACCCAATGCGCATGGTGCATGAGCGCAATTTCTTTTCCCTCCTCGGCATTCCAAAGTCGAATATTGTTATCACGCCCGCTGGTAGCAATGTGCTTTCCGTTGGGGCTCCAAGCAGTCGCCCAAATTCCATCGTCATGTCCGCGCAACACCATAGGCTCGCCGCCGCCTTCGAGATTCCAGATCCGGGCGGTCTTGTCCCGACTTCCCGTTACGATTCGTCGGCCATCGGGGCTCCACGTGACTGACCACGCTGCGTCGTCGTGGCTTCCGACGAGCAATGGTTCGCCCGTACCATCGGCATTCCAAATGCGAATGGTTTTGTCCGCCGAACACGAAACGATGCGCTTTCCATCGGGGTGAAAATACGCCCCCCATACTTCTTTCGTGTGTCCGCGTAAAACCACAGGTTCTCCCGAGCCGTCGGCATTCCAGACGCGTACGGTTTTGTCGAATGAAGCGGTCACGACGCGCTTGCCGTCTGCGCTGAAGGCAATGGTCCATAAGCCCGAAGTATGTCCGCGGAGAAGAATTGGTTCGCCCGTGCCATCGGCCTTCCAAATACGACCGAATTTGTCGGCGGAGGCGGTTGCAATGTGTTTGCCGTCGGGACTATACACCGCATAACGAACGACGTCGGGATGAGTCGATACCACTTGGGCGACATCGCTGACCATGGCCCAACGCGCAAGTTCCGCCCATCCGCGCGGCACTTCTGGCTCTTCGACTTCCCGAAGCAATGACAACACGGTGGTTGGGTCGGCCATTCGTTCGCGAGCAGTCGCCATACGGCTGGCATTTCGTCCGAGTCGCGCCTCGATTTGGGCGTGAATCGCTTCCTGATCCGCTCGCAATGCTTCGATGCGTGCTCGCTGTGCTTCGCGATCCGCTCGCAATGCCAAATACGAGACGATGATGGCCACCACGGTCAGCGCTCCAATGAGTGCTCCGACAATGGTTCGTCGAAATCGCACGGCACGAGCCGACGCGGCCAATACAGCCTCCAAAAAGCGGCGCTCTTTTGCCGCTAACTCGCCACTGTATTGCTCGTAAAAATGACTCGCCTCGTTCGCCGCGTGCCCTCGCCAGAGCAAATCTTCGTTTTCGCCGCTCGTTTCCCATTCTCGAACAGCATTTCGCAATCGCGTGAGAAATGCCGCGTCGACTCGACTTTCGTCGAGCCATTGTGCGAGCGTCGGCCAACTCGTGATCAGCGATTCATGGACGATTTCGACCGAACCTCCAGCATCCGATTCCCCTTCGATCGTGAGCAATCGGGCATCCACCAATCGGCCGAGGACTTGGGCCATGGGTTCGCCGCCCATTTCTTGAAATTCGCCCAATGTACAAATGGCTCGCGTGCGCTCGGGCGTCACCAGGCGCAACATGACGAGACGGGTGAGTTTACGTTGCTCGACGGTCATGGCGCCGAGAATTGCATCCGCGTGGCTGGAAAGCGGTCCTGCAATGCCCCCCACGCGCCGATAACTTTCGGCGGTCAAGGTTCGTCTTTGCGTATCACGTAATTCCCAGAGCCGGGAAGCGGCGAAAGACAAGAGGGGCAGGGCCCCCGATGTTTTTCCCAGGGAATCCAGCATTTCATCAATTAATTCAGGAGGATCGAATCGATAACCCAAATCCGCGATCGGACGGGTCAACGCTTCCCGTTGCGCATTTCGATCCATGGGCGTGAGCAGCAACAGACTTCGACCAAGCGCAATTCGCGCGGCCTCGGCTTCCGTGATTCTTTCCAGAAAGTCTGCTCGAATCGTAATGACGACACGTAAAGGCGAGCCGGCATCGTCCGCGGCGCCGGCAAGGCAATCGAAGAAAGTGGCCCTTTCGTCCTCGGGTGACAAGGTGTACAATTCCTCGAATTGATCAACGAAAATCAAGATTTGTCGTAGTCGTCGGCGCGCCCGAGTACGTAAAAGTGCTCCGAAAAGACCGGGTTCGGCGCGAAGTCGCGTTATGATGGTTTCCCGATCGTTTCCGAGTTCGTCGTCGGATTCACCAGCGGCAAGTTCACGCGTCGAATACATCGTCATATGCGAGACGAGTAATTCGGCCAATGCAGCGAGAGCATGTGTGCCAGGACGTAATCCCAACCATTCATAAGCTTCGCCGCTGCGCTTTAATGCGGGCCAAATCCCGGCCCTGACGAATGAGGATTTACCAACTCCGGATGGTCCGACAATCGTCAAGAGCGGGTTTTCACGCAAGCGCGCCACCGCTTCCGTCACCGCGCGCGAACGTCCGAAATACCGATTCGCATCCGCCTCTTGAAATGACGCGAGTCCGCAATACGGATTTACCTCGTCGTTCCCGGACGCGTGGGGAGAAAAGAGCGTTTCCAGCTCCGATTGTAATTCTTTGGCGCTCGACAATCGATCGCGAACGTCCTTGAGCAAACACCGATCGATAATCGAGCCCAGCTGCCCAATGCCCGGGAGCAATTCGCGCATGCTCGGCATGGGTTGGCTCAGGTCGGCGACGCTCAGCAACGTCGTTTGCGATAATGGCGCGAGCGGATGACGGCCGAGGAGCATTTCGCCGAGAATCAATCCCATGGCCCAAATGTCTATGCGATGATCGATTGTGGCTCCGAGCCATTGTTCGGGGGCCATGTATGGCATTGTGCCAAGCAATGCGCCGTCTTGAGTCAATGAGGAAATGGTCCCAATTTCCGCGCTTTTTCCCGGATTCGCCGACGTTCGACCTTCGTTGGCAGATTGCAGGATTTTTGCAATGCCGAAATCGAGGACTTTGACCATTCCCGTGTCCGTGATGAAGATATTCGAGGGCTTCAAGTCGCGATGCACGATCCCATGCTCGTGTGCGCACACGAGCGCGCGGGTGACTGCGAGGGCCAATTCGATAGCTCTGGAAGAAGAGAATCCGCGGGACCTTCGTTCTTCGAGGCTTTGTTCGAGGGTTTTCCCCGGTAAGTATTCCAGGACCATAAAAGGCACGCCTTCATGTTCCCCAAGCTCGTATACGACGATGATGTTTTCGTGATTCAATTGTGCCGTGGCTCGGGCTTCGATCAAAAATCGTTCGGCAGCTTCACCGCTATGATCGACGAGCAATTTAATGGCACATAATCGACCGAGCCGGGTATCTCGCGCCAACAATACCGTCCCCATGCCCCCAGCCCCTAAGGGCCGAATGACCTCGTAATGGCGAATGCGCGAAGGAAGCGGGTTGAGCGAAGCGCCAGCAGACTCTACCTCGCCTGCTTGTTCCGCGGGAATCGTTTTGCTCCACCAATTGTCGCTCACGACATCTTTCATGTTGTTCTCACTACCGGACCCGACACAAACGCGATTTTCACGGTTCGGTCCTGGAAATAAGCAACGAATGGTTTGACACTAGGTTCGTCTGGGCAAAGTGACTCGAGATTATGATAAATAGCCATGGCGACGTGGCGGTACAAAAGGTGGTCGGTGCAGATTTTTTTTCAAGGTGAGCTGCTTTTCACCCTATGGTGTTTGCGATCGGGAGGCAATTTCTTTTTTGTCAGGCAGCAAAAAGTAGTCGACAAGCTTGCCAAAAATCACGAGTTCAGCAATGTCTTGCAATTCCGGAATGCCTCCTCTACAATCGATTCCCATGCGACACATTGGCCTTTTCTTCGCGGTTGTTTCGAGTTTCGTCGTGGGTTGCGCCGAGGGAACGACTTTTCCGATTGGTGCAGGCGGCATGGGCGGTGTGTCGGTCTCGTCGAGCAGCGCGGACAGTTCATCTGCTTCGTCATCGAGCTCATCATCGACCGGAATGTCCAGTTCTTCCTCAGGAGCAGGTGGCGCAGGTGGCGCAGGTGGTTCTGGTGGCTCGGGCGGCCTTGGAGGCACAGCGGGCGCGGCGGGTTCGGGGGGCACTGGGGGCGCTTCGTGTCCGCCCGGGGAATTCATTACGCGTATCGATGTCAATGGAGATTTGGTGTGTTCCGGCATTGACATGCTCACGAAAAATGCTTTCGACAGTAATTGCCGAATTCATCTCGGCTGGAGCGATCAATGCGGCGCATGCACCACTCCGCCATCAAAGTGGGGTAGCGTTTCGCCAAGTTATTGCAATACCGGTATCGGGGCAAATAATACCTGTCAAAATGTCATCATCGGGGGAAAGCAGGTACAACTTTTGGGCTTGAACATGGACGGCGACGTCGATACCAACGACAAACTTTATGCGCGATTCAGTTGCGACGCGAAGCCCTTGATCGAATCAGCGGAACCCTGTGATCCAGGTGAACTCGCAGTTGGCTACAATATGGGGGCCCTGAGCTGCGGCAATGCGACAGCAGGAATTCTGGATGCATTGCGGGATCATTGCCAAGTTACCGTGGGAGCACGCGACAGCTGCGATGGTTGCACGGATCCGCCGCTGCAATGGGGACAGGCCTCGACGCTGCAATGCAACGTCGGCGGTGGTGCGTCCACAACCTGCCAGATGGCGACGCTCGGCGGCGACACGATGAATCTGTTGGGGGTTGATTTCGAGGGGGACGTCGACGGTAACGACAAACTCTACATGGGTCTGGGATGTTCGAACTCCACGACAATGCCCGCGCTGGGAGTGGCGAAATGCCCAGCCGGCCAATATGCCACAGGAATCAATGCCGAAGGGCAACTCGATTGCGCTCCCGTTGATGCTCTGGCCATTGCCTATTTCCAGAACCATTGCAACATCTATGTCGGTTGGACCGATGCATGCAATGGCTGCCTGGGTGTACCTACGAAATGGGGCTTCACGAGTTCCGCCGCGTGTCAAAACGGTGCGGGCTTGGATGATTCCTGTACCGTCGCGACCCTAGGTACCGATATGGTTCGTCTGTTTGGAATCAATTTCGACGGCGACGTAAACGACGACGACACGATTTTCGTTGGCTTGTACTGCGAATAAATCGCATTCGTTTCAATCAATTCCAACATTTGTTGGGACTTGGCGGAATCATCGAAGAATCGGCCGTCCACCTTGCCGATCATGCTGGTCGGTCCCCAAGATGTAAACACGGGGGACGAGCATGCGTCTTGGAGAAGCATTGGGTCGCGTAGTGGGTGGCATTTTGGCTCCATGGGCCGCTTTGGGGAGTTTGGCGCGAAATGCCAGATTGTTCCATCCGGACGGAGTCGTGTATTGGGCGAATATCGAACCCATCGTCAAAGAAGGAATCCACGGCGAATTCGCAAAGCGACTTCGTGGTCCGGCGCTCGTGCGTTTTTCCGGAGGCGTATGGCGTAACGAAAAAGAATGGCCAGACGTGCTTGGAATTGCGATACGTTTCGTCAGCTCCAAGAGTGCCAGTGTTCAAACTCCGGCGCCCGGGGACCAAGACTTGCTGTTCGTGACGAGTCGCAGGTCCGTGCTTTTGCCTTTGGCTCCGCTTTTTACGAATACACATGATTTCTTGGCCAATGACTATCACGCGCTCCTGCCTTTTGCCGTCGACGATATTGGTCGAGTGAAATTCCGGATCGTCGCCATGCGTATTCCGGCCCAAACGGGCAAGCGCCGAGACAAACTCGCAGCTCGCGTTGCCGCCGGAACAGCCGTATTTCGGATCGAAATGAAGGTGATGAAGCTGGGAGCCAAATGGCGGGAAGTCGCGACCGTCGATATTCGAGAGAAAGCCAATGTCGATCAAAAAGCTCTGGCGTTTTATCCTTTTCGATCGGGTCGGGGCATCGTGCCCGTAGGGGCCATGCAAATGATTCGCGCCGCCGTTTATCCCGCGAGCGCGTTTGCGCGGCGGCTCATTCCTAAATGAGGAGTGGCTAGCCTTCGGTCACGTGCGCGTCGCTCTGCACGGTAATGCCGCCATGCACGGGAGCGAGGCGCACGGCGAGCGGCGCGGGCGCATCCGATTCGAATATGACCACGCCGTCGGCGCCAATGGCCGATGTGGCGACGACCTCGCGATTTCTCACGAGCTCCATTGCCAATCCTTCAGGAAGTGGGTGCCCATTGTCGTCGAAGATTTGCACGCGAATTGCCATGATCACAACTCCTTCTTGATGAAATCCCAGAGCAGGCCCGTCGCCCCCGACATATCCCGCGTCCATTCATAACAATCGGGATTGTTGGCCTGTTTGCGAATGAGCAGCGCCCCATTCCGGACGATGAACATCGGCGCGTGATTTGCCCGGTTTGTTAGGGCCTCATTGAGGTCGGGGGCATACGTGAGGGCCTCGAATGCCGGATTCGCTCCAGCGTCGAACGCCTGCCACACCTCTTGAGCCGAGATCGCTACAGCATCGTGCGTGATTGCGCGACCTTTCTGATTCTGCGTCGAATGAAAATACTTGTCGCCAAACGCCGTCCAGACCTCGCCGCGCGTATTGCGCACCTCGAGCCCTCGCGTATTGTCTTCGTCATGCATGATTTTCGACAGCAAGTCTCCAGCGCTCGGAAAGGTCGAACGAATTTGATTCGTCAATTCGCGACGGGGAACGCGAAGGTGCCCCGACGAGAATGTGTCCGTCAAGAAATGATCGGAACATGCATTCATCAAGTACGCCCGGAGCAAGCGTTGTCGTTGGGTCGCTGGTGAAGTTTCCGCCGCTGCTTGTCGAGCCTCCGCGCACGCTGCGGCATGCCCCGCTTTGTATGCGGCAATGGCGTCTGCGCCGAAATGGTCGAAGTTGTTACTAGCCAATTCCAGGAAGCGACCCTTGGGCAGATAATCCGTAAAGATTGATCCGCCTCCTGTCGCGCGATTGTAGAGTTTGTTTAGTTCGTCTCCCTTCTCCTCGTAGCCCGACGATGCGCTTCCAGTTTTTTTCACGGCAGCATCGACGATCGTGCGTTCGCGATTGATCGCATTCAGGATTTTGGCCATTTCTTGGCGATTGCCCTTGTCGAACGTCGCAAAGACTTGCAAGAATTGTTTTATCCCTGCACCGATGCGGACGTTAGGCATCCCATAAAAGTCCCCAAACATGGCAATGGCTTGCCCATAACGAAGCGTCACGCCGTTGCCCACCGTCAAGCTCACTCTCGACGCCGGAATGCTCTCGGTTTTGGACAAACGAACTTGGGCTTTGAGGTCGCTATCGATATGCTCCACAGCCTCGTAATAACGTAGCTCTTTGCCCCCAGAAGCTGTCGATTCCTCCGGCTCGGCTTCACGTTGGCGCACATCCGAGCACGGGATCGCGATAAGGGAGATGACCGTGGTCTTGCCTTCGAGAATCGGTATTCCCGCCTCGGAAAATAGGTGTTCGCGTTCCTCGACGACCAAACGGCCTTCACGATGCGCCTCACCAATGGCGGCTGGCAATGAGGCTTCGGCCGATTGTTCCCGATTCTCCGGGGGAATTGGCGCAGGCGGCGTAGGAACAGAAACCACCGGCTTCGGCGGCTGAAAATCGCGCGGAGCAAGCCGTACTGCAGGATCGCCGAGCGTAATGTAATTGCGAAAATCATGGTATGCGGTCCACGCGTCGACGAGACGATTCCGATCGTCTCGGACCTCGGCGTTCGGAGGGTTGGCCAATGCTTCTTCAATGGCCAGCCGGGATATGTCGCCGCGACCTGACGAGAGGTCATTCGAGAGCTTCGTGTACATTTCACTGACGATCTCGGAGAACGACATCGTTTTTTGGGCGAGGTTGTCCGCCGCTTCACCCACGCGCATGCCTCGGAGCAGGAACGACAACGATTGTTGTAAACCTGTTTGTCGTAGTGTACCAATCTCATTTTTCGGATCCATGAAGGAATGCACGAATCCCGGATCTACGTGGCCGATGACTGCCAGAGGGCCATCGGGATTGGCCAAGAGCCGCGTCGGCAATGCGGCCAAAAATGGTTTGCCGTCATGACAACCGAGCAATGTTCTTTCCGTGCGTCGCGATTGATAAAAAAGGCTCCGTTCCGGCGTGCCCGCACCAAAACAAGCAAATAGTAACCATATGCCCCCAGCAAGAAACGCTCCGTCGCCAAGATTGGAAGCACGCAAAATTTCATCGTCGAGATGCCGCGAGAGCTGGCAACAAATACCCCCTTGGTCTTGCCGCCGCTTCGCAACATCCTCCGGTTCGTCGCCAGCCACGGCCAGCCCGTGCGTCGCACTAAACATGATTCGAGGGCCCGTAAATGGCCCCTTTTCGCCCCGTAGCATTTCGAGCAAACCCTGACGATCCGCATCATCCGCAATCCGCGACGTGAGGGAACTCAGCATTGGTTTTCCCTGAAAAAATGCCGACATCGGTTCGACGAGCCGTTTTCGACTCTGATGAGTCGCATCCCGAGGGCCGACATCCGTGGCAAAGATTCCGAGGGGAGATTCGTCGCGCGAAGTTTCCTCGGGAGCCTCGTCCGGCTCCCAGGCCAATACTTTTTTGGCATAGGTGCGATAATCGTCGATGTTGGGGAAGGCGAGTCGCCCTGCGGCATAACCACCAGCATGAATGTGGTATTCGAGGGCAAACGGCAGTTTGTTGGGGTCTCCAGCAATGAGTGTGTAATAAGGCGCAATCAATTCGCCAAGTTTATTGGTCAGAATGAGTTCGTTCATGACCCAGGTGGCAATTTGCGCTCCCTCGAGCCCCGCAGGATAACGCTTCACCACCGATTCAGGCGTACGCTCAGGCGTCGAGCGCGCATGGTAGACACGCGTGCGCCGCTCCACGAGCGACGCGAGGGCCTTTTCTACTTGACGCCCTTCCTCATCATCGGAAACGACGAGCATCCATCCAGCAGAAGCAGGATCGTAGAGTCGACGGCCAGTCGGGGCGAAATGCGAAAGGGCCGGCGCCGCAGGGTCGGGAGTGCGGGTGGTATTTAATGCCGCGTCCACGAAAACGTCGTCATTGATAAAATTCGTGAGCGGAACCCCGCCACTCAACATGCCATTGATCCACCAACGCATTGAAATACCTCATTGTCAGCGCTTGGCCGCGCAGATTGAAATTTTCGTAGGACCACCCGGGCAATGCTCCACCCGTCGAACGTTGCCCCGACGACCATACACCCCTCGATGACCCATTGTCAGTCTTTTTCTAAAAAAGTATTGCTCCACTCGACGTCAAGGCGCGACTCCTCTCGGCAAACCCCTCAACGGCCCATCCGGGCGGATTGTAGCAATCTGGGTCCATGTGTGAACGAGTATGTGGGGTCTTGTTGATGAGTGACGTAAAGGAATGGATCGCACGTGGTTTGGCACACCATGCTAAGTCAGCGACAATTCTCGTTACCACCAATCACGGAAAGTGACAAAAATTGTCATGACGCACCGCAGCGCGGACGTGGTCACGCGAACGACTGGACGGAGTTTGTCGAGTATTACGGGCAAAATGGTGCCTCGTACATTGCTGGCATGACACGTGCCTTCATCCTCGGAGTTACGCAAATCGTGCAACGTTTGTCATTCGTGTGCCTTTGGCGCGGCACGTGGATGCATTCGTGTATTTGTTGGGAAATGTTTGGCGAGACAATTGCCGAGCATTTGCAGTTTGTCATCAGGTGACAACATGAATGGTTTTGGGGAATGGGAAGCGCCAAGGTCTCGTCGTCGTGTCAATTGCTTGATCCAGCAGGTAAAACCTGTGATTGAGCGCGTTGTGCGGCGGGCATTGGTTCGTTATCAGATACCTGGGGGCAGGCGAGCCGTAGGGCAAGAAGTTGATGACTTGGTCCAGGACGTTCTGGAGCATCTGTTCGTCCAGGACATCCCCGCCATTTCCCTTTATGATCCGAACCGCGGCGATTTGCCGCAATGGGTGGGCCGGGTAGCCCGCAACCTGGTCGCGTCGATTCTCCGCAGCAAACGGCGTAATCCATGGACGTTGGTGCCGGTAGACGACGCATTCTTGGAAATCAGCGGCGGATATGCTGTTGATGCAAGTGAATGTTTTGACCAAGTCGAAGCCATCGAGGATTTGCTCCGCAATGAAGGGGCTCGGGCGACGCTGCTGTTTCAGGCGATGATCGAAGGCCAAGATGCCGCGGAAACTGCGGCTCGTACAGGCACATCCGTCGCGGCTATTTACAGCGCCCGGGCTCGTTTGCGGAAACGTTTCGAAGGCCCGCGTAACGACGAAACGAAATTCGAAAATAATGCAATGGTCGCGTCAGATTCGTACCGGGACTTGCGTATAGGGTATTAGGGACGATTGCGTTCGAGAAGTCGTCCGGGCGAGTGGTGTGATTGCGCCAAACGCACCGCTCGCCATTTGTCTCGAACTGTGGCCATTCTCGGTCACGCGTGCACCCCGTGGGCCGAGCAACTCGGCCGAAAGGAAGAGCCATGTCTACATTCGCATTGCGTATTTCTCTGCTCGTCGTCAACTTCGCCATCTTCGGCTGTACGTCGACAGAATTCGACGAGCTCGACGAATTCGACGACGGCAAGACCACTGAAAACGAAATGGTCCCCGACGACGAATCCATCAACACGGGCACGAGCGAAGATGCGCTTTGGGCTCAGGGCCGCTTCGATTGGTACCAAGGCTGGAATGCCGTCAGGACGGGAGAGACAAACAAATTGGTCTGCTTTTTGGCCAGAATGCAGGGGAAATTCGAAGGGTGGGGTGAGTCTGTCTACACCTTCACCTCCGGTTCGGATTGGTACCTCGGAGGGAGGTCGCAGCAAGCTGATGTCGCGGGGGCGTCGTTTTGCGCAGAAACGCTGGGTAATCCATATACCGGCGAATATTGGTGGGAACAAGGTTATGGCAATAGCTGGACGAGCATGGTGCCGACGACAAACGCCAATGGGACGAGGAACGTTTGTTTTCTCACGCGCGTGCAGGGCAGGTTTTACGGCACGGGCGAATGGGTCGAAGTCCTCGAAATGAATGGCTGGTGGTACCTTCGTGGCGCGTCACAACAGACCGCCGTTGGAGCAGGTGCCCGCTGCGTCACATTGCCTGCCGGATCGAATTACTCCGCCGAGTACAGCTGGGAACAAGGATGGTTACCAACCGTAATGGGGACGACGACCAATCGCTCTTGCGGGCTCACGTATGTACGGGGTAATTTCCGCGGTGGGGGAGAACGCGTCGAAATCGTTCGCACCGGCGGAACCTGGTATTTACAAGGGTCTTCGTACCAAAATGGTGTGAGAGCAAAGTCGCGGTGTTTCTAGCGATTGCGAACGGTGCGTCATCGAACGAGCCGCGATCTTTACTTGGTTTGACCGCGAAGCGGAAAAACCAACATCAGGTCCAGGACTGGTCCTGGCGCGGGTCCAGGGGCGCGTAGCCCCTGGTGGGTCTGGGTGAAACCCAGTCGGTCACTTCGTACGCATTACCGCGTTTTACTCGACGTACGGCGGAATGCTCCATTCGGCGCTCTCTGCTTCTACCGGCGCGTCGTCTTCGGCTGCATGCCCGAAGAACTCAGCAATCTCGTGTTTGCGCGCTTCCGCGTCGGCGCGTCCCAAGTCAATCAAGCGCCGCGCAAAAGCCCCATCGAAAAGCAGATAACTCGCCAAATCCGCTTCCGTTCCTTCACCCACGTCGACCAACGTCAATATCCGCCGCACGAAAGCGTGGCTTCCCCGAATGTTGCCCCGACGAACGTATTCTGCCGCGAGTCGCCCAATATCTTCTGAAGGGCGCACCACCAAAGAACGAATTTTGCTGTAGGGCAGCACGCCGCGGCGATCCGCCGCAGAATTGACCCGATGCAAAAAATCCGGACCATACATTTTTTCCGCGTCCTCGAGGATGTGATTCATTCGCGTCATCACTTCGAGGTCCGTTTGAATGTGATCCAACAGGAATGCATTCAAGATTTTTCCCATCAAGAATGCCGCCCCCGGCACTTTCTCGTCTTCCGGGGATGTACTCACGCCCGATAATTCTCGCGACAAACCAATTGCAAACACGTGCGTCGCTCCAAGACGCAATGCCGGAGCAATCGGAGTGTTTTGACGAACTCCACCATCCATGAAGAGTTCTCGGCCAATACGGACGGGCGGAAACAATATCGGAATTGCCGCAGATGCGAGCGCGTGCAGAGGCCCAATATGGGCGCCTCGAATGATCGTTCGCGGCGGAGCGACCGTGGGCAAAGCGCCGTCTGGCCCTGTCTGCATGAAG
>DAOMZH010000205.1:0-13376 GCA_035437985.1 Polyangium sp. (in: bacteria) | reverse complement strand
ACCCAACCATCGGGTTCCAGACTCAATACCGCAACGGACAAACCGAGCAGCCCAGCGACGACATTCGTCACGCGACCACGCAGATCGACTTCGTCCGAATGCTTCGTTTCATGCAGCAGCGCGTGCAGCAAAAGCCCAGCAACGGCAGCAACGAGCCAAGGTTTGCCCTTGGCCACGAGCGACGCGTCGATCACTTCGATCGACAACGCACCCACGACCGTTGCGAACGCACATCCCGCGAGCGCCAGCGCTGCGCGCACGACACCACGTTGCATGTCGCCACTCGACGTCGTCATCGTCCGCAACGCGACCACCATCGCGAGCGGAATCGTATGTGCTGCAATGGCCATGATGATCGCCGGCCGTAGTTCGTTCGTGCGCGCCAACGTCGCAATCGCCGTTCCTTCACCCGCTTGATGAACGAGCACGGCAACATAACCCGCAACGAGTGCTCCGTGCGCTGATCGTCCATCATCACGCACCCGACGTTCGAAGATGACCGGGACAAACAGCGTCACGACCAGCGGCACGAGCGTGAAAAAGCCCCCTTCCACGACCGCTTCGGGAAGCAAGTGCAACAGCGCAAGACCTGCCGCCGCCACCGTCGCAAACGTTCCAATCCCCGGCACGACGCGTCGCCCATGATCCCGCCAAGCAGCAGCAATGCCACCCAGGGCCACAGCAAAGGCGAGAACGACAAGACCGACGGCGAGGGACACCAGCGCCCTCCTAGCACGAAATCATTCCCTACCGAGTATTCGCGGTCTTCTTTCCATGCCCACATACAAGCACTGGGCAAATTGCCATTGTCGCTGAACTTCCCGGACAAACCCCAACGCCAATCATCTACAGCGTAGAAATCATCGAGTTGCGACTGGCAACACCGTTCAAGCGTTTGGCGGCGGCAAAATCGTGTTCGTCAGACGCTCTGTTCGTCGCACCCCCCACGTTTCTCGCGGCGGGCTCTCGGGTATCGGCTCTTCTTTGGTTGTCACGGTCGACGACCTAGGTTCTGGTCGCCATGCCCGAACCGCTCCGAAGAAGGTGACGAACGACAGTGCCAGCGCGAGGATCACGAGCCGCCACGCGATCGAAGGTACGATCGAGCCGAGTCCGATCATGATGGCGATCATCGCACAAACGGAAGCCGTTGCTGCACAAACGATTGCGACTGCACCCCAAAGAATCCGCGGCGCAAGATCACGAACCGTGCGTTCGAATTCGAGTCTTCCGAGCGCAACACCGTCACGCACGAGTTCTGTGGCGACATCGAACGCGTCTCGCGCGATGGCGACGAACAGCTCACTCGTTGACGCGCCATCGCTATTTTTATCGTGTGCCGCGACCGGGATCGCTGGCGGACGCAGCGGCCGATCCACGGATGTGATTCGTTGACTCATGGCTGGCTCCTTCAAAAAAATCTCTTGGTTGCAGCATGTCGTCGACGGATGAGCACCGCAGTCGCAATGCCGACGAGTAAAAAACCGCCCACGAGCAATCCCACTCGGACAAACCTTTGGACCGCGTCATTGGCGCTTGATCCAAGCAGCGTCGACAGCTTTCCGATGTCGCGACTCAAGCGCTCCTTCGAAAGCTCGAGCCGATGCGTGAGCGCTCGCTCGCGTTGATCCATGTCGGGACGTTCCGTCATCGACGTCGACATGCCTCCAGATCGTCGGACTTCTCGCGTGTGTGGCGTGAATGCCTGCGTGCTGAGACGATTCATCGTCAGCACGTCGTGCAACACGCGTACCGGCGCGGGTGAGCGTGCGAGCGCGCAGCGAGCGAGCAAGAATTGCGTTTGCCCCTTTCGTTTCGTCGCTCGTCGTGCCAAATCGCTTCGCCAGGACGACCAAAAACCATGAAGATTCCGCGCCACATTTTTCGCGAGTACGACATTCGCGGCGTTGCCGACCGAGACCTCTCGGACGGGCTTGCTCACGCTCTTGGCCGAGCGTTTGCCCACGTACTTCGTTCGAGCTCAAAGGAAAGCGTAAAACC
Source organism: Polyangium sp. (in: bacteria) (assembly GCA_035437985.1). GTDB lineage: Bacteria > Myxococcota_A > Polyangia > Polyangiales > Polyangiaceae > Polyangium. The sequence continues at coordinate 11,375 of DAOMZH010000205.1, read as the reverse complement.
TTTGCGGGTCGCGGTTGCTCGTGACGGACGATTTTCGAGCGCGCGTCTTTTCCAAGCGCTGACGGAAGGTTTGCTTTCGGGCGGTGTGTCGGTCGTCTCCGTTGGTGTGGGTCCAACGCCAATGCTGTATTTTGCGGCGTTCGAACTCGAAACGGACGGCGCGGTGATGATTACGGCGAGTCACAATCCCGCGCCGGACAATGGGTTCAAGCTCATGCGTGGAAAGGCGTCGTTTTTTGGCGCAGACATTCAGCATCTCGCGGACGTGATCGAAAGCGAAGCGGCGCTCGGCGGACCAGCACCTGCGCGAGGCGAGTTTAGCGAGAAAAACGTGGAAGCCGAATACATCGAAACCGTTCGGCGCTCGAGTCGTTTGGCGCATACGAACGTGAAGTTCATCGTGGATGGTGGAAACGGAGCCGCGGGTCCTCTGGGCGTGACGACCTTGAACGCTTTGGGTTTGACCCCGGAAGCACTTTATTGCGACATCGACGGGAGTTTCCCGAATCATCATCCTGATCCGACTGTCCCGAAAAACCTCGTTGCTCTACGGGACCGAGTCTTGGAGACCGGTGCAACGCTCGGGGTCGCGTGGGATGGCGACGGCGATCGTATTGGCGCCATCGACGAGACAGGGGAAATCGTTTGGGGAGATAAACTCCTTTTGCTCTATGCACGGTCCGTTTTGAAAGATTTTCCCGGTGCGACCGTGCTTGGTGAAGTCAAATGCTCGGAGACTTTATACGCTGATATCGCCAAGCACGGAGGTCGACCGCTGGTGTGGAAAACGGGTCATTCTCTGATCAAAGCCAAAATGAAGGAAGAGAAGGCCAAGCTCGCGGGAGAAATGAGCGGGCATATGTTTTTTGCCGATCGATGGCTCGGATTCGACGATGCCATTTATGCCACGGTGCGTCTCGTTGAAATCATTGCTTCCGAGGGGCGAACGTTGCGGGAACTTTTGGCCGATGTGCCCAAGACATTTGCCACACCCGAGATTCGTGTGGATTGTCCCGACGAAATCAAGTTCCAAGTCGTATCGCGGGTCGTCGACCATTACCGCAGCAGTCGTCGTGTACTGGATATCGATGGAGGTCGAGTCGATTTCGGCGAAGGTGCTTGGGGGCTTTGCCGAGCCTCGAATACCCAGCCGGTCCTCGTCTTGCGTTTCGAGGCGGCGACACCAGAGCGTCTCGAAGAAATTCGGGACGAGGTCGAAGGTGTGGTAGCCGGAGCGATTAAAGTCGTTTCGAATCAAGGCAGTGCATCGTGACGACCGACCGCACGGAGAACAAGAATGATCCATGGACGGTTCGTCGCGTACTCACGTGGGCCGTCGATGATCTGAAAAAGCGTGGTTTTTCGTCGCCTCGTCTCGATGCGGAATTGCTCCTTTGCCATGTATTGGGGCAAGATCGCATCAAGCTCATTTTGGATGCCGAGCGCCCGCTCGAAAAGTCGGAGCTTGGTCGATATCGTGAATTGTTTCAGCGGCGGCGCGCGGGGGAACCCGTTGCGTATTTGCTGGGCGTTCGCGAATTTTATGGCCGTCCTTTTCGAGTCGATCGTCGCGTATTGATTCCGCGACCCGATACGGAAACGTTGGTCGAAGTGGCCCTCGAACGAACGCGCCATTTGGATCTTTGTGCCCGAGTGCTCGATCTTTGCACGGGCTCGGGTTGTGTCGCCATTTCATTGGCCAAGGAACGTCCGACCACCCAAGTGATCGGTCTGGATCTTTCGCAGGATGCCGTGGAGGTTGCGCGGGACAATCTCGTGCGTCTTGGAGCGGTGAATTGCGCCATTGGTCAATCGGATCTTTATGCAGCGCTTGGTGCTCCGCGTCCGTGGTTCGATTTGATTACGGCGAATCCTCCCTATATTCCCGATGCCGACATTCCCGGGCTCGATGTCGATATTCGAGGATTCGAGCCCCATATGGCCCTTTCTGGCGGGGATGATGGTTTGTCGATCATGCGCGATGTGGTTGCTCGAGCACCCTATCATCTAGCAAAAGGCGGAGTGCTGGCGGTGGAGATGATGACCGGGCAAGGTGCAGCCGTGGTCGCGCTTTTCGAGCAGAATGGTTTTTCCGAGGTGGGGATCAAGAAAGATCTGGGCGGACGCGAGCGCGTAGTCTCGGGCGTTCTCGCCTGAACGATACGCAAGTTATTGCTTCTTGTTGAGCGGATAAAGCGCCGTTCTCCATCCGAGAACGAATGCGCCGCCGCGTAATGAAGTGCTCCAGACATAATCGTAGCCGATATAAGGCCCCATGCTCAATTTGGGTCCCAATCGGAATCCTTCGTAAAATGCGCTTCCGCCAATTGACGAGGCATATCCGCCGTCGACCAGAAGGTTGGTCGTCGTTCCGCCGGGGCTGACGATGCCGGTTCCAATTCCGGTTTCGAGGGCCAAACCAAATTCACGAAATGCGCCCCCCATGCCAAATAGCGGGAAGACTTCCGTGTGAAACCCGACGGTTCCCAAAAACGCGACATTGTCTCCCGCATCGAATCCAAATGCGCCAAAAGATGCGCCAAACACCAGAAAATCACGCAATGCAAACCCTGCCCAAGCCCGCGTGCTGAATCCCGCCCCGAGGCCTGAATCGGTATAGTTGCTGATCAAACCAATTTTCGTGGGATCATTGGGAAATCCCGCGGCGCTGCCGAGAGACGCGCCAATGGAGATACCCATGGCCAGCACGGTGCGCCGTTCCGCTTTCACCGGTCGCAAAATCGGATCGTCGGGGTTTTCGAGACCACTCGTGCCGAGAACCCGAACCCCTGCCTCTTCTTTTTTTTCTTCCGCTTGGGCATCCGTGGTCGCGCGACTGCCACGTGATCCATCGGCTGTCGCCACCGACGCAAAAAAGAGGGAAGAACTGGCCAAAAGCAAGGCGGCGCTTTGCAGGCGACGATTGTTTGGGGAGCCAATGGTTACCATTCCGGGCCTTTCTTTACAGCACGGATTGGTCAACGTCCAGCAACGATTTACATCGACGCGGCGACTTTCATCGTGGTTCTTCGATTTTGCTTTCCCACGGCTGCCGCTCGAGCAGCTCTTGTGCCGTTACCTCGCCTTTTTGGACGAGCCCCGTGTGGGCATCGAAGATGGACCATTCGAGCGTTCGTCGTCCAAGTGGTTGTGCCTCGACAAACACGCAGCGCAATTCACCGGGCGCGAATTGACATTGTGCCTGCACGGCGCGCAAGAGCTGATCACGATGCAAATGGCCATCCCCGAAGTTGTAGCCGAGCACCAGACCGGCGACGATCTCGCCATCCACGTGTTCGTAGTTCTCGTAATGGTCGACAGCTTTCGGAATCAGGATTCCCAGGGCTCGCCCATGCAAATGCATGAGTCGAAATGCCAAGACCTTGCTCACGAGTCCAACGGCTGTTCGGTGGTCGTAAAATCGCTCCAGCTGGTCGGTGACCCACACCGAGCTCTTGGTGAGTTTTTCTAGTTTCGTATGGCTACCTTGGCGAAATAGCCAAACGCTGTAAGCCCAGTTTCCGGCGTAATAACGCATTGCGAGCAAAAATGAGATGGCCGATGGTACCAGATTGCCCAGCAGGGGAAGGCCGATCAATGCGCATACAAGAAAAACAGCCACGGGCCATGGGCCAATATCGAGCACCGTTACCTCGGGATGCGCCCAAAAGAGCGCAAAAGCCCCGTAAACGACCATGAAGTTCCATTCAATCGGTACACCCATGGGCACATTGCTCGTAATGTACCCGTGCAGCATGAGCATGAGGATCATGCCGATGACGAGCGAAGTTCCACCGGGACTGAGCAGGAGCACGAGCGGAACGCCCAATTCGAGGAGCAAGCCACCGTGGGCCATCCACACAGCCAATCGAGAGGGACGCAAATCATCGGGGAAGTTGCGGTACATGCGCTTGCGGATCCACGGCGCACGCGTGAACGGACCATTGCTGGTCATGACCGCGACGACGGTTGGGAAATGCGCATTGAGTTTGGAAACACCCGCCCAAAACCACAAGGCTAGTTGCACCGCTTTGGCCCCGGCAATCCATTGCGTCGCAAAAGAAAAGCAGACGATCGTCGTCCAGTAATGTTCGCTGCGCGCGGCGAGGAAAATGGTTTTGTCGCACATACCGAGCAATGGAACGAGAACCAATATCGGGAGAAATTCGTCGAATGCAGGATGGGACGTCATCAGCGCCAGGAAAAGGCTTGTGACTACGGCCCCATAAAGGGCCACATCGAGCCACGTGCGCCGAATTCCACCAACGACAGGTAAACCCTCGAATAAAGGCATTTTCGTCGTGCCCGGTCGCAAAAAATATAAAAATCCGCCGATGGGGGGGTAATATCGACCCGTGAGAGGTCCGCTGCCGCAACCCAACCCGAGGACCTCGAAAAGCATGCTCCAAAGAATTGCTTTTTGAAATGCGACGGGATCGAGCCACCACGATGAAATTGCCGTGATCGAACCAAGGCCCGGGGTGAATTGGCAAAACCAAGCCCAGCCGGCAATGTACAAAGCCACCTTCAGCGCATAAACAAAATAAATGGCCAGCGGCGTGCCGTATCCTTGCAATGCCCACGATTCGCAAACCATGCGCGCTCGTTCGGTAAACGGACGTTTGGCTAATTCGAGAGGATCATAAGGCGGCGGAGTCGGCGCGAGCAATCCCATGATGAACACCATGCCGAAAAGGACCGGCGGACGCAAGCCCGACCTGCATGCACAGGGTCAAGAACGTCGAGTCGTCACCGCGCGTCACGCAGATTGCGGGCGGACCAGCGGAATACTCCATTCACGAATGGCAACGGTTTGGCGCACCAGCAATTCGCGCTGGTTGTCAGCATCGAGCATTTGATTCGTTACGATTTTCCGGTTGGAATTCATGCGCGCAACGCGCTCGCTCGCCAAAGCAATGGCTTCGTACAGCAATGCATCGGCAAACGCGGGGCACGATATCTTAATCGTTTTGAAGGCATCTTGGGTGATTTCGAGCAAGGTGCATTCGGTCTTCGCAATAATGGACACGGCCCGAGTCGATTCTTCCCAAAGAGCAGATAATCCAAAAATGGCTCCCCGCGCGAGATTTCCAACATCATATGTATCGGCGCCTTGCGTCCGCGCCACTTCGACTTCACCCGAAATAAGGAGGAAACACGATTCCGCACGCGTGCCTTGCACGAAAATTGATGTGCCCGGAGTTATCGTCGATAACTTGCCAAGAGCCACCGCCCGTTCGATGTTGCTATTATCGATATCGGCAACACACTTGACGACCCGTAAATCGTCGGGACGAAAAGGCACGAATTGCATCGTACTGCGATTCGCGCCATATTGCGGAAAATCGGCACCCCACAAAGTCCGTCCGATCTCGCTCGCAAATGGCAAAAGCGCATTTCCCATCGCGCGAATCGATGCAAATCGTTCCTCCGGGGCCAAGGACATTGCCTTGAGCACCAGCGCGTCGAATGCCGCCGGCAATCCGGGGCGATGAAGGGAAGGTGGTTTGGCCCCACCAACCGCAATCGAGCCAAGGAGCGCAGGCACCGTAGCGCCGTCAAAAGGCAAGTGGCCAGTCGTCACGACATACATCGACACCCCGAGGGCGTATTGGTCGCTCCGGGCGTCGAAACGCGTCATGCCTCCAGTGGCCACTTCGGGCGCAATGAAAGCTGGTGTGCCAACAATTTCCGTGGAAGTCGTAACCGAATAGGCTCCACTTCCCGTATCGAGCTTCGAAATTCCGAAATCAAGCAAGACCGGATGTTCGCGAGGAGTCTTGCGCGCGACAAAAATATTTTCCGGCTTGATGTCCCGATGAAGAATTCCCGCCTCGTGCGCTGTCGCCAATGCCGACAGAATAGGTAGAAAGATATCGGCAATACGCTCGAGTGGCAATTCGGGTTGTCGGTTGATGAGCGTGTACAGATCCTGTCCCTCGAGCAAATCCATCGCGAGAAATGGCATGGATTGTTCGACGCCGATATCATGTACGGCCACGACGTGCGGATGAGCAAGGCGTGACGCGGCACGCGCTTCGATGACGAAACGTTGCACGATATCATTGCGTAATGAATACCAGGGATGAAGGATCTTCAATGCCACCCGTTTTTGCAAATCGGTATGTATGGCCTCGTAGACCGCCGCCATGCCTCCAGTGCCGATTTGCCGCACGATCAAATAGCGGCCGAATTGTTCCCCCGCGAGCAGCGTCCGCATTTCCTGTGTATTTTGTATTTCCATACCCCTACCAGAGCATACTCATGCGTTCGATTTCTGTATCGAGCTGCTTCTCGATGAGCCTCACCCGTCGCAATAAACTCCGTAATGAAACTGTGGCAAAAGCGCGGGCTGCTGCGGGAACATTCTTGCGTAGGCCAATCAATGCATCTTCATTGAGTTCGAATACGAGCGCGGGGGTCGTGGCGCGTAATGTAACCGTGCGCGGAGATGGATCAAATAAAGATGCTTCGCCAATGACCTGACCTGGGCCAAAACGCCGAGCCAACAGCGCACCGCTCGCCTTGGATGTGGCGCTCAACGTCCCTTGTTCGATGAGTAACATACTCGCGCCTGGATCTCCTTCGTCAAAAACGGTATCACCCGGCGCGTATCCTCGACCCTGAAAACACAGCGCGAGGGCCTCGCGATCCGCGTCGGAAAGTCCTTCGAGAAACGGCAGAGGTTTGAGCAATTGCGGGTCGAGGAGCATTCGAGGGGAGCGATGCTAGCAGGGACTGACGCGTGATGGAAGCTATCAGGAGGCAGTCGTGACGGGAGCGAGCGCAGGCTTATTTGGGTTCGGTGATGTCGACCGCAAGCCGTCGATGTGCTCATTAAGCGACGCGTGGACACGTTGCCACATGGGATCGAGCACGAAGTCGATACCTTCGCGGCGCGCTAATTTCGCCGCGGGAACGAAATCGGAATCTCCGGCAACGAGCACAATCTGATCTACGAGTTTCTTATAGGATAATGACGCTATATCCAATCCAATTCTCATATCGACGCCCTTTTGATGCGCATCGTACGAGAAATCGTCATCCGTCAAATCTTCGAATCGAGCGCGGCCCGTTTGAAGAGCAGCCAGCTTTTCAGGTTTCAATTTCCATGTTGCCAGGTCCGAAAGATGGCCAAGCCGTAATGCGACTTTACGCATGGTCTTGATTTCTTCGTGCAAGGCCAATCGAAAAATGGCGGTCGGTGTCCGGGAAAAATCAATCGCTTTTTTGGAAATTGGATAATGCGCGCGCTTGGTGATCGGTGCGCAGTCATAGAAAAAAATACGATAAAGCTCGCGATCTTTGCGCCCGTCACGATCATTCAAATGATAACAAGCCATCGAATGCATCGTTTTGGCAACGACGGCCGCGTCGCCCATATTGCGCTCCTTGTACACGTGCGAAAAACGCTTCAAAAAGAAGCCGCCGTCGACGAGAATTGCCGTTTTCATAAATCCCCCAATCTTGCACAAAATTGTACAAAAAAGAAACCCCTAGGCTCGGCACTCTCCGGATACTGGAGGTGCGTATGGCTAGGGGTTGGATATTGAGTTCATACATCGAGGGCCCGCTTCTGTCAAGCACGCAAGTTTGTTTTTCCAAGCCTTGGAAGCCCACTTCCCTCCTCGCCCCGTTTCGCCTACTCTCCACTCCATGTCCCGCATCGCGGTCGTCTTCCCTCCGATTCGCGTCTCGCGCGACTTCATCGATTACCCTTACTTCGCCGACCTCGGCGCCGTTCAAGCTGCCGCTGTTTTGCGCGCCGCAAACTTCGACGTCGACCTCGTCGATGCCCTCGCCATCCCCGGCGCAACGCTCACGCCCGACGATGCAACGCACGTTCGTCTTGGCACATCACTCGCCGACGTCGTCACCCGCATCCAGGATCACGCCGATGCGGTTCTCGTCGCCTACACCCCCTTTCATCGCCCCCCCACGCGCGATCCCCTCCTCGCCGACCTGCTCGTCGAATTACGTAAGGTTCGTCCCGACCGACCGATTGTCCTGGCTGACCTCTACCAAAGCGGGCAACACGTCGTCGATGCTCCATCCGCCGAAATCCTCGCCGCTTATCCGGAAGTCTCCGCCCTCGTTCGTTATGAAGCCGAAAGCGAGATCGTCCCGATTTTCACCCGCTTGTTACAGCAAGCACGGGAAGGTGTCCCTGCCAAACCTTTCGTCGTCGATGGGGTCGACCCTAAACACCTCGACGAATTGCCGCTTCCCGCTTGGGATCTCGTGGACTTTTCGGCCTACTTCGCATTTCACCAAGCCGTCGTCGCCCATCTCGGTCGCCCTTCGTGGGCCTTTCCCATCACCGGTTCATCGGCCCCCGTCTTGACCAGTCGCGGTTGTCCTTATCGCTGCGTGCATTGCTCCTCCAATCCCACGGCCCGTACGCATGGTGACCTGGACAAACCCAAGACCCAGCGGCGCTATTCACCACAATACCTGGGCCGATTGTTCGGAATGTTGCGCGCCCAAGGTGTCCGGCGCGTCCACCTCTTGGACGAACTCGTCAATGTCAACGAAAAGCATTTCGATGCCGTCGTGGAATTGCTCGAAAAACACGATCTGCAATTCGAAATTCCCAATGGCGTGCGCGCCGATTACGTCCTCGATAGACACATTCGCGCGATGAAAGGGCGCCTCACGACCCTCAGTGTCAGTGCCGAAAGCGGTGTGCAACGCGTCGTTGATCACGTCGTGGACAAACAGCTCGACCTCGGAGCCATTCGTTCCGTCGCCGAACTCGCCAAACAAGCCGAACTGCCCCTCCTCGTGCATTTCATGATTGGTTTGCCCGGGGAAACGCGCGCCGAAATCAACGGCACGCTCGAGTTTGCCCTGGAACTGCACGAGCAAGCCAATGTGATTCCGAGCGTCCAATTTGCAACTCCTCTGCCCGGAACGCGCCTTTTCGCCATGGCCGTCAAAGAAAAACGCTCCCTGCCGGTCATTTCCGATTGGGGGCCGCGTTTTCAGCAAGAGCCCACCATCAGCACGGATGCGTTTTCCCTCGCCGATTTGCGTAAATTCAAATGGACCTTCGATCGCCGTATCGAAGCATCCGCGGGGCCCAAAAAGGTGATCATGAACGTCACCTACAAATGCAACAATCGCTGCACCTTTTGCGCCACTGGCACCCGTACCCAATTCGATGGCAATTACGAAAGGCAACGTGAGCTGCTCGTGAAATATCGGCACCTCGGCGTCACCTTGCTCGATTTCGACGGCGGCGAACCAACCCTCAATCCCAATCTATTGCGCCTCGTCGCTTTTTCCAAACGTATCGGCTACGAACGAATCAATGTCACCACCAACGCGCGAATGGCGAGTTACGACGAATTCGCCGAAAAACTCGTCCATTCCGGCGTGACCTCCCTCCTCACCAGCATTCACGGCCCAGATGCCCAAACCCATGCACAAAATGTGGGCGTCGCCGAAGCGTTCGACCAAACTTGCGCCGGCGTGCGCAACTTCGTCCGCCTCGCCCCCAAACACGTCGAACTCGGCGCCAACATCACCATCACCAAATCCAATCATAAAAAACTCGACGATGTCGCTGCCCTCATTTACGACCTCGGTTTGCGCTGGTTCAACATTCAATTTTTGACCCCTTTCGGTCGCGCCACGAATTCCGTTTGTCCCGATACGACCATTGCCGCCGAAGAAGCCATGCGCGTCATCGACAAATGGAAAGATCGAATCAAATTCCAAGTCATCAATCTGCCGTTCTGCTTCATGCCCGGATATGAAGAATTCCTCATGGGCGACATGCTCAAGCTCGAACGGCACATGCTTTTCGTGAACAACGAAGAAGTGAATTTATTTCAATACTTACGCGAGCGCCGAGTCAAAAAGCCCGTGTGCGAATCATGCCCGCATGCCATTTTCTGTGGGGGATTTTACGAACTCGACGACGTTCCCGAGCCAACCTGGTTGGTTCGTCCGGAAGATCTAGTTCGTCCTATTGATCCCCAAGTGCCGCGATCGTTTTGAACGTAAACAATTACGGCGACACGACGAGCTCGCCAAAAAGCGCGGATGCGTAACGATCATCCATCTCGATCCCGTCGCGTCGCGCGTCGCGATCGATCGGATTGATCCCGCAGTATTCGACGCTCGCCAAGTGTCTCCAGCGACCAGCTCGTTCGGGTTCGTGCGGAAGAACGGGGGTTGTACAGGTGAAACAGCCGATGGTCGGATAACCCATTGAATGCAGAGGATTTACGACGATCTGGGGGTCCGCCTCAATCATGGCATCGAGTTTGTCTCGGCTCACGTCCACGAGCGGATGCACGCGGAGCGCGTTGAGCTCCACGTCGATGTCGAACAGTCGCGTCTTGCTTCGCGCGCCACCTTCTTCCCGACGCAGCGCGCTGACGAGCGCGTCGTAGCGACCTTTTTGGGCCAGCAAAGGCTCGCGTTTGCGCATCGAACAACAACGCTCTTGACCTTCGTGCGTCATGTAGAGAAGCCCTTCCTCCGCGGTTTGCTGCGCGAATGAGCGCATCGGAAAACGGGTGATGATCCGCAAGCTCGTGTGCGTACGCGCCAGCTCGTCGCGCGTCGCCAACGTTTCCCGATGCATCACGCCCGAATCGACGAAAAGTACGTCGAAATCGAGGGCTTCTTTGTCGGCGAGTCGACACAGCAAAGAACCGGCCCTTTGCATGCCGGACAGAATGGCGGAGCGAGAACCAAAAACTCGGTGGACGAAGCGAAGAATTTCGATGGGTTCGGCATGAGCATAGTGCTCGTTGAGGGCATCGAGAGCGTCGGTCGTGATGCGCATGGCCGAGGTGCTAGCACATCTTGCGTTCGAATCAGCTGCTATGCGATCGTACACAATCGAGAGGCACCCTATGTCCACGGAAAAACCATCACTCTACGATCGTTTGGGCGGCTACGATGCCATTTCGGCGGTAGCGAATGATTTGCTCGGGAGATTACGCGCGGATCCACAACTCGGCCGATTCTGGGCGCATCGAGGCGAAGATGGCATCCAACGCGAAAAACAATTGTTGATTGATTTCCTCTGCGCCAACGCGGGGGGACCCATGTATTACCGAGGTCGCGACATGGTAATCACGCATCGTGGTATGCGCATCAGCGAGAGCGACTGGAATGTGTTCTTGGGTCATGCGGCGGAGACGTTTCGAAAATTCGCCGTTCCTGCGGCCGAGCAGAACGATGTGGTGGCCTTCGTCCAGAGCTTGAAAAAAGATATTGTGGAATGATCGGGCAATTCCTGCGCAACCGCGAAAAAAAGCTTGCCTTTCTGGGGTTTCGTGCCTAAGCAATCGCCGCACTCATGTCCACCTCTTCTTCGGTTGGCAAAGGTTCGGGACGCGTCGTCGATGACCTCG
>DAOMZH010000204.1:0-13421 GCA_035437985.1 Polyangium sp. (in: bacteria) | reverse complement strand
CGTACATCCCGGAAGGCGACATCACACAAATCGGAATCGCTGATTTGCCCGAGAAAGTAGCGCGTTCGTTTACCGAGAAGGACGGTACACGGGGGCGAATCGTGTATATCGTGCCCAAGAGCGGCGAAAGCGTGTGGGATGCGCATTATCTGATTCGCTGGGCCGATAGTTTCCGAAAAACCAATCTGCCTACCGGCGAAGTCATCAAAGGCTCGGGGCGAGCCGTGATTTATGCCGATATGATTCAAGCAATCGTGGATGACGCACCAAAACCCATTTTCGTCGCGGTGCTCGGCGTCGTCATCATCATTTTGATTGCCTTCCGAGGGAGCCCCAAAGCGCTCGGCGTCTTCGTGCCCTGGCTGTTCGGCGTGTGCATGTTGGTTGCGTTTTTGTACCTCAAAAACGTGAAGCTGAACTTCTTGAACTTCATCGTTTTGCCAATCACATTTGGCATTGGTGCGGACTATTCGCACAACCTGATGCAAAGATATCTTGCGGAAAAAGGGCGCAATCTGGAGCGCGTTTTCGTCGAGACCGGTGGAGCACTCGTGCTTTGTTCGCTCACGACATCCATTGGGTACGTGGCGCTGATGTTCTCGATCAATAAGGGGATTGCGAGTTTTGGCGTTGCTGCTGCCGTCGGGGAGCTCACGTGCCTCTTGTCGTCCGTGTTGATTTTGCCGGCGTTCTTGGTGTTGTTCAATAAGCGATTGCAAGGGGAAACGAAAGCCGAAGCGAGTGATACCAAAGAGGGTGACAGCTCGGCTTGATCGAAAACGTCGATTACCAAGATGCATCGCCCATCCAATGGTTGCCAATGAATCACGGCTGCCAAATGTCGTGGTATCCACGGTTGCGCGACAAATTCCTTGCATTTGACGAGTAGCTCTGCGAAACACTCGCCCATGTGTCGCGTGCTGGCCTATCTTGGTGAACGAATCCTCATGGAGGATTTGCTTTATAAACCTGACGTTTCTTTCGTGAACCAGACCCACCAAGCGGCGATATTGCATCGGTTGAACCTCGCAGGATCGGGGTTTCTGGCTTGGGATGTGGAAAGTGAACGACCCGAGTTGCCGTTTGTTTATCGGAGCACGCAGCTTCCCATTTACGACCGTAATTTGCGGGCCCTTGCCGCAAAAATTCGGGCAACGTGTCTCTTGGGCCATTTGCGCGGCGTTGCTTATGACGTCAGTTCGATTATCAGCGAACAAAATTTGCACCCCTTTTTGTTTGAAAACACGCGACTGGCGCTGGCCCACAACGGTCAATTGGCCCGTTTCGATGAAATGAAATTCGCGCTTCTGCCGCATATCAAACCCAATCTCGCGCGCATCATCCGCGGAACCACGGACAGTGAATGGTTTTACGCGTTGCTCCTGTCGCAACTGGAGAATCCCCATGATGACCTGGGCACCCAGGACATTTGTCAGGGATTGGTGAAAACCCTACGAATCGTCGCCGACGTTCGTCGTGAATTGGGCATCCGAACATTTTCTCCCATGAATGTTTTTCTCTCCGACGGAAATGACATCGTCGCCGTTTGTTACACATTCGGTCTCGGCAATTACGAGGGCCTTGGAAACGATTACCACCCTCCGGACGAGAGCGTATTGCGCATATGGTATACAATGGGCAAGTCTTACGGGTTTTACGACGGCGAATGGCGAATGGCGCATGCTGGCGCGGAAGCCACGTCGTGCATTCTCGCGTCCGAGCCGCTCACGCGGGAACATGCGACCTGGAATGCCGTGCCTTTGCAACATCTCGTTTATGTTCGACGCACCGATACAGGCCCCTCGGTCGAAATGGTGCCCCTCGCGATTGAATGAATCCAGTTCCGCACAATCCGACTGCTGGACGACGGCGCGACGAATTGGAAACTACTTCTGGCGCATCTTCCGCAATGCCCACCGCACGCCATCCCCCAACGTGCCTTTTATTTCGATTCCCGAAAAATCGGCATTCGCATCGACGAACAGCTGCGCTACATTCGGTTCGATTCCGGTGAGAACGACGTCCGTCCCCAATAGGCGAGCAGCTTGAACCGCTTGGACGATTGCATTCGTCGATGATGCATCCACAGCGCGCATGCCGGTCAAGTCGAGCAAGACGACCGACGCATGTTGCTCATCGATACCCTGAAGCAATGCCGTAATCATTCTGTTCGCGCGTTTCGCATCAATCGTGCCGATGATGGGCATGACGAGTATGCCGTTAGCAATCGGAACGAGGGGGGTTTGTCGTTCCTCGAGCGCCCTTGCTTGCGCCTCAATCACTTCCTCCATGAGCTTACGTCGCTCTTCCTCGGCGCGCCGTTCCGGTTCGAGTTCGCGAATGATTGCACAACGAGCCGCGACTTCGCCGCTAGAGTTTTGCAGTCGAAACACGGTCGCATGCGTCTCCACGAGAGAGCCATTCGCATTTTTGTACCGCAATGGCCCATCCCATTGCCCGCGCGTCGATACCGTGGGCCTGACGTCACCGCGAAGACGGGGAATGTCATCAGGGTCGTGCAATGATTCGATCGATCTACCGACGAGATCGTCAATGCCCAAAAGCGCTTGAAATTTTGGATTGGAAAAACGCACGGTGTTATCGGGTAGAGCAACGACGACCGCATAGGGCGCCGCTTGAAACAGAGCCTCGAAAATTTTTGCCGTTTGCAAGATCTCCGACGTGCGTTGACGAAATGCGTCATCGACCATTTGCACGGATATTCGCGAAGCGGCAATGAGGCGCCGAATTCCATTCGTTGCACCGGGAACGCCAATACGCCGCAATTCCATACCCACATCGAGGAGCACTTCGCGCAATTCCGCGGACAATGCGTGTACATTCGCCGGAGGCAAACCGCGTACGAACATGCGTTTGATGCGTAAATCCGTAGCTTCGCGGAGCTTTTGTGCTGACGGATCAAGAACCGCGTCGAGAAATTGAGCGACCATTTCGCGCGCTGCCAATTCAACCTCGTCCGTGGGTAGTACGAACGAAGGTACGTGGACCCGAAGACGCGCCGCGACCTGTACCGCGACAGACTCTTTTCTTTGTTCGAGCGCCGCATGAAACGGAACCAAGTATTGCTCGGGGGCTGACTCGACGTCATTCATGATCGCCGCCGTTCTGCACGCATCTTCGACCGTTCGTGCTCGATCGCGTGCGCTACGCCCGCACGAAGGGTACTCTGCGTTTCCACTCCTTCGAGCGAAATGCCGAGACTGAGCAATGTCTTCGCGACGGTTCCGCGAATACCAGTCAAAACCATTTCTGCTCCTACGAGTTCGGCGGCTTTGGCCGCTCTGAGAATGAGCTCGCCCACTTCCGTCGTCACGCGCGGAACGCCAGTAATATCGACCAATACATGACCGGCACCCGTTCGTACGATGCCCGAGAGCATTTCCTCGACAATCCGCGACGCCCTCGACGGGTCGATTGTCCCAACAATCGGCATGACCAAAATGCGTTCCGAAATCGGAAGTAATGGAGTACCGAGTTCCCGAAGAGATGTTTCTTGCGCCTCGATGATTTGGAGTTCGAGCGTGCGACGTTCTTCATCCAATCGCTCTTCGTCGGTCATATCTCGGACAAACGCGCACCTGGCCATCGGCTCGCCTTCGTCGGTAAAAACCCAAAACGTCGTCGTGTGCACTCGCAATCTCGAGCCATCACTACGCAGGACTTGCATAATGCGGTGACGACCTCCCTTTGCCGGAACAGAATTTTCGACATTGGGGATAATTTGCTTCTCCCCCGGGGCGAGCAGGTCCGCAATGTTTTTCTTGACCACCTCTTCTGCCGAAAGCCGAAGCATTTGCTGGTGCGCCGCGTTCATGTACGTGAAATCGCCGCGCGGTGTGGCAATACCGATACCAATTGGCGCCTTTTCGGCTACGTCTTTGAGAATCTGGGCCTGCTCCGACGCCGCATCATACGTCGCGCGAATGGTGCGATCATATGCCGCTTTCGCCGCCGTCCACGCACGCAAGACTCCGCGTGCACCATCGTCGGCCCCGATAACCCCGGCATCCAGAGCCGAAAGTGCAGCGTCGAGCAAGAGTTCACCAGTTCGTTCGAGCATAGAAAAAGCCGCAGGCGTATCTCCGCCACGTGTGCGGACATTCGTGCACCAGGCGACCGTCGCTTGCTCCAATGCCGAAAATTCGTTTCTTTCGATGGCTTCGAGCCACAACATCAGGTTGACGTGGACTGCAGCCACGAGCGACGCGATCGGAAATTCCTCCGGTACCAGCCCCTCCGCACGAGTTTCCTCGGCGAGTTGGGCGGCAATCGCGGAGAAAGCCACTTCCATTGCATTGCGGAAAGCGCCTTCGCGCGACAGGGGCATGTCGATGCAATTATAAATGGATGGGGTACCGATCTGCAAGAGGTTGGACCGTTCGGTGAGCAATTAAAGGAACAACCGCGCTTCGCCGCGAGAATCAGCGGATGCAAACCGAAAGGTACACGAATTTACTCACCGCTACGTGGTTGGCACTTTGAGCTTTAGGATCGAAGGCGGGTGTTGTCAGCATCATTGCAGGATGACGAAAGGCAAATTATCGCCCATATCGGCCGCGACGGTACCGCGACTTCTTATGTCACCCAGACCCAGTTGACCGAAACCGTTGTATCCCCAGCATTTCAGTCCTCCGTCATTCAGCAAGACGCAGGAGTGGCCGAGGCCGGAGGTGAAGCGAATGGTGGTTTTTCCTGTTCCAACGTTGACGGGCACGAGGTTGTCGCCCATTTCTCCAGGTGCGTCACCGATATCCGTGACAACCCCCGACCCAGATTCACCGTTATCGTTCATTCCCCAGCATTTGACCATTCCGTCATTAAGCAACGCGCAGCTGAATTCCCCAGCCGCGGCCACTTGCGTCACGATTTTTCCGGTACCGAGATCCACAGCGGGCAAGTTGTTACCCATTTGTCCCGCTGCCGACCCCCGATTGACGTTGTCTCCTTGCCCGAGTTGTCCGGAATTATTCGATCCCCAGCACTTGACATGGCCATCGTCGAGCCGGGCGCATGCGTGGGTGTACGCAGTGCTGATTTGAAGAATGGTTCGTCCTGTACCAAGATCCAATGCCGGAAGTGCGTCGCCCATATCGGTCGGCGCCGTCCCGCGTGTGCGCGTATCGCCGAGACCAAGCTGGCCGTACCAATTACCGCCCCAACACTTCAAGCTCGCATTATCGAGAATCGCACAGCTCACTTTGTAGCCGACAGCAATCGATGTCGCAGTTCGACCAACGCCCAAGTCGACAGCTGCCAGGTTGTCGCCCATGGTATTGGGTGTTCCGCCATGACCAACGTTCGTGCCGAGGCCCAGCTGACCAAAGTCGTTATTGCCCCAGCATTTTACACGATGATCGTCGAGGAGCGCACAGGTGTGGTCAACCCCGGCACCAATATCGATGGCCTTTCGTCCCGATCCAAGATCGACCAAAACCAGTGAATCACCCATGGTTCCAGGTGATGTACCAATGCTCGTCGTATCGCCACGCCCGAGTTGACCATTGGCATTGGTGCCCCAACACGTTACAGAACCGCCGTAGAAAAGAGCGCAAGCGTGGCTTTCTCCAATCGCGATTTTCTTGACGAATCGGTTCGTCCCCAAATTGACGAAGGGAAGATTGGCGCCCATTTCGCCAGCAACATCGCCACGATTGTTCGTATCCTCGAGTCCTGCGGCCGTCGCGGATCCCCAGCACTTGACGCGCCCATCGAGCATGAGCGCGCACGATGTATTCGAATTGACGACGGCTTGCAAAATCCCCGCACATGTTCCATTGGAGCACAAGTTCGTGGGGCATTCACCATTCGTCATGCAGGTAATGGGTGCGCATGTGCCACCCGCATCGCAAACGGAACCGACACATTCGTCATCCGGATCCGTTCCGGAAGCGATACTTCCACACGTGCCGCTTGTGCCTTGTCCCCTTTTCGCTGCAGAACAGGCAGAGCAGCGCCCCGTGCACGCATTGTCGCAACAAACGCCATCGACGCAAAAGCCCGAGGTACATTCGGCTGCAAGCGTGCAAGACGAACCATTGGGCTGAGGTTGGGGCTGATTACACGCTCCTGAGCCATTGCATTCGCCGGGATTGCATTCATTGTCAGGATCAGCGTTATTGGCAATCAAGCCACAGACGCCGTCTTGGCCCGTTCCTTTTTTGGCCGCTGTACATGCATAACACGTACTGCCGCATTGATTGCTGCAGCAAACGCCGTCGACACAGAATGAAGACAAACATTGCGTCCCGGCTGTGCATGGCACGCTATTGTAGTATTGGCACGTGCCCGCTCCCGAACACGCCCCGCCATAACATTCCTCGTCGGGATCCGTGTCGTATTTGATGGGTCCACACGTGCCGCTCGTACCTTGGCCTTTTTTCGTGGCCGAGCAAGCTTCGCAAGTTCCGGTGCACGCCGTATCGCAACAAACGCCTTCGACACAGAAACCTGAAATGCATTGTGAAGCGAGTGCACAGGTCGCGCCATTGGCTTGGGGTACTTGCGGTTGGCTGCACGCCCCCGAACCATTGCATTCGCCGGGCGAGCATTCGTTATCGGGATCTCGCGTAGTGGCAATGGGCCCGCAAGCTCCGTCGACGCCTTGCCCCTTTTTCGCCGCGGTACATGCATAACACGTCTGGTTGCAGATGTTGCCACAACAGACGCCATCAGCGCAATAATTGGAAAAGCATTGCGCTGCGGAGGTGCAGGCAAGGCCATTGTAGTAGCGGCAGGTTCCGTTTCCTCCGCATTGTCCGCCATAACCACATTCGCCATCGGGATCGGTTGCCGTAACAATGTTGCCACACGTGCCATTGGCTCCGCTGCCTTTTTTCGTCGCGGAGCAAGCTTGGCAGGTTCCGGTGCACGCCGTGTCGCAACAGAATCCATCGACGCAATTACCTGACGCACATTGCGCGCTCGCGACACAAGCCGTGCCATTGGCGAGTGGTATTTGGGTCTGATTGCAAGTGCCTGTACCATTACATTCGCCGGGCGAGCATTCGTTATCGGGATCTCGGCCGGAAAGAATCGGTCCGCACACGCCATCGTAACCTGCGCCCTTGCGCGCTTCCGAGCACGCGTAGCACCAGCCCGTGCATATGTTTCCGCAACAGAAACCATCAACGCAAAAATTGGACAAGCATTGGGATTTGTCCGAGCACGGAACGCCATTGTATTGTTTACACACGCCCGCACCATTGCAAGCACCTCCCCAACATTCGTCATCGGGGTCCTTGTCGTTGGCAATGGGACCACACGTGCCATCCGTGCCCTGGTTTTTCTTGGCCGCCGTGCAAGCTTGACACGTACCTAAACACCAGCTATCGCAACACACGCCATCGGCGCAGTATCCGGAAGCGCATTGCGCACTCGATGTGCAAGTCGTGCCATTGGGAAATGTTGGTTGGGGGCTCGTCGTACATGCCCCCGAGCCATTGCAGTCACCATTCGAGCATTCGTTGTCGGGATCGGTTGCGGCTTTGATCGAACCGCAAATACCGTCTTGACCGCTTCCTTTTTTCGCGGCACTGCAGGCTTGGCAACTGCCCATGCAAATGTTGTTGCAACAATACCCGTCAACGCAAAAATTCGACAAACACTGCGCAGCGGATGTGCAGGCGATGCTGTTGTAATTTTTGCACTGGTTTTTCCCATCACACGCACCGTAGGGACAATCATTGTCCGGATCGGTGTCGTATTTGATCGAGCCGCAAATGCCATCGACACCGCTGCCTTTTTTCGCCAAGCTGCAGGCCATGCATTTGTTGTCGCATTTTTGATCGCAGCAAAAACCGTCGACACAATATCCCGTCGGGCATTGTGGACCGGATGTGCAAGCAGTGGCATTGATTTGTGGCGCAATTGCCGCAAGAAGCGAAGAGTCGGCAAGGCTCTGACCGGCATATCCACCTTCCCCATTCGGCATGCCCCCAAAGCCCGCATTACCCCCAACCATCGAATTTTCGGTGTTCGAACTGCACCCCCAAACAGCGACAAACACCGTCAACAATACGATGCGCCCAAGCTCCCGCAGAAATTGCGGCCCGCTGATCGTCTTGTGCCACGTCATGTTCCAACACCTCCCAGCCGTCATCTCGCAACAACAATCGCCATAGCAAGCAAGATTTTTCCGAATGCTCGACCAGGATTACATGAAGGGGAATCAACGTTCAAGGCTTGTATGGCTCCACGTGAATTTCGCTTGAAAATTTGTGGTTCTAGAAACGCCGCCCCCATGCGTTTGTAAAGGTCGGTCGTTCTTGGATTAACGTAAAAAATGATGATTACGCAACCTTTGTCGCCTCGAGCAACGGCATGGTATTGCCGCAGGAATTGGACCCGCCATCTTCGGGCCTACACGGGGATACGCGGGGACGTCAGCCCAAATCGCTCGAGATGGTGCCTGTTCGCTCACTTGCAATGGTAACTTGAGGATGCACCAAAGCACTTGTTGGGCGTTCGAATTGTTACCCATGGAACTCGGACGAGTTTTACATTGGGAATTGGATTGTTACAATTTGTTGGAGACCAGGAGGAAGCGTCATGGTAACCAAGGAAGACGTTCTGCAAGCCCTGGACGGCATTGACATTTCCGCACCTATCGCGGGTCTCGAGGCTGGCGTCCCGCTCACGCATCAAGGTTTGGACTCCCTCGACCTGGCGACCCTCGAGCTCACGCTCGAATCGAAATACAACAAGGCGATTTCCCCGGAGAAATTTGGTCGCTTGCGAACGATCAACGATATCGTGGCATTTTTGAACCGTTGACGTACGAGAAGAAAGTTCCGTTGTCTTTTTTGCTGGACAAACGGCATTCCTTCGAAGATAGTCGGAGTACATCTACGCGGACAAACCTGCCCTGAATGACCCCCGAACTCGCTTTGTGTCCCTACCCTTCGTCAATGGCCCATATCCTCGACGAAGTCGCCCGCATCGACGTGCTCGTGCGCGCCGCGGTCGTACGTGCGCGGGCGCTCGTCGGTGATGACGTGTTTCGAGGTTTGGCGGTATCTGACGCTGACGTCGACACGTTGCTCGATCGTTCCATCGGACAGCCACATTGGCTCTCGGCACCGAGTCTCCCGCATGTGGGCGCAATGCTCGAAGAAAAAAGGGCGCATATCGACGAACGGCGAGGCATTACCCGCGAGGCGGGAATTTCGCTGCGCCTCGATGTTCTGGCGCAAAGGTTTGGCTTGACCGTATTCGACGTCGATACGCTTCTTTTGGCGTTGTTACCGGAAATCGACACCCGTTATGAACGAATTTTTGGCTATTTGCACGACGATATCGCGCAAAAGCAACCACGGGTCGACGTGGTGCTCGGTCTATTGTGTTCCTCGTTGGAGGAACGTTTTGCGGCCCGAAAACGATTCGATCCCCAATCGCCTTTGGTTCAGCATGAGCTCGTGCATCTATTTGCGCCCACCTCCCGCACCCATACGCCTCTCTTGTCCTGCGCCATCAAAGTGGACGAACGCATTCTCGAATATCTCCTCGGCTCGGACGATATCGAAGGAGCGCTCGCCCCATTTGTCGACAAAATATTCCCGACAAGATCGCTCGATGAATTGTTGTGGCCCCGAGAACGTAAAGAGCAATTGAAGAATTTCTTCGTTCCTCCACGTACGCTGAATATGGTGGTTTATTTGCAGGGGGCACCGGGGTTGGGAAAACAAACTTTGGCCGAATCGTTGACCTCGTCATGGGGAAAAACCATGCTGCTGCTCGACGGACGGCGATTGGCCGCCAAAACACCCGACGCAGCACAGACCATTCTGCGCCGAGTTTTGCGCGAAGCGCGTTTGTCCGAAGCGGTATTGTATTGCGATCATTTCGATGCGCTTTTGAGCGACGCGCTGCAACCATTGCAACAGACTTTACTCGACGGCCTCGAAGACCTCCCTGGCCCCACATTTCTTGCGGGCAGCACGCCTTGGGAGCCGACGGATGTTTTTAATGCCAAACAATTTTCGCGCATCGTCATGCCGTTGATCGAACCTGCCGAGCAAGTCAAATTGTGGAAACAGGCGCTCGGCGGTCCCGAGCATCTCGATGCAACTGTCGACCTCGATGCACTCGTCCAGCGGTATCGGCTTGGGGGAGGTCAAATTCGTAATGCTGCCGCGACGGCGCGATCATCGGCGTCGTTTAGGTGCCCGGACGAACTTCGCGTGACCATGACCGATTTGTCTGCGGCTTGTCGATTTCATGCCAATCGGCATATGTCGACATTGGCCCATAAGGTGGAGACGACGAATACGTGGGAGGATCTCGTCTTGCCCAAAGATAGATTGGCGATATTGAGGGAAATATGCAATCACGTCCGTTTTCGCGACGTCGTGCTAAATCGTTGGGGTTTCGGGCGGAAGCTGACGTCAGGACGGGGCGTGAGCTTGATGTTTACGGGGCCTCCGGGAACAGGGAAAACCATGACCGCAGCAATCATGGCCCAGGAATTGGACATGGAGCTCTACCAAATCGATTTATCGGGGATCGTCAGTAAATACATCGGAGAAACAGAAAAACACTTGGCGCGTATTTTTTCTGAAGCGGAAAGCAGCGGGGCGATATTGTTCTTCGACGAAGCCGATGCTCTATTTGGCAAACGCACCGAGGTCAAAGATGCGCACGATCGTTTTGCAAACATCGAGACGAGTTATTTGTTGCAGCGGATCGAGTCTTATGCCGGAATGGTGATTTTGGCTTCGAATTTGAGCAAAAATGTGGATGAAGCGTTTGTCAGAAGAATACAATTCGTCATCGAGTTTTCACTGCCCGAGGAAAATGAGCGGCGAGCCATTTGGGAACGTATTTGGCCCGAGGGTGTTCCCAGAGCGCCGGACTTGGATCTGGGATTCATGGCACAGCGTTTCGAGGTCGCGGGGGCACATATTCGAAACATTGCCTTGGCCGCCGCAATTTTGGCTGCAGCAGAAAACTCGGCAGTGACGCAAAAGCACCTTCTCCGCGCAACACGCCGCGAATATCAAAAAATGGGCAAGGTCGTGGACGATGTGCATTTTCTTCATCGTCCCTGATTTCCGGGGCCTTTCGAGGAGCTAGGTACAATTTACTCCGCTCCGATTGTTCCCGATGCCGCTCGATCCATTCGCGAGCTTTTGCCTCTGAAACGGTAAGAACTGGTCGCGGAATGACTCGTTCGCGCTTTTTAATCGAGCAGGTGCGCGATCAGCCCGACGAAAATAGTTGGCGGCTTGGAGCGCGGAACCTCGACGTTCGCCTTGGGTCTGCCAGGGGTACATACGTTTGGAAGAAAAGTCGCTGGCCCTTTGGAGGCCAGAACAGGAGTGACTGGCCCCTTGTAAAGCAACTCGTAAATCACCTCGAGTAATGCCAAAAAGAACACGTTCGGTGGCAAACGTCGTTTTTCTCTTCCCAACCCCTGCTGATCTCGTCTACATCTCCATCGTGGCCGAAAGCCTTCCTCCTGACGACAAGTTCGACGCGCCGACGACGGCAGAGCCTGCTGCGGCGCGTGGGCGGCCCCCATCGGTGCGCCCTCCGGAGCCTAATTCCATCGTTGGGCATTACGAAGTCCTCCAGCCGTTGGGCAAAGGCGGGATGGGCGACGTCTTTCTTGCGCGGGATTTGCGGCTTGGGAGGCGCGTGGCGCTGAAATTTCTGCGGCAAATCGACCCGCAACGTGCGGCGCGGTTCCTGGTCGAAGCGCGGGCTACCGCGCAAATTGCGCATGAAAATATCGTAGCGCTCCACGATATCGCGGAAAATAACGGTTTGCCCTATATGGTTCTCGAATACGTTCCTGGCAAAACGTTGGACGCGTGGCTGCGTGAACGTCGCAATCGCCATGGATCGCGAGGAATTTCGGCGACGAGAGCGGCGGAATTGATGCTGCCCGTTGCGCGAGCGTTGCAATGCGCCCATGCGGCGGGCATCGTGCACCGCGATTTAAAACCCGAAAATATCATGCTCACGGAAAATGGCACGGTGAAAGTCCTCGATTTTGGCGTGGCCAAACTCATGGGCGATACGGACGCCGAAACTTCAATCGTTCCGCCGCGAGCCTGGGCTGAAGACGTCGTCGCTATGGCCGATTTGACGCAAACAGGAACGCTCGTCGGCACGCGCGCGTATATGGCGCCAGAGCAATGGTGGAGTGAGCCGGTAGATGGCCGCACCGATATTTGGGCCGTGGGCATTATTCTTTATCAACTCGTGACGGGGGATCATCCCCTCGTGCCATTGTCCGCGGAATCGGTCGTTCGGGCGGCGGAGCGTGAAATTCCAATGCCCAGTGTCCTGGATCAATTACCCAATCTCGGACCGTTGGGCCTCCTCATCGACCGTTGCTTGCTCAAAAACGTCGATGATCGTCTGCAATCAGCCGAGGAACTATGTGCCGGGCTCGAAGAAATTGCCCATCCCGAGGCTACTCCCCGCGTGGCGAGCGACGATGACGATGCACACCCGTACGCCCGAACGACAATTGCCCCACAACGCAATACTTTTGCCTCGGTGCATCCTGCCAACCCTTCATCAGCGGATGTACCACCGCCAAAGAAGCCGGGAACGAGTCGCGTTCGAATCGGGTTTGGCCTGGCACTCGTTGGCGTAGTCGTGGCGATTCTTTTGTGGGCCATTCGCGGCCGATATGAATCCAACGGGTTGGCAGCCGGTGCGCCTGCGGCTAGCGTGTCCGCGGCAACGTGTACGAGCAATGCCGAGTGTCGGCAACGTTATGGAGGACGACCCGCCATTTGTCGCCGTGAGCGAGCCGAATGCGTCACGTTGGTCAATGATCAATGCCATATTCTGGCCGAACCTGCCGACATTGAAAATGAAGAAACAATTTGGTTTGGCGCGATGTATCCATATCGCGGTGGGAGTCGATATGGGAAGGAAGCCGTCACGTCGGTCGATTTGGCCCGGCGCGACTTTGCAAGCATGACCGGCGGCGCTCCACCGACATCGGCAACCGGAAAGACGCGCCCGATTGGAATCATCATGTGCGACGATAGTGATTCGTCGCCGCAGATCGCCGATCACCTCGTGAACGCCGTTGGCGTGCCCGTGGTCCTCGGATTTGCCCGCAGCAAGGAAGTGCTGGATCTGGCGAATACGCATTTTTTACCCAATGGCGTCCTCGCCTTGGCTTCGAACACCGCCTCCATGCTCGTCGATATTCCTCATGCACCCGACGAACCACGACTCGTTTTACGCGTCACCACGAGCGCCGATATGGTGAGTCCCCCCAAAGCTGCGGTCGTGGAATCAGCGCTCGAACCGATGATTCGTTCCCGAGGTCTGGTACGTCCCAACGAACCATTGCGTTTGGCTCTTTTGCGTGTCGACAATACCTCGGGGGTGAGCCATAGTGACAAGTTGTTTTCGATTTTGCGGTGGAATGGCAA
>DAOMZH010000203.1:6284-13442 GCA_035437985.1 Polyangium sp. (in: bacteria) | reverse complement strand
GGTCACGAGGAAAGAAAAACTTCGCCCACTGCGTGATTACGGGTTCGTCCGAGCATGACGATGGGTTCGTCCGAGTCCCATGCGCCCGCGCACAATCGATTCACGATTTTTGGACTTTGGGACTTCAGGCGTCCGTACTCGACATGCGCACGGGATCTTATGTTGGCAAGGGACTTGCTAGAAAAAGATCGCGTCTTACGATGCGGGCCATGCGTATCGACCGAATGACCACCAAAGCTCAGGAAGCAGTTCGTGCGGCCATTGATCTTGCCAGCCGGAGGGGGAACCCGGAGCTTTATCCCGAGCACCTCCTGCGCGGGATCCTTACCCAGGAGGACGGTATTGGCGCTCCGCTGCTCGCGAAAGCAGGCGCTGACAGCACGCAGGTTTTGAAGAGCGTCGACGCGAAAATCGACGCTTATCCACGCGTCAGCGGCGGTGCCGAACCGAATCTTTCGCGCCGGGCGCTCGCGGTGATTCAGCGCGCCGAGGACGAAATGAAATCGCTCAAGGACGACTTCATTTCGACGGAGCATTTGCTTCTCGCGTCCTTAAAGGCCGACAAAGACACGGCGCAAGTATTCGAAAAAGCGGGATTGAGCTACGACAAACTGCTTGCGGCGCTTGCGCAGGTTCGTGGCAATCAACGCGTGACGGATCGGGATCCGGAGGGCAAATTCCAGGCGCTCGACAAATATACGCGGGACCTCACGGAATTGGCAAAACGCGGCAAAATCGATCCGGTCATTGGCCGTGATGAAGAGATTCGGCGCGTGATTCAGGTTCTATCGCGACGCTCGAAAAACAATCCGGTTTTGATTGGCGAACCGGGCGTGGGTAAAACGGCGATCGTCGAAGGCATTGCGCAACGAATCATTGCGGGCGACGTGCCCGAGTCATTGAAAGACAAACGCCTCGTGGCGCTCGATTTGGCGTCGATGGTCGCGGGGTCGAAATTCCGCGGCGAATTCGAGGATCGTCTAAAGGCCGTATTGAAAGAAATCGAGGGTGCCCAGGGCAAAATCATTCTGTTCATCGACGAACTGCATACGCTCGTCGGGGCGGGGGCTGCCGAAGGCGCGATGGATGCGGCCAATATGCTCAAGCCGGCGCTTGCGCGTGGCGAATTGCGTGCGATTGGGGCGACGACGCTCGATGAATATCGCAAGCGCATTGAAAAAGACGCAGCGCTCGAACGGCGATTCCAACCGGTATTCGTCGGGCAACCGACGGTCGAGGATACCATTGCCATTTTGCGCGGTTTGAAAGAACGCTACGAGATTCACCACGGGATTCGCATTCAAGACGCGGCGCTCGTGGCCGCAGCAATGCTCTCGAATCGGTACATCACGGAGCGATTCTTGCCGGACAAGGCGATTGATTTGGTCGACGAAGCGGCCTCGCGCATTCGTATGGAGATCGAAAGTTTGCCGACACCGATCGATAACGTCGAACGGCAATTGGTAAAACTCGGCATGGAAGAGCAAGCGTTGCAACGTGAGCCGGACAAGGCGAGCAAAGCGCGTCTCGAAGAAGTGAAACGCGAGATTGCGGAATTGCAGACGAAGCGCGACACGATGCGGGCGCAATGGATGCGAGAAAAAGAAATCATTGCGGACATTCGAAAGGCAAAACAAGCCATCGAAGATCTGCGAATCGAGGAAGAAAAATTCAAGCGTAAAGGTGATTTGGGTAAAGCCGCCGAAGTGCATTACGGCAAAATTCCCGAAGCCGAAAAGAAGCTCGAATCATTCCGCGCGGACTTGGCCAAGGTGCAGGACCTCGGCAGTTATCTGAAGGAAGAGGTCACGGACGAAGACATCGCGCATGTCGTCTCGAAATGGACGGGTATTCCCGTGTCGAAAATGCTGGAGAGCGAAATGCAAAAGCTCTTGCGGCTCGAAGACGAATTGCGCAAGCGGGTTGTGGGGCAAGATCCGGCGCTCGTTGCTGTGGCGAATTCGATTCGACGTTCGCGTGCGGGGCTGGGCGAGGAAAAACGGCCCATTGGTTCGTTCATGTTCCTCGGGCCGACGGGTGTGGGTAAAACCGAATTGGCGAAAGCGTTGGCCGAATTCTTGTTCGATGACGAAAAAGCGATGGTGCGGATCGACATGAGCGAATATGGCGAGCGTCATGCGGTCGCGCGATTGATTGGTGCGCCTCCAGGGTACATTGGGTACGAAGAAGGAGGTCAATTGACGGAGCCGGTGCGGCGGCGGCCATATACGGTGGTGCTTTTCGACGAAATCGAAAAAGCGCATCCGGACGTCTGGAACGTATTGCTCCAGGTGCTCGATGATGGGCGATTGACGGATGGTCAGGGTCATACTGTGGATTTCAAAAACACGATTTTGATTCTGACGTCGAACTTGGGCACGGCAGCGGCCATGGCGGTCGAAGATCGCGAGACGTTGAATGCGACGGACAAGGCGGAGCTCGTGAAGCGGGTGGTTTTGGATGAAGTGCGGAAGAATTTCCGGCCGGAATTCCTGAATCGATTCGACGATATCGTGGTTTTCCGGAAGCTCGAACGCGCGCAGCTCGAGAAGATCGTCGACATTCAGCTCGGTTTCTTCGAAAAGCGTTTGGCGCGGCGAGGTTTGGCGCTGAGCATGACGCCGGGAGCGAAATTGGCGATCATCGAGAATGGCTGGGATCCGCAATATGGAGCGCGGCCACTCAAGCGGTCGATTCAGCGGCTCATCGAGGACGAACTGGCCAAACGAATCTTGAGCGGCGAGTTCAAGAATGGCGACACGATTTCGGTCAATCGTGGAGCTGATGGGCTGACGTTCTCGAAGGTGACGTACAATTGAAGGCACGTACGCTTCGCCGTTCAATTCAGCAGAGGGCAAAATTGGGGGTATGGGGGCGTAGCCATTGGCTCAGTCTCTTTGGCGTAGCCAAAGAGATTGTGAGAGCCAATGGCGGCCCCCATCGAAAACAAAAATTCGCGAAGCGCGCTTGTTAGCGCGCGAAGCGAGGGCTCGAGTCTGGCCCGCACCCGAATTGAACCTTCTCACGGATTCGCAGCTTCCCAGGCTACGAAATCCGCGTGCATTTCAGTTACGTTTTTCCATTCCACCTTTCCTTGGGTAACCCGCTGATCGACGGCAGTAAGAAACGCCTCGAGAATGGGCGCTTCGGCGCTGGACAAGGAAAAACTCCCCCATACCCAGTAAAACGTATTGATCTTGGAGGGATCAATGAGCGCAATGGCGGCGTCGAGTTCATTGATGGCGCGCGTGACGTCTTCTTGCGTGAACGTGCACATGGGCAAACCTCCGCCCATGGACGTGGCTTCTTCTTCGAGGCAGGGGAGGGTACCGCTGCCGGGGAAAATCACGAGCGGTCCTGTGGGATCGTGGGTCAACCAAGTTGCTCCATTTTTGGCCCGCCACGGATGAATTCGTTGATCCAGCGCTTCGGGATAAGGTTTGTGACAAACCGGATCCGTCGGTGAACTGCACGCGAGATTTTGATATTCGGGCGGACGATCTTGAGGGGCCATTGCATAAAGGCAAAGCACCGTCGCTGCAGTCGTCGCGGAAAAACCGGCATTCGTGACGCCCGTGACCCAATCGACGTTTCCGCAATTTCCTGAAATATGTTCGAGTTTGTTGACGACGGGCAATAGTTGGTCATAACGCATTTTCGCCTGCATCTCGAATTGCGCCAATGTTTGGTTCATCGTTCCGCCGATTGCCGCGTGAGAGCCAATGGCATGACCTCGGGCTTCCAATTTGCGCCAATCGAAATTGATTTGGGCGCTTGATGCGGCCGTGACGACGGCTGTTCGAGGTTCGAACGTCAATCGCGCGCCGTGTTTTTCGACATTCGCGGCGAACGCGTCGAGGGCTTGGAAATAAGCCGCATCGAAGGTGGCGTTTTCCAAATGCAGGGTGATTGTCAGGGCTAATTTGGCCGAACCTGGGCCGCCGCTGCTCGAGGAATTGGAGGAAGACGAGGAACTTGCCGACGACGAACTGCTCGAGGAACTGGAGCTTTCGCCTCCAGCGCCTCCGCTGCCGGTCGTATTGGGATTGGTTGGTTCTGAACCGCAGGCCGCGATCATCGACACGCAGCCAACGAGAAGATGAAGACGAGTTGTGGACATGGTGCCGATGGTACGCGAAGACGGTCGATTGTCGGAGAGTTTTTACGAGGCCAAGCCCTCGGTGAGATCGTTCAAATCCTGGGGGAGTATGTCGTGCATGGTGAGAACAGTTCGTGCATTTGCGTCGAGTATCGGGGCAATGCCGACATATTCCTTTTTCCACCCACGATACTTGGGCATTGCTTCCAAGAATCGATCGACGTGGGACCTGAAATCATTGACGTCGGCCAGTAATCGTTTGGGTGATCGTTTACACGAGCCAAACCGAATGGTTTCGTTCATCTCATTGACGGCGACGAGGTCAATTTCCGTGCCCGCCTTGTCCCAATACCCCTGAACTCGGTGGGTAATCGAAAAATCGCCGATTCTTTTGCGACTACGTTCCTCGTACAATTGTCCAGCCAATTTTTCGAGCCCCCAACCTTCGACGAGGGAAAGGCGGTGATCTGCCTCGTCAATGAGTTCGTCCAGAGGTCGAAATGCAGTTGCTGATACGGGATTGGCGAGCGCTGCGAGCCACGAGCGAAGAAAGTTGTCGGTTACATAATAACGACTCCGCTTTGCTTCGGGTTTTGCAAAAACGGGCAGTTTTCGTTCAATGAGTCCAAATCGTTCGATGAGTACCTTCAGATAGCCACCAATTTGAGCATCAGGATTGCCAGTCGCTTCCCGAATGGCTTGGACGAGCTCGTTGTGCATACGTCCGGGATTGCGCGCAACGAGTTTCAACACGATATCGTATCGCCCCCGCAATTCGCGTAAAAACCAATTTTCCGCTTCGGAGCGTAAGGGAGATGAACTTTCGAAAAAAATTCGCCTCAGCAATGCTTTTCGATCCGCGGCCAGGACATTTTGCTCATAACAATCACGGTAAAACTTGGGAACACCCTCGAACAGGTTCCATAAAAAAAGCAATCGCTCCGGGGTCGTGTCGGCATGGTCGCGTAAAATGGCCAACACAGACGTAATATCGAGATGCGTTAATTCAATGTTGTCCGTCACGCGATGAAATAACGGAGCAGTGCGATCTTCGAGCAAAGCGACCATTTCAGTATGAATCGAACCCAAAACGATCAACCCGCCACGAACCCGATCGGCCTTTGCTGCAAGACGATCGACGACTGCCTGTAAATACGAACAAAATTCTTCATAACCCTTGCGATTGAAATATTGGAATTCATCAAGAACGAGTACGTATCCCCGCGTCGCCATCGCTTCGATCAATTTGGCCAATTGCAAAAGATCTCTCGGTCGCGGGTATTCATCCATTGGAACTCGAAATGTCTCGAGCGCATCGTTCACCGCCGAAAGAACCCCCGTCGGTTCGGAATCCGGAATCTGCACATAATAAACAGGTTGCCGGCTCCCAATTTCCTCCATCGCTTGCTGAATCAGGGCGGTCTTCCCAATTCGTCGGCGCCCAGTCACCTTGGCAAAGAACCACCGGTTGCGCGATATGATCCGCTCCAAGTCCCCAAGCTGCTCTTTTCGACCGTAAAACTGCCAGCTCTTCATGGGTGATTCCTCGGGAGATAAAACGGATTTACCTCAACAAGATAAAGCAGCTTTACCTTAGTGCCAACGATGATGCAAGCGTCTGAATGGGGCTGACTTTCCCGAGCTTCTCGACTACACCCCCGCCCATGCTCGATCTCCGTCACGTCGTCGACCACCTGGACGAAGTCCGCGCCGGTTTGGCGCGACGATCGGCCACTGCTGCCGAAACTCTCGCTCCCATTGCGGAACTCGGTCAAAAACGCCGCGACCTCATCGCGGTCGTCGAGACCAAACAAGCCCAGCGCAACTTGGCCAATGAAAAAATGGCCAAGGCCGACAAGAAGTCTCCCGAGTTCGCCGAACAACGCGAGGCCCTCAAGCAACTGTCGGGCGAAATCAAAGAAGCCGAAAAACAGCTCAATGAGGTCCTAGCGGCGATTTCGGCCATCTTGCCGCTCGTTCCGAACATTCCGGATGTTTCGGTTCCGAACGGCAAAGGCGAAGATGACAACGTCGTCGTGCGGACGTGGGGCGACAAACCCTCGTACACGTTCACGCCCAAAGCGCATTGGGACATTGGGACGGCGCTGGGGATTCTCGATTTCGAGCGGGCTGCGAAAATGTCGGGCGCTCGATTCACCGTTTTGATGGGGACAGCCGCGCGCCTCGAACGGGCCCTCATCAGCTTCATGCTGGATTTGCACACGCGCGAGCATGGGTACACGGAGGTTTTGCCGCCGTTTCTCGTGAAAGACTCGGCGCTTTATGGCACGGGGCAGCTGCCGAAATTCGCGGAAGACTTGTTCAAGACGCACAAGAGCGATCCCGAGCGCGCCTACGATTTGTACTTGATTCCCACAGCCGAAGTGCCGGTGACGAATCTGCACGCGGACGAGATTCTCGAAGCGGACAAACTCCCGATTGCTTACACGGCCTATACGCCTTGTTTCCGAGCGGAAGCAGGGAGCCATGGCAAAGATGTGCGGGGGCTGATTCGCCAGCATCAGTTTGACAAAGTGGAACTCGTGCGGTTCACGACGCCGGAAACGTCGAACGAGGAGCACGAGAAGCTGACGCGACATGCCGAGGAAGTGCTGCGTCGTTTGGGTCTGCATTATCGCGTGTCGCTCTTGTGCACGGGCGACATGGGCGGGGCGTCGCAGAAGACGTATGACCTCGAAGTGTGGTTGCCTGGGCAAAACCTGTATCGCGAGATTTCGAGTTGTTCGAACTTTGGCGAATATCAGGCGCGGCGGGCGCAGATTCGTTATCGACCCGAGCCGAAGGGCAAAGCGAAGCTGCTGCACACGTTGAATGGATCGGCGCTGGCGGTGGGTCGAACGGTGATCGCGATTCTCGAGCAGTACCAGCAAGCCGATGGGACGGTGGTCGTTCCGGAAGTGTTGCGTCCGTTCATGGGCTGCGAAGTGATTCGCGGGGTTTGAGTCTCTTCTTGGAACCGGCTCGTGAGTTGAACCCTCGCGTAGCGCGCTAACAAGCGCGCTACGCGACCGAGTTGGAGCCAAGCCCGGTGATTACGA
>DAOMZH010000203.1:0-6184 GCA_035437985.1 Polyangium sp. (in: bacteria) | reverse complement strand
GTGATTACGACCCTCGCTTCGCGCGCTAACAAGCGCGCTACGCGACCGAGTTGGAGCCAAGCCCGGTGATTACGACCCTCGCTTCGCGCGCTAACAAGCGCGCTGCGCGACCGAGTTGGAAACAAGTCCGGTGATTACGACCCTCGCTTCGCGCGCTAACAAGCGCGCTACGCGAGACTTTTGTTTGTGATGGGGGCTCGCCAAAAACTCTCACAATCTCTTTGGCTGCGCCAAAGAGACTGAGTTTTTGGCTCTGCCCCCAAACCCCCGGGAGACAAACTGAGACCTCGTCGCACTTTCTCCGCAAAGAATTTGGCCCTTCTTCTTCAACTCGGATAACGACGGTTTTGTTGATTGGCTCGCTCCCGATTGCTCCCCGCCGAGCTTTCGGAGCGAGGGCATTTTCATTGGGAAAGGGCGTCTCATGCAGGCGTCGAATGCGTCGTTGTCCATTCAAGACCCGTCCGATCACGTCGCGTTGCCGGCTGTCGAGCCTGTTATGTCAGGACAAACCGAAGCCGAGGTCGATGACGGCAGTGCGCTCGAGGCGTATACCGATTTTCCGGACGTACCGTTCGAGCGCGTGGATTTGCCCGGGGTATCGGAAATTCCCGTGGCCAATACGAGTACATCGCCGCCCGTTGACGAAGACGAGCATCAAGACGTGTTTCGCCCACCACCGGAATGGTGTGTCGATATGGGCTCGAGCATTTCCGCGATGTCGTCATTCGAATTGTGGATGGCCCTCGCGAATGGAGAAGTTGGGCCCAAAACGCGGGTTTGGGGCCTGGGAATGGACAACTGGGAAGCCGTTCGGAACGTCCCCGAATTGGCGCATGCCCTCGAAGATTCGTTGTCCCTGGCACCTCCACCCCCCGTCATTCCCACACCAGCCGCGAATTCGTCCGTTCGCGGTCACGACCGAACACCCCTTGGGTTTGGTACGACAGACTCGACGAATGAGGAAAACCCCGCGCAATCTGGGCCTCGTTCGCGGCACGGGAAACGTTTTGGTTCGGCACGTGTGGCCATTGCCGCCGGATGTTTGGCGGCAGCCGCTGCCGTGGGTTTGACGCTCATGCCCAAAACATCGGACGGTACGAGTCAAGCGGCGGCGCGACTTCCCGTGGCTGTAGCTCGACTGCAGGGCGCGATGGAGCGGGCAAATCGCCAGGTTGACGAAGCGGCGCAACGTCGACGCGAGGCAGAAGCAGCGCGAGCAGTCGAACCTGTGGCTCCGGCATCGACGTCAGCGCGCCAACATCGTGAAGCAGGTCAGCGTCGATCACGCCGTGGTCATCATTGACGAATCTGCTTGTAGCGAAACCTGAAAACTCACGCTATGGTCCCGACCCCGTGACCCTAGCGGGTACATTCCGACGTCGTCCAAGGGCAGGACGGAGGACTTTGAATCCTCTAATCGTGGTTCGAATCCACGCGTCGGAACCAAGTTCGTCCTACTATCTCTCCCATGCCGTGCATGAGCTGTCGTGATCGCGACGGAATCCGAAGGAACTAGCGTGTTCGTCGCGATGCCGTTTACCGTAGCTCGTGCAAGGAGCGGCCGGGTGTGAGCGACGACGAGACCGAGGAAGCAAGGTTCGTCGCGCGTCTCGTGGCACGTGACGAGTCTGCGTTCAACGAGCTCGTCATTGCGTACGAACGACGCGTGTTCGCGCTCGTGTATCGCATGATCGGCCGGCGCGAAGAGGCCGAAGACTTGGCGCAAGAAGTGTTTGTCCAGGTCTTCAAGGCGATCGATCAATTTCGTGGGGACTCAAAACTTTCGACGTGGATCTTCCGCATCGCGGTGAACCTCTGCAAGAACCGGATGAAGTACCTGTCGCGACGCAAGTCGGGACAGCAGGACGACATCGACGACATTGCTGAGCGTCTCACAGGCGAGACTGGAAAAGGCGTGACGGTGGCGCGCGTCGAGCGTCCTGACGACATGCTCGAGGGCATGCAACTCGAGAGCATCGTGAAGCGGGCGATCGAGAAGGTGGATCCGGATTTTCGCGAGGTGTTGATTCTGCGCGACGTGGAGGACATGTCGTACGAAGAGATCGGGCAACTGACGGGTTTGGCGGAAGGAACCGTCAAGAGTCGGATTTTTCGCGGGCGCACGCAGCTCAAGGCGCTCGTCGAGAAGGCGCTGGCTGACAAGTCCAAAGGCGAGAAGAAGTCATGAGCGGCGACGACGCGAAGCACGAGCAAGAAGCGAATGCGTCGGACGAGACGCAGGGGATGTTAGGCGCGGGCAATGACGTGACCGACGACGAAGCCGAGCGTTTGGCGCAAGAGGCCGACGAGTGGCTGGCGAAGGAAGAGGCCGAAAAGAAGCGCGAAGAAGACGAAACGGACGCGCCGCTCGATGAAGTGGAGATGCGCGACATGCTCCGCAAGGCGCTACGTCCGCCGCCTGGTTCGGTTGCTCCGGAGCTCTTGGAAGGCGTGCAGAAGAAGCTGCGCACGCGTTCGCGCGGCAAGTTTTACGGCGATGGATGGAGCACAGCGCGTTCACCACGATCGACGTACTTGGTGACGAGCGTACTAATGTTGGTGCTCATAGGGTTTGTCTTTTTGATACTGCTTCCGTGGGGGAGTGGGGCGTTGCCGTAGGTCGAATGATTGTTTGGGCTCAAAGCATCGAGCAGCCATCGTTGAAGGCGATAGGCACAAATGCTAATTACGCGTCATGGGCGACGCGGCAGAAAAGTTGTACGAAGACGCAATCAAACTTCCGCTAGAAGAGCGGCGGAAGTTCGCACTGCGCTTGTTGGCAAGCACGTCCGATGTTTCTGCACCGACGAGCTCGTGGGAAACACTCGACTCGCTTCGGGGCATCGTGCGTCTAGGGGGAAACGCGGTCGAGGATTGCGAACGGCTGTACGATGGCTGATGTCGTGCTTGACGCGAATGTCATCGTCGGGTGGTTGGACGACAATGACGCTTTGGCTCCACGAGCGATCGCGCTTCTCGAGCGCCTTCGCGCGGCTCGATTTCGTCCAGTTCTTTTGGATATCTGCCTCAGTGAAGCTGTTTCGGTGATTTGTCGCCGCGCGCGTGAACGGAAATTGGAGATCCACCTGATCTTGCGTTGGTGATCGCGGTCGTTCGTGCTGTGGCCGTTCGTGGCGAGTTGCGATTTGTCGCTAGAGAAGCCGAGCACTTGATGCCGACAATTCTTGGGATCATCGAGACGACGGGTGGCGTTCTCAATTTCAACGACGCGCTTCTCGTCGCCCTTCAGCAGGCGGGATTGATCGAGGAAGTCGCAAGCTTCGATCAGGGACTCGACAAAGCGCCTGGATTTCGACGCATTTCCTAAATAGCCCACACTTCAATCCTCAAGCACCGCCGATTCCTTGCTGCTCAAACCTTCATCCACCTTCGGCAAGTGAATCGCAAATCGCGTCCCGCCTCCTTCGCGACCCTCACACCGAATCGTCCCCCGATGCGCCTCGAATATGTCGCGCGTCACCGCCAAACCCAGTCCCGTTCCCCGCTGCTTCGTCGTGAAAAACGGATCGAAAATCGACGCGCGCAGTTCTTCCGGTACGCCCGACCCCGTGTCCTCGATCGACAAGTCGATTCCCCCATCACTCGCCGTTCGCAAGTTGATCACGAGCTCCCCGCCTTTCGACATCGCCTCGCGCGCGTTCCGCACGAGGTTCAGCAGCGCCTGACGAAACAACGATTCGTCCACCAGCGCATCCGGCAAATCCGGATCGACGTTCACCTGGTGCGTCACGTTCCCGCGTTCGAGTTCCGGACGGACAAACGTCAGCAGCTCCTGCACCAAGTCCTCGACACGCTCGCGCTCCAAGCTCGGCTTCGGCCTCCGCGCGATGCTCAAGTATTGCTCGGCAATCTTCGACAGCCGTTCCACCTCGGCCCGAATGGCCCCGACGAGTTGCGCCGCTTCTTTGTCGTCCCGCGTGGCGACTTCTTCTTCGAGCAGCTCCAAGTTCAAACCGATGGAGCTCAAAGGATTTCGGATTTCATGCGTCACGTGCGCGGCCATTTTGCCGATCGCCGCCAATCGCTCCGCATTCACCAGCTCACTTCGGGCGCGAAGAATCGCCGCCACCATGCCTTCAAACGTCGTCGCGAGCTCACCAATTTCGTCGTTCGTCGCGACAATTTCTCGCGGCGTGAGGTCACCTCGAGCTACGACCTCTGCACGCTCGGTCACGCGCGTGAGTGGCGCGAGCACGCGGCGCGCGTAGATGGAAATTGCTATGCCCACAAACAATGTGAGCCCAAACAATCCGAGGAGAAACTGCATGGCTCGCGTCTCGCGACGTTTGGCGTCTGCCGTCAGTGCGTCCATGCGTTCTTCGACGCGAACGCGGATCGCTCGTAAACGATGAGCGCCATCGGTTTCTCGCTTGATGACCTCGTTACGTGCTTTTTCTGCGCCTTCGGAATCACCCGTGTTGAGGGCTTGAAAAAGCTTTCCGAATCGTTCTGGTTCGGACGTGAGAAACTTTTCGATCGCCGATGCTTCACGCACGACCTCGGTTTGAAACGCACGAATCGACTCGTTTCCGCCATCGAGTTCGAGCTCGGCCGTTTTGCGCACCTTGGCAAACGTGAGCGGGCGTGTGCGTCTTGCCGTCTCGATCCACTCGCGGATGTCGCCAGGGTTTTTCGCGGCCGTGATGTGGTTGAGCTGCAAGTTGAGCAGGTTTTGATCGGCCAGCGCTTCGTCGATCTGCCGCACGAGCGGCACGTACCTATTTCGCAAGAGCGCGGCATCTCGGGCCGCATCACGCAACGCGAGCAGGCTCCACCCAACCGTGATCGTCGAAGCCACGAGCACGAGGACGTAACTGGCAAGAAGTCGTCCCGCGACGGTTCGTCTACGTTTCTTCTCGTTGGTCGACATCACTCGTCAGCCAGCCATGGCTCGGGCCAAGAGCGACACGAGGTCCTCGGCTGCTTCACCACGGGTTCGGAAACGATGCAGGCTCGATGCACACGCCGTTACGAGCAGTCCTCCGCCACGTGCGTGATGCTCGGCAATCCGTTCGTCCGCGATGGCTGCAGACGCGTTCGGGCGCGTGATGGGCAAGAGACCACCGCCTCCGCTGCACTCGGAATCCTTTCCGCTTCGTAAGAATTTGGCCGGCGACTTGCCAAGGATTTTTTCGAGCAAGATCCGAGGTTCGTCATGACGACCAAGTCCTCGACCAAGCTGACACGGGGCGTGCCAGCGAACGGGTTTGCTGGCGAGATCGGAGATGGACGCGAAACGGTTGCGAGCTTCGTAGGCGAGATCGAGCAGGAGTTCGGGTGCTTTGGGGAGCGTGATGCCGGCGCGCGGGTATTCGTGGATGACAGCGCGGGCGCAGCCGGGGTCGACGACGATGATGCGGGGGTAGGTGGCGATTTCGGCGGCGAGCTTTTGGGCTGCTGCTTGGAAACCATCGCGATCGCCAGCGTAGAGCGAGGACAAACCACAGCAGCTGCGAATGGCGCGCACGGGTCCGTGGGCGAGTTCGGTGGCTACGTGAAACGCATCTTTGGCCACGCCGGGTTCGAGGCGCGCGTAGCCGCATCCGATGAGCACACCTGCGACGGGTTTGTCGTGGCTCATGCCGGTTTCGAGTTCGTCGTAGACCTTGTTGGCTTCAGCTTCGCGTGTGGAGGTTCGAGCAGCGGAGGCAACGGCGGCCGGTGGAGCGGCTCCGCGGGCGAAGAAATCCGCGCGGGCGTCGACGAGCACTTTTGCCGGTTCGTTGCGATGGTCGCACTTCTCGCGACACGCGTAACAACCTGTGCAGGCCCAGGCAGTGGAGGCGTGTTCGACATCGACGGGTACGTCCCCGCGTCCGGCGAAGTACGTCATGCTCATCTTGCCCCAAGGCGTCAGCGTTTCGCTCGCTTCGACGTTGGACACAGGACAAGCGGCTCGGCAGAGTTTGGGGCAGTAGACACACGTTTCGAGGGAACGTTCGTGCGTCGCGACAATCGGCAAACGGAGCACGTGACGAGTGTCCGCGGCCCTCGGGGCGGGTGCAACAGGGGTTTGCAGAGAAAAGGAAATGTGCGGCGAGCCAAGCAACCGCAGCGGTTCTCAGCGATGACCGACTAGCGCTAGGGCGCCTCTCACCCCGCCCGTTGCGTCCCCGGACTGCTCGATCGATTCGTCAGCTTGCGTCGACCTTCCGGTGCC
>DAOMZH010000202.1:0-13474 GCA_035437985.1 Polyangium sp. (in: bacteria) | reverse complement strand
CGGACATTGCGTCCCCAGTATTCAGGACCGAGTGCATTGCCGTCGATGGGTGTTCCAGTAACGGTGCTATAAAGAGTAATGCTATTTGTTTGGGTATCGAGTCGTTGGAGCCGAGTCGTCAATTCTTCAGCCAGCGTGTTCATTTGCGGGCTGTGAAATGCATAATTCACGCGTAAGGGCCGAGTGACGAGACCACGTTTGTTCAAGGTAGCCACCAGCGTATCAAGGAAAGCAGTTTCTCCAGACAATACTACCGACGCAGGATCGTTGATGGCTGCAATCGATAGTTTGTCGGCGAACTCAGTTATGGCATATTCGGCCTCGGCCACGGGCATTCCAGCCCAAACCATTTTGCCGTGCCCCGTGGCTCTCTGCATGATTTGTCCGCGCAAAATAACGAGCCTCACGGCGTCTTCGAGGGTCAGGGCGCCACTCACGTGCGCTGCTGTGACCTCGCCAATGCTATGTCCAATGACCGCTGCAGGGGTGACGCCCCAAGAGCGTAATAACTCGACCAGCGCGACTTGGAGAGCGAATAGGGTCGGCTGCACGATTTCCGTCGCATCAAGACGTGAGGATTCTTCGGGCGAACGCAGTTCGGCGACGATGGAGAATGTCGCATATTTGCCAACCAAGGCGTCAATTTCGATGAGTTTATCGTTAAAAACCGGTTCCGCATCGAGCAGCGTTTTCCCCATACCTGCCCATTGCGAACCTTGGCCCGAAAATACAAATACGATCTGCGGCTCGTGTTGTGCGGAAATATGATTGTAGGAGATGCCCGAGGGAGCTTCACCGCGAGCAAATGCTCCAAGCAAATCAGAAAATTCCTTGCTCGTTTTGGCAACCGTCGTTAGGCGATGTTCATGATGTGTCCGCCGCAAGCTTGCGGTATAAGCAAGATCATATAGCGAGACATCTTGATGGTCGGCGAGCCAGTGGCTGTAGGACTGGGCGAGTTTCTGCAGGGCGGTTGGCGTCTTGGCCGATATTGGCAACAAATACCCCGTCGACTCGCTCGACAGGGTGGCTGGCTGGTGGGGTGCCTCTTCCAGAATGATGTGTGCATTCGTTCCACTCATGCCAAATGCGCTTACGCCTGCACGTCGGGGTTTGTCGTTTCGCGGCCATATTGTGGAAGCAGTTGGAATTACAAACGGCATTCCGTCGAAAGAAATTCGTGGATTGAGGGCATGGAAGTGCAAATTGGCGGGTATACGCTCATGTTGCAAAACGCTCAATACCTTGATGACGCTCGCGACACCGGCAGCGGATTCGAGATGGCCGATGTTGGTTTTCAAGGCGCCAAGATATAGATTCGAGGCATCACTACGTGTTTTGCCGAAAACTGCGCGCAAAGCATCGGCTTCGATAGGATCGCCGAGTGGCGTACCCGTTCCATGCAATTCGAGGTAGCCGATATCCTCCGACGTCAAGTGAGCATTATCGAGTGCCTGCAACAGAAGGTCCTTTTGGGCCAAGACATTGGGCGTCGTAAGACCCGTCGAACGCCCATCCTGATTTGTTGCGCTACCTCGAATCAATCCGAGAATGCGATCTCCATCGCGCAATGCATCCGCGAGTCGTTTCAGGACGACGATACCACACCCTTCACCGCGAACATAACCATTGGCTCGTGCGTCGAGCGTTTTGCATCGACCGTCGATAGACAACGCACGCATGGACGATAACATCACCATGGTTTGCCACGCCAACAATGCATTTGCGCCCCCCGCAATGGCCAACGAGATTCCACCATTACGAAGACTTTGACATGCCAAGTGCACCGTAACCAATGACGAGGAACATGCGGTATCGAGAGCAATCGCCGGTCCTTGCAAACCAAACACATAGGACAAGCGACCGGCAGCCGTTGCCAACATGGTGCCGGTGGCCCCATAAGCGTCGAGATGTTCCGGATGATCCAGAACAAGGTGCTGATAATCGAGTCCCGTGATCCCGACGTAGACGCCCGTTTTACTCCCGGACAAACGCTCCGCCGGCACTCCGGCATTCTCTAGCGCCTCCCACGTGACT
Organism: Polyangium sp. (in: bacteria); assembly: GCA_035437985.1. Taxonomy (GTDB): domain Bacteria; phylum Myxococcota_A; class Polyangia; order Polyangiales; family Polyangiaceae; genus Polyangium. The sequence goes on along the minus strand of DAOMZH010000202.1, from coordinate 11,437 downwards.
TCGAGTAGCATTCGTTGCTGTGGATCCAATGCTTCCGCCTCCCTCGGCGAAATGCCGAAGAAAGCTGCATCGAATTGGTCGATATCATCGAGCAATGCTGCATAACTTGCTCCGGGATTGCCCTCGGGAATTGTGCCTCGAGGCCATCGCGTTGGCATTACTTCCCGTATCGCATCAACGCCTTCGATCAACGATTGCCAGAATCGCTCAGGATTCGTCCCGCCTCCAGGAAAACGACAAGCCTGGCCGATAATTGCGATCGGTTCGTTTTCTTCGGCGGCAATGACGACGCTCGTTGCGGCAACGGGCTCCATCGCTGAATCTGTCGTCAAATCACATTCGGCTAGTAAAAATGTCGTCAATGCTTCGAGATGGACGTAGGTAAAAAGCAAAGTTGCCGGCAACTTGACCCCAATCGACGATTCCAGGCGATTGCGTAGTTCGAGGCTCATGAGTGAATCGACGCCGAGCGTTTGGAATGGGGACCGTTTACCGATTTCATTTTCAGGTAATTTGAGAATCTGACTCAAGGTGCGGCGAACATGCTCCTCGAGCAGCGTCATTCTTTCGCTCTCTTTGGTCGCAGCCAGTTTTTCCCGGAACCTCTGATCGTTCGTCGAGGAACGCACAGTTGCAGACGTGTGGGGCGCCTGCATGAGATCTGCGAAATACGGAATCGCGGCAAGCTGTGGGAACAAATCGAGCCATTGTCGCGGCACGAACTTCATGACTGAAATGTGCGGTCGCGGATGTTCGAGGAGCCGTGAAAGCACCATCGTACCATCATCGGCCGTCAGCGCCGTCATTCCGCTCGTGATCCGATTCTGTATTTCTTTATCCGCGACCATTCCGACGGTTGCGAATGCGCCCCATTGAATGCTCATTGCGGGCAAACCATGCGACGCCCGCCATGCAGCCATTGCATCCAAGAAGGCGTTTGCCGCACTGTAACTTGCTTGTCCTACCAACCCGAGGACAGCTGAAGCCGAGGAATAAAGGACGAAGAATTCGAGGGCAAGTGGTAATGACAGAGTATGCAAGTGCAAAGCACCGATCGCTTTGGACGCCATTACTTTGGCAAATGCATCTCGGCGCGTTTCGGCGAGGGGCATAGATTCCGTTGCGACCCCAGCGGCGTGCACGATTCCCACAATGGGTGGCGCGCTAATGGCCAAATCTGCAAATACTGCCGCAATACTCGAACGCTGCGCGACGTTTGCTTGGAAAACCAAGACCCTTGCCCCGTAAGTCGCCTCTATTTGCTGAATCCGTGTGCGGGCGTCTGCGGAAGGTTCACGTCGCCCAACGAGGGCAATGTTTCGGGCACCCACGCCGGCCATCCATTGGGCAATGGTCAACCCGAGTCCCCCAAGCCCTCCCGTTATCAAATACGTCGCATCGCCGCGCAGGGTGAATTGCATTTCCGAGCGCGGGGGTAATCGAGTTTGGCCAATGCGCGCTACGAATCGCTCCCCGTTACGAATTGCAACTTGATTTTCGCCGTCACCAGTATCGATTTCGAGAAACAAAGATCTTGCGGCGTCATCCTCCGCGACGTTTGGTGCAAGATCCACCCTTCGACAATCAATCTCCGGATTCTCGAGGTCAATCGTGCGCCCGAGGGACCAGAGTGCGGTATGGATCGGTGAAGAAATCGGCTCCTCGGCGACGGTGACCGCACCTCGCGTCACAAGCCACAATGGCGGTCGGCTACGCCATTTCTGTGCGCTCAACGTTCGAATCAATGAAATTACTGCAAAGAAATTCCAAGTCAATGCGCCATTGACAGAGTCTTCGGTCAATTCGTGAATCGTCAGTTGGTCTGCCGGAAATAGGTAAATGATGCCGGCACAACGTTCGTCCTGGCGCAGTCCTTCGCGAAATACGTCATCGTAGTGTACCGGATTATCAAGGTCGATCGTGAATGATGTCGGAGTCAAACGTGCAAAACGCGAACCACTGCGCACGAGAATGCAACTTCGTTTTTGAGATTCCAGCAATTGAATGAATGTTTCGGCCCGAGGCCCATGACCGAAGATGAAATACTTGCCATTGCCGCCGGTTTTCGTTGCCCTCTCTGCGGCGTGCCCTTTCTGTCGCCATTGAACGGCATAAAATAATTCATTGATCGGGTCGGAAGCCGTTTTCTTCGGCGAGGATTCGCTCGTCTCGAGCCAATATCGCTGTCGTTGCCAGGAATACGTGGGTAACGGAACGACCCGCCCATCGATGGGCAAGAACTTCTTCCAATCAACATCGAAGCCCCGAGTATGAAGTGATGCAATGACTTCCAAGGCGGCTCGTCGTCCACCGAATTGCCTTCGTAATACGGAAATGACGTGAATATCCCGCTTTTGATTTGCAGTACATTGTTCGATGCTGGCGACGAGAACCGGATGCGGTCCGACTTCGATGAATATATTGGTTTCGTCTTGAAGTGCGGAGTGAACGGCACTGGCAAGATTCACCGTCGAGAGTACATTGAGTCCCCAATATTCAGCAACAAGAGCATTTCCTTCGATACGCTTGCCCGTGAGGGTGCTGTACATCGTGATCTTCGTGGGTTTGGCTGTCGATCGCCCGAGCCTCGTGACGAGATCACGTGCGAGTGGCGCCATCTGCGGACTATGAAATGCATAGTTGACACGGAGCGCACGTGTTGCAATACCCCGTTTCTCTAGATCGGCGACGACCACCTCGACTGCATTGGTTTCACCGGACAACACCACGGAGTTTGGATCGTTGACGGCTGCGATTGCCAATTTGTCTTCGAGCCCCGTGATAGTCAGGCTCGCCTCCGCTTCGGGAAGCGCGACCCATACCATTTTGCCAAGACCCGTAGCCTGCTGCATGATTCGTCCGCGCCAAACGACGAGACGCACAGCGTCTTCGAGCGCCAGAGCGCCACTGGCGTAGGCGGCCGCGACTTCACCCACGCTATGCCCAATGACAGCGTCCGGCGCTATTCCCCAGGAATCAAGCAATGCTACCAAGCCAACTTGAAGAGCAAAAAGTGTTGGCTGAACGACTTCGGTTTCATCCAAACGCGATCGCCCAACGGGGGCGCACAATTCATCAACGACGGAGAATCTCGCATGGTGCCGCACGAGCGCATCAATTTCTTCGACCTGAGCGCGAAAAACCGGTTCTTCCTCGAGAAGGGTTTTCCCCATTTCTGCCCATTGCGAACCCTGCCCGGAAAAGACGAATACAACGCGTGGTGTTTCCTGGGAAGACGCCTGGCCGTACACGACACGAGCCGGAGTTTGTCCAAGAGCGAATTGCTCGAGCAAGTCCGCGAATTCTTTCGGGGAGTTTGCGGCGACGGCAAGTCGATATTCATGATGCGTGCGTCGTTCGGTCGCCGTATACATGACATCGTATAGGGGGACGTCGTGCTCGGCGGCGAACCATTTCGTGTATGATTTCGCGAGCGCGCGCAAGGCTTGTAGATTTTTTGCCGAGAGAGGAAGTAAATACGCGGCGTATTCCGGTATCGACTCGTGTGGTTTGTCAGGGAGCGCTTCTTCCAGGATGATATGCGCGTTTGTCCCGCTCATGCCGAATGCACTCACCCCGGCGCGTCTTGGTTTGTTGCCGCGGGGCCAAGGTATCGTTTCGGTTGGAATAACTAACGGTGTCCCATCCAAAGAAATGCGCGGATTGAGTCGGCGAAAGTGCAGGTTTTTGGGAATCGCGCCATGTTCCAAGCAGAGCAAAATCTTGATGATTCCGGCCACCCCAGCGGCGCTTTCCAAATGCCCGATGTTGGTCTTGACGGCGCCAAGAACGCATTTCGATCCGTCGGCGCGGGGCCCCCCCAATACTTCACGTAAGGCATCGACTTCGATGGGATCTCCAAGCGAAGTGCCCGTTCCGTGAACTTCGACATAATCAATATCGGTCGGCGTTAGTTTGGCCCGGACGAGTGCTTGTCGAAGCATCGTTTGTTGCGACAGCACATTAGGTGCTGTTAGTCCAGACGAACGCCCGTCCTGATTGATGGCCCACCCTCGAATCAGCCCCCGAATGTTATCCCCGTCGCGCAGTGCGTCCGAAAGTCTTTTCAGAACAATGATGCCACAACCTTCGCCGCGAGCATATCCATTGGCCCGAGCGTCGAACGTTTTGCAGCGACCGTCTGCCGATAACGCTTGCGTTGCGTGCAGCAAGGCCATGGTGTGCCACGACAAAATCGCATTGACTCCCCCAGTTACGACCAAATCCGCATCACCAGCACGCAGACTTTGGCAACCTTGGGATATGGCGACAAGCGACGACGAACAGGCCGTGTCCATCGAAACGGCGGGACCTTGGAATCCAAAGACGAATGATATGCGTCCTGCCGCTGTACTAAATAAATTTCCGGTACCGCAATAAGCATCGTATTGACTCGAGCGCGCGTCGTTCACCAGGAGTTGGTAATCATTGTTCGAGATGCCAATAAAAACGCCCGTTCGCGAACCAATGAGTTTTTCTGGCCGCACCCCGGCGTTTTCCAAAGCCTCCCAGGTCATTTCGAGGAGCATACGTTGCTGCGGATCCAACGTTTCTGCTTCACGCGGAGAAATGCCGAAAAAGGCTGCATCGAATGTCGATAGATCATCGAGCAATGCGGCCCAACGTGTATCTTGAGGTTCTCCGGAAATCACGCTGGCGGGCCAACGTGATTCGGGAATTTCGCGTACAGCATCGATTCCCTGGTCAAGGACATTCCAGAACGCATCGGGCCCCTCGCCCTCTCCCGGAAAACGGCAAGCCATTCCAATGATGGCAATGGGCTCCGAACTTGCACTCTCGACCGAATCGAGACGTGCTTTCATTTTTTCGAGTGCGGCAATGGCGCGTTGTAATGCAGTTGCTTCCTGAGTCAACGGATCGCGCCGTTTCGGATTCTGGGGGCCGCCTTCCTTACTCATTCAAATAATCCTCGAAAGCAGTGGGCTTGTCGATGAGGGCCGCTTCGTCGACGTCCTCGGCGGCGGGCTTGGCGGGCTCGACGGATGCTGAATGGTTTGTTTCTGCAACTTCGGTGACGACCGCCGGCGGTTGCGCAGACGGTCGTGCTTGCAAAAGACGCTCGTGCAGGTGATTGGCCAACGATATCGTCGTGGAATATGTAAATAACAGCGCCGCAGGCAGTTTTAGCCCCAACGAGCTCTCCAGTCGATTTCGTAGCTCCAAACTCATCAGGGAATCCATGCCGAGCTTGGTGAATGGCGTTTGTTTATCAATTTTGTCCGGGTCGAGACGTACCACATGGCTGACTTGTTCGAGCAAGTGCATTTCTATTCTCTTCGCTGCTCGCTCCGGGTCCATTCGTTCGAGTTCGTCCAGGAAATGCTTTCCCTCCATCAAACTCGCCGCGCCAGATTCTTGCAATAACTCTGAAAGGAACGGCGTACCCGTCATCTGCGGATAGAAATCGAGCCATTGACGAACATCGAAATGCACGAGGCCAACCGTTGGCGATGGCCGTGAAAGTACCCGCTCGAAAAGGATACTTCCATCTTCGGGCTTGAAACTCGAAGTTCCCCGTGAAGCAAGTCGTTTGCCGCGCGCCTCGTCCGCGGACGCCATGCCGACGTCGGAGAATGGTCCCCATTGAATGCTCATTCCCGGCAATCCCATTGCAGTTCGTGCATGCCCGAGCGCGTCCAGAAATGCATTGGCTGCGGCATAATTGCCTTGTCCAGGCGAACCAAGTAATCCCGCAATGGAAGAATACATTACGAAAAAATCCATCTCCTTGGTTCGAGTGGCTTCGTGAAGGTTCCAGGTGCCAAATATCTTGGGTGTAAATGGTCGAAAGAATTCCTCTTCGTTCATTTCGAGCAGAGTGCGATCTGCAAGTACACCCGCGGCATGGACGATTCCTCGCAATGGGGGCATGTCCCGGTGGATTTCCGCGAGCATTGCGTCGACGTCCGCCCGGCGCGCAACATTCCCACGCGATATATGGACATTTGCCCCCATGGATTGCATTTCACGAACGACTTTTTCTGCCTCGGTGCTCGGAGCACTTCGCCCCACGAGAACCAAGTATTTTGCACCTCGTGCGACCATCCACGTAGCGAGCGACAAACCCAGCCCACCTAAGCCTCCTGTAATGAGGTAAGTCGCATCGGAACGAATCATTGCGGCAGTTGCGTTCGTAGTATTTTTCCAGGAGCCACGAATGAGTCGGGCCACGTAACGGCCGTCCGACCGCAATGCAATCTGCTCCTCTTCACCAGCATACGTCAATTCGTGCACGAGGAGTGAGAGTTCGTCTTGGCCAGACGTGGAGGGCAGATCAATGCAGGTACATTCGAGATCCGGTTGTTCTACCCGGATGACGCGAGCCAATCCCCATACCGTCGATTGCGCAATCGATACAGGCGTAGGTGCGGGTCCAACAGCCTGTGCGCCTCTTGTAAGGAGAAAAAATCGGGGTAGTTCGCGCCAACCTTGTTTCAAGAGAGCCTGCGCGAGGCGTAATGCAACGAGCGGTCCGCTTCGTAGATCGTGGGTGAGTGTCGATTCCGTCGTGTCGGACCATGCTGCGCCTTGCAATGCACCACCGTGAAGAACGCCTTGACAACCTTGTTTGCCGAAAGCTGTTCCAATCAGTTTGGACCATTGCTCGTTGCTTGCGGGGTCTAACTGATACGTGTCCGTTTCCAGTTGTCGGTATTCACGGTCGGCCGCGGCTGTTACGACGCGCGAGCCGTCTTGTCGCAATCGTTCGACGAGGTTTCGACAGAAACTGCCCCCATCGAGCAATACGAGCCAAGATCTTTGTTTATGCATCGGGTATTGTTTTTTTGAATTCGAATCCGCCTTTTGCCACACGACATCGAATCTGCATCGAGCAAATGGATCGGTGTTCGTCGCGGCACCTTGCTCTAGTATTTGAGCGCGTAATGCCCCAATCTCGAATAATGGCCTTCCGTCCTTGTCGCTGGCTAGAATCGAAATCGCGGGCATGCGGTCGCTTGCGTCTGGAACGATGCGCGCATACAACCACAACGTGCGCGAAGGAGCGTGGTACATGCGCATGTCGCCAACGGACACGGGCACGAACGTGTCGTTGCCATCGATGCCTTGAAGCGCCCAAGAAGCCGCTTGAAAGCAGGCGTCGAGTAATGCCGGATGAATTCGATATTCGTGCTCCGCTTCGACTTCATTGGGCAATTGCACGAAAGCCAATGCTTCGCGTGTCCCTACACGCACCTCTCGTACACCTCGGAAAGTCCGACCGTACGACAATCCCCGTTGCTCTAGTCGCTCATAATGCTCCTGAGCGTCGACGTCATTGGCATTGTCGAGCATACCGTCTGTACGTTCGAGCGGACCAGGTTCGCCAAATTCTTGCACGCACAGGGTGCCGTGCGCGTGTCGTACCCATTCTCCCGCCCCTTTCGGCTTGCTGAAAATCGCAATCGATCCACGCTCGGGAGTTTCTTCACGTAGGGCAATTTGCAGGACTCGTTCGTCGTCCTTTGACAAACCCAAGAGCTGCTCGAAAAAGATCTCTTCGAGGTGAATCTTTCGGTCGCCATAAATGAGCCACGCGGCAGCTAGCGCCATTTCGACATATCCCGCGCCTGGAAAAACGATTTCTCCCTGAACCCGATGATCTTCCAAGTAAGGGAAGGCATCGATGCTCAATTCTCGTTCCCACACATGCAATTCTGGTTGCGCTGCAGATGAGAATTCGATTCCAAATAACGGATGCGCACCGCGCTCTTGTTGGGGCAGGGGACGTTTTCTGGTATTTTTAATCCAATACCGTTCGCGTTGCCAGGGGTACGAAGGTAACGAAACCACACGTCCGCCGCTGGGATTCAGTTGTTTCCAGTCACAGACGACTCCATCGACATGTAATGACGCAACGGCCTCCAAAACGGCACGTCGTTCATCCGCATTGCGTCGTAGGGTCGAGGTGAGACGTACGGCGATTTTTTTGTCGAGCGCGCACTGCTCGAGATTGGCGAGAAGAACCGGGTGAGCCCCTATTTCAACGATGACGCGATAACCATCATCGAGAGCGGAGTGCACCGCTTGGCAAAAATTCACCGTAGCCCGGACATTGCGCCTCCAATAGTCCACTCCGAGGGACGTTCCATCAATAAGCCCGCCGGTGACGGTGCTATACATGGGCAATTCCGCGGAACGAGCATCGATCGATTTCAGCAGGGCACTCAATTCAATGGCCAATGGTTCCATTTGCGGACTATGGAATGCGTAGTTGACCCGAAGGGGACGGGTGCCAATACCCTGAGCCTCGAATTCCGCGATGAGCGTGTCGATGGCACGCGTTTCACCTGACAAGACGACAGAGCCGGGGTCGTTTATCGCAGCAATGGCTACGTTGGCATTACGTGCGCGAATTGCTTCTTCAACATCCCTGACGGGAAGCGCAACCCAAACCATTTTCCCATGTCCGGTCGCCTTTTGCATGACCCGACCGCGCACAACGACAAGGCGTACCGCCTCCTCCAAAGAGATAGCGCCGCATACGTGTGCAGCTGCAACTTCACCAACACTATGGCCAATGACTGCGCCTGGATTGATCCCCCAGGATTTGAAGAGTTCGAACAATCCCACCTGAATGGCAAAAAGCGCGGGCTGGACAATTTCGGTTTCGTCGAGCCGCGACAAATCTTCGGGAGCTCGCAAAATGTCAAGCAAGTTGATCGACGCATGGTTTCGCATCAAGGCGTCGATCTCTTCAATCTTGGTCCGAAATATGGGTTCGTCCTGAAATAGCGAAGTGCCCATACCAGCCCATTGCGAACCTTGTCCTGAAAATACGAAGACAACTTGTGGCGCGTCATGCGCAAGTACTTGACCTTGCACCACTCCTGAAGGAAATTCACCTCGGGCAACCGCATCAAGGGTTTTAACAAATTCCTCACGACTGCGTCCCACAATGGCGAGGCGGTATTCGTGATGCATGCGCCTGACGCTTGCGGTATATACGACGTCGGAAAGGGGTGGGTCCTCTCCCGCGGACAACCATTTTGAATAATTCTTGACCGTTGTGGAAAGCGCTCGCGGGCTTTTGGCCGATAGCGGAAGCAGAAATATCGTTGATCCTGTCGGCTGCGGCTCTGTCCTGCGCGCTGGCGGCTCTTCCAAAATAATATGAGCATTGGTTCCGCTGATACCGAATGAACTCACGCCCGCGCGACGCGGTTTGTCACCACGTTGCCACACCATACTCTCCGTGGGAACGACGAAAGGAGTACCATCGAATGAAATACGGGGATTGAGGCGGCGGAAATGCAAGTTTTTCGGAATTCGTTCGTGCTCGAAGGACAGCAGGATCTTCATGATCCCAGCAGCACCAGCGGCGCCTTCCAAATGACCAATGTTTGTCTTGACTGCACCCAGTACACATTTCGATCCGTCTGGTCGAGGCGCCCCGAGAACGTCCCGCAATGCCTCCGCTTCAATGGGGTCGCCAAGCGCCGTCCCAGTACCATGCATTTCGACGTAGCCGATGTCCGCCGGCATGAGTTTCGCCCGTGTCAAGGTTTGGCGGAGCATATCTTGCTGAGAAAGAACGTTGGGCGTCGTCAAACCAGTCGAACGCCCATCTTGATTGATCGCCCACGCCAGGATCAATCCGTGAATCGTATCCCCGTCGCGTAATGCGTCCGAGAGCCTCTTGAGAACGAAAAGGCCACAACCTTCGCCACGTACGAAACCATTGGCCCGCGCGTCAAGCGCTTTGCAGCGACCGTCGGGCGACAACGCTTGGGTTTCCAGGAGCTGCGCCATGGTGAGCGGTGAGAGGATAACGTTGACACCGCCAGCGATTGCGAGATTCGAATCTCCAGCGCGGAGGCTTTGACAAGCTTGCGCAATCGCTACGAGCGACGACGAACAAGCCGTGTCCATGGAAATGGCCGGGCCTTGGAGACCAAAAACAAAGGAGACCCTTCCCGCAGTCGTGCAGTAGACGGTTCCCGTAGCGCAATAAGCATCATAATGATCAGCACGAGCTTCGGTTACGACAAACCGATAATCAGTATTGCAAATTCCGATGAATACTCCGGTTCGTGAACCCACGAGTGCGTCGGGGCGCTCACCCGCATTTTCCAATGCTTCCCATGTTGTTTCGAGGAGCAATCGTTGTTGAGGATCGAGCGTTTCCGCTTCACGCGGAGAAATACCAAAAAAACTCGCGTCGAACCCCTCGAGGTCGTCGAGCAATGCGGCCCACCGCGCTTCTTGACGCTCTCCTGGAATTGCGCTCCGGGGCCAACGTGAATTCGGAATTTCTTGGACGGCATCAATGCCCTTCTCGAGCACCTGCCAAAACGCCTCCGGACCGGCACCTCCACCAGGAAAACGACAACCTTTCCCAATCACTGCAATCGGTTCGTTAGCCCTACTTTCGAGCGCATCGAGACGATCTTTCAGGTCATGGATGAGCCCCAGCGCATCTCGAAGCCGCGACTTGTATTGGTCGAGTTGCGTCGGTTGTGTAGTCATCGTAGATTCCCTTGTCGAATTCGCGCCGCCGATGCATCGAACATCGCCAGCAAATCGTCTGTCTCCTCGTCCTTGGTGGCGGTTGATTCCGGCTCGGTGGCGGGTGGGACGATATTTGCTGTATTCTTTTCACCAACAGCGTTACCAGCGGTTTCCTTATCCAGTGTTTCGAGCAAGAAGCTGGCCAATTTTGCGGCACTAGCATACGTAAATAATAAAGCCGCCGATAATTTGATGCCCAACGAAGCCTCGAAGCGATTACGTAGCTCGAGGCTCATCAGAGAATCCATGCCGAGATTCGAGAAAGGCGTGCGTTTATCGATTTTCGTCGCATCGACACGCAACACTTGGCCGAGTTCATGGAGCACGTGCTTCGTGAGTTTGGCCAACCGCTCTTGAGGAGCAGTTCGTTCGAGTTCGTCGCGAAAACGCCCGACCTTCGCACCTTTCTGCTTGCCACTGTCGCGTAGCAGTTCGGCAAAGAATGGCGCACCGGCCATTTGCGGATAGAATTCTAACCATTGACGAATATCGAAATGCATCAGCGCCACTTCGACTGGCGTCTTCGCCAGCATTCTCTCGAAAAGAACGTTTCCGTCATCGGGTGAGAAACTTGCATTCCCTCGGTCGGCAAGTCGTTTCCCGCGAACCTCTTCCGCTGCAGCGAGGCCAACATTGGCAAACGGTCCCCATTGAATGCTCATACCCGGCAAACCATTTGCAACGCGAGCATGACAAAGAGCATCAAGGAATGCATTTGCAGCCGCATAATTCCCTTGCCCAGGCGATCCGAGCACAACGGCGGCCGATGAATACATGATGAAGAAATCAAGGGTCTGGTCGCGCGTGGTTTCATGCAAGTTCCACGCGCCATAAACTTTCGGCTGGATAGCCTGGAAAAACTCGTCCTCAGTCATCTCGGATAAGGTTCTATCCGCGAGCACTCCAG
>DAOMZH010000201.1:0-13490 GCA_035437985.1 Polyangium sp. (in: bacteria) | reverse complement strand
CGTTTTTGACCTTTGCAGCAAGTTCGTTACCCAAAAATTGGACAAGTCGCTCGACTTCAGGCACGTACGTCCGCGACCGCCATGCGTCATCACGCGTTCTTCTTTTTGGCCCTCATTGCAGCGAGTTTCACTGGCTGTCGTGAATCCAAAGGGCAAAATCCCTCCCTCATGGCGGCGGATTCCGCCGCTCCCACACCTTCCAGTTCGTCGGAAACAGCTGCGTCTGCCGAATCTTCGGAAGCTGAAGCACCTCCAGCGCCGACGGGCCCCACGTTGGTCGATTTGTCAGGCAATGCGCATTTGCCACCAGCAACGCCGAATGACGTCCCGCGCCTTGCCAGCATCGCCATGCGCACGGACGTACTTGCCAAACCCGATCCGAACGCCAAACGCGTGGGCTACTTGCGAGCCGGCGCGATCGTCGAAATGGAACCCGAGATTGCCGGCACGGCCGGATGCAAACAAGGTTATCGAAAAATCAAGCCTTACGGATTTGTCTGCGTAGGTCCCGAAGCGACCATCGACCTCGAAAATCCCATCGTCAAAGCCGCCACGCGACGTCCCGACATCACGCAAAAACTCCCCTACATGTACGGCGTGACCATGCGCGGCGGTCCCGTTTACGCCAAAATTCCTTCGACCGAAGAACTAAAAACGTACGAGCCCAACCTCAAATCACATTTCTCGAAATGGGCCAAGGACAAGGAAAACGGCGCCACGTATGGCCTCGACGTGTGGATGAAATGGAAAAAGGAACCGTCACCCCCGGCCCTCGAAGCGCTCGAACAAAAGATCACCGACCCCGACATTCCGTTCTATTTGTTGAATGGAGGTCGCGTCCCGAATTTATCGGGCCTCATCAAATCGAACGATCTCGTCAAGATTGGGCAGGTCGATCGGCGTAACGGTGTCGCATTCGTCGAGACGTTTTTGCACGAAGGTCGCCGATACAATGTTTCGACCGATCTGCGGGTCATTCCGGCGGATCGCTTCCGCCCGATTCGCGGCAGTGATTTCCACGGCTATGAAATCGGCAAAGACATCGATTTTCCATTTGCGCTCATTCGTCGTGAAGGAACGAAGCGCTGGGTTTGGAGCGAAGACAAGAAAAAGTTTGTCGCGGACGGCGAAGTAGCTTGGCGCTCCGCCGTCGGGCTCACCGGAAAGCAAAAGATCCTTGGCGGCATTCTGCATTATGAAATGAAAGACGGCGGCTGGGTCGATGATCGCCACGCTGGACGCGTAGATCCTGCCAAAAAAATGCCCGCTTGGGGCAAAAACGGCGAAAAATGGATCGATATCAACATCACCAAGCAAGTGCTCGTGGCCTACGAAGGCACGAAAGCGGTGTACGCGACGCTCGTGGCCAGCGGCGAGAGTGGGCTCGATGATCCGGAAACCTCAAAGGCCACAAAACGCGGCATTTTCCGAATTCACACGAAATACATCAGCATGACGATGGATTCGGATGTCGTTGGTGAGGAATTCGAATTGCGGGACGTGCCCTATGTGCAATATTTCGAGGACGGATACGCACTGCACGGCGCGTATTGGCACGACAAATTCGGGCGCCCGAAAAGCCACGGTTGTGTCAATCTTTCGCCGGAGGATGCACGCCGCCTGTTTTTCTGGACCGAACCACAGGTGCCTTATGGTTGGCACGGCGCCGCGCGTTCATTGACCGGAACGGTCGTGTTCATCCATCCGTGAAGGAACGAGCAGTACCGATCATCACCCCACCAGCGCCGTCTCAATCTCGATTTTCCCCGTCAGCATCTTGTGTACCGGGCACTTGTTCGCAATATCGAGCAATCGCGTACGCTGCTCCTCCGACAGGTCCCCGTCCAGACGAATCGACCGTGTGATTCGATATCCGTCATCCACTTTGTTCATTCTCAAATCAACGTTCACCTGCGTCAATGGCCACGATTTCCGATCCGCATACATTTTCACGGTCATCGACGTGCACGCCCCAAGCCCAGCCAATACATAATCGAACGGCGCAAGACCCGCGTCGTCGCCCCCGACTTCCTTCGGTTCATCCGCCAATGCTTGGTGCGGCCCCGTGAGAACCACCTGTTGAAACTTTCCTTCGCCCGTTCGAACCGTCACATCACGCATACGCCTTCTATCTCATCCTTTGCCGCGAAAACCAAGAGGCTCGCGCACGAATGCGCACCTCCACTTTACACGAGCGCCCATTGGCCCCACACTGCGCGCCATGTCGCCAACCATTCCCCCCGGCTACGCCTTGGCCCACACCACCGTGGTGCGGCGTCTCGCGCGTAAAATCGAGAGGCATTTTCAAGCCAAACTTCACGGAACCGAACATCTCCCCGCATCAGGAGGAGCACTGCTCGTTGGAAATCATGCTTACGTGGGCGTCGATTCGTGGATTCTCAGCGCGCTCCTGATTTCCGAATGTGATCTCGTCCCCCGTTTTTTGGGCGATCGAAATTTATGGCGCATTCCCGTCGTAAAACAATTTTTGACCAGTTTTGGCGCCATTCCCGGACAACCCGACGACGCCATCGAACTCTTGCGCGCCAAATACAAGGTCATCGTTTATCCTGGGGGCATCGACGATTCTTTCAAATTGTCGAGCCAAGCGTATACTCTGCAATGGAATAAACGCGCCGGGTTTGCCCGAGTCGCAATGCGCGCCCAGGTTCCCATCATTCCCGTAGCCGCGACGGGCATCGACGAACTATTTCAACTCGAGGAACGCGAATCCTTGCTGGGACGAATGTTTGCCGGTTCGTCACGGTACGATATCCCCATTCCCACCTCGCTCAATCCAGCCCGCGTACCGCTCGATTATTACTTACTCCCTCCCATCGACACAGCGGGAGATCCCGCCAATGATGCGGATGTCGAACGCGTGCGAAGCGCCACGGAAAATGCAATTCGTCACGTCCTCGACGCGTATCGCGAGCGTTTGGAGCAACGAAGCGGTTGAACAATCACTTGTAAAACGAAAGAATGTTCTCCGCCCATTGGGTTGGATTTTCGAGCATGGGGTAATGCCCAAGCTCTTCGATCCAGGTCAGTCGGGCGCCGGTAATCGTCGTCGCCAATTTTTCGGCAATCGCGGGCACCGCAATCGGGTCTCGCCTACCCCAACAGACATGCGCCGGAATATCGAGTCTCCGCAAAGCCCCAATCCAGCGTTCTCGAAAACGCGTGCGTTCATCGAGGTACGACGAGATGGCCGGTAAAACGTATTTGCCATTGTCATGCTCGAGCAGGTCCCAGGCAGCATCCAATTCCTCTTTCGATACGGAATCGGGTGTTCCAAAAATTCGCCGCAGCTGCGCCTGAAAAATGCGTCGGGACGATAGCGACGCAAAGAGGGGTCCCACGACCTTATTTCGCAAAAGAACTTGCGAAGGACTCAAATGCGCCAGCTCGATAAAAACGCTGCCATTGGCCAACGTGACCGTTTGCAATTCGACCGGACAAGCACCTTTCTCCCGACGCGCCAACACCTCGGTCGACACGCTCGTTCCATAATCGTGCGCCAATAAATGTCCTTTCTTGATCCCAAGCTTTCGCCATACCTCCATCGCGACTTCAGCCTGCTCCAAAAGCGAATATGAATAATCGCTCGGTTTGTCGGAGAGACCAAATCCTACATGATCGTGCACGACGACGCGAAATCGTTTGGCGAAATGCGGCACGACCCGATGAAAATCAAAAGACGAAGTGGGAAATCCGTGCAAGATGAGCAGCGCTTCTTCGTGCTCCTTGCCCTCTTCCAGCACAAAAACGTCCCGATTAAAAACTTGCGTCCGACTGCCACGCGACTGCCAATCCAACACTTCCGCCGGTAATGTCGACATATTGACGCTAGGATGCCGGAATTCGCACCGCGTGTCTAGATGTCAGTCACCGCCGCATTCACTTCCCTCGACAGCCGATACCATGTTCTAATTTCGAGACTGCGCCCTTGAACCGTGAGGACGCAACGGGACAGGTGAAACTCCATGAAACGTGGCAAAATTCTTTCTTCGCGCTTGATCGTGGTCGCATTTGCAGCCCAATCATTGATTGGTTGTGGTCCAGATGAAACGACCGTGAACTCCAGTTCCCCGAGCGGGGGCAGTTCGAGCGGCAACGGTTGTTCGATACCATCGTGGGATGTGACCTATGAAATCATGGGCAACTTCATGATCACCGGCACGACGCTCAGCTTGGGTGACGGCACCAATCCCATTGGACCGGGAACCATTACCTTGCGATTCCCCGATTCTGGTGGCGCACCAGCAACAGGTGCCATTCAAGTGCTGGAGTACAACATGCCCATCAAGTTCTCGAAGACGACCAGCGGATTAACCGTCGATACAGATGTCGTCACCTCCGCGGGCCCCAATGGTTGCGGCCTGGCCTCGGGAAAACTCGTCGATACCAAACTGCAATGGGATTCGTGCGTATACAATCCATTAAACGGGGACAATGCGAACAGCTGGACCCCAGATGACGCCGCCAATGGGCCTGGATGCATAGCTGGTTACAAGAGCGTCGGAACTGTCACCTGCACGAGCACGAACCCGTTGGCGATGTGCTCGCAAGGCAATTTGATGAATGGTGAAAACAAGCAGGACGAAACGTGGAATCAACCCCTCAATACGTTCATCTTCACCGCCGACCTCAAGAGCTTCACCATGGGTGGCGAAGGCGGTCCACCGATCGAGAATCAAAAAGCACCGCAATCCCCAGCTGTCGAAACGCCCAACCGCACCCCGAGCTACACTTGGTTCAATCTGAGCGGCACGGAAACTGGCCGCGTACAAAGCTGCGGCTGCTCTCCGTAATAAAATCGCGAGGGTTCAGCTTGGCATCTCCATCAAGGAATTATATTCAATCCACACATGTCATCAGCAGATGATGAAGACGCAAGTCTGGGGCTGACGTGCGAGAATGGCGAGAAGCACGGTGGGCCCGCCCGGGAAATTCGGCAACCGATTCCAATCGCTGGTTCAGCCGTAGCGCGATATTCGCAAACACCGTCGTTGTGTCGCTGACCAGCAAATAACCGATCATTGCACCTTCTCCAACCAGTGGAGCGGCAACGCCGCCGACGAATTTGTCATTGACGTCGTGAAGGTATTCGGCCAACGCGCCAGGCGACGAAACGACCTTTGCTTCAAGTGGCCATGCCCAGCGTTGGTTGTCCGAGCAAACGAATGCGAAGTCATACGCTGGTGGCTTCGCGGAAGCCGACGAACGTGTTTGCATTTCGGACCATTCCTGAACTGGAACGAAGGTAGCATAGCCGTCTGTTTCGGCCCCAAACAACCGCTGAATCTCAACGTAATGCATACCAGCCAAATCTCGCTCCACTTGCTCCAACGGTTGGGTCAGATCGATCCGCGCCAAATGGTTCGCACGCAGTAGATCAAAAGCCCGCCACATCCAATCCAAGACCTGGGTCGTCACCATTGCGGCCCACGCGATGGGCAGCTCGGAATCCAAAGAATCGTCGGGCCATATCAATTCGCTTGGTGTTGGACGACGAGTCATCGCTTGGCCCCTTTCCGATCTGCGGCCTTCATGATCGATGCGGCCAGTTCATCGGCGTCGCGCATGGCTTGCGAGCGTGTCCAATACCGGTATTCGTCAGGCTTGATGACCGTGAGATTCTGGACGCGGACGAGTTTTTCTTGGTGCGCGTGGAAAAAAAATGCGACTCGTTGGAAACCTAATCCCTCGCCATTCGCAGAACGCACTTTTTTGCTGAGCACGTCGCGATGAAACCTCGAAAGCTCATCAAGCAATCCGTTTGCGGCGATGGGTTCAATGGTCAGCGGCGCTCGACCCTGCCAGTCCAAGTGGAGCGTCACCATTCGAACAGGAACCCGCTCGGCATCTGGCTCTTGATAGATCGTAAACACGACACGCCGATCCTTGCCAAACGTGCTTTTTAGAACGCGCGTGAACGTGTGGCAGTAAGCCGAAAGCTCAGGCTCGTCATCGCCAGATACGGCTTTGCGAACTGTCACCTTTCGACCTGGACCGGGAGCCTTTCGGAGCACGTCAGGGAGGACAATCTTGATCAAGTCATCAATAATGATCCAATCTGCCTGCGTTAGACCAAATGACTGCCGAGCGAGATCGTCAATCTCTGCGAATGACGTGATGGACGTCAGATCCGGGCAATCGCTCGGAAGCGGGAGAGCTACCAACTCGTTGGTCGGCACTTCGGTGATGTAATGGCCGAGGCGACTGCTTGTCAAAAAGAGAAAATAGGTCGCGATTAAACTGTTGTAGGCCAAGCACGCCGCTCGAATATGCCGACCATCAAGCGAAAGGTCTCGAACGGACAAATAGGTTTCTTTGCAAACGACTCCCCATTCTGGATCACTCGATCGCACAAGTGCCGCACGAAATCGACCAATTGTCGTGGAGTAACTTTGCTTGATGAGGAGTTGTGGATTCTTGAACTCTTCGTAGTCAGCAATTCCGTGCAGACTGTCAACCAGCGGCTCCTTCCACGCCGGTACATCATCCGCATCCAACGTCAAGAACACATTGTCAGGAAACTGCGTTGCTTCAAAATATGGTTTGTCCTTCAGGTCGGGAAGCGGCTTTTGCTTATCGCCGGGGATGACCCCCATCCGTGTCAGAACCTTGCCCTCCGCCTTCAGCTTTTTGAGATTTGTTTTCTGTTGAAGACGGCGAATGAGCTGGAGGTCTCTTTGTCCTCCCAAAGCGAGCACCGACCACATCAATGGATCAATGGCAGCTTCCGCGTGTGTGATCCGAGAGACGTCTCGCGGTTCGATACGAATCTCCGTGGACTCCGGAGAGATTCGTCGTGGTTTGGGCGTGAAATAGTAAAGCGAAGTGTCGGGTGCGGGTTCGCCTCGACCAACCACCATCACGCACGCAGGGCCGATTACGTCGGGGAATAGTTCATGCCGAACCGCAGACAGATTTGTGACTTCATCGGTGGTAAACGAGTCGAAAAGTTTTTTGCGTAGGGCGACTGCCGGGTTCGCCCGTTGATATAGCCACGGTGGCGCAGGTTGCACCATTGCCACTCGACCGGTTTTGTTGATGAGTTGCAGACCCTTGGCAATAAAAAGTGGGCCTATGTCGTGATTGGCAATCGGCCATTGATTGTTTGCGGCCCATGCCTCGGCTTTCGTCAGCTGGTCCTGTTTCTTCTTTCGTCGACCGGATTCTCGTGGCTGTTGCGGGGCGACATCGGATGTTTCCTTGACCGAGCCGTCCCCCCACGGAGCGTTGCCAAGAACCAAGTCGAACGATCCGAAATCATCGACGCTACGAAAACCTTCCGTCGTCTCGTCGAAGAAATCGTTGGCAATGAGCCGTGTGCCTCGTAGACGTGGAAAGACCTTTTCGCGCGTGACGTAATGCTTTGGATCGATGGCGTCAACCATTGCAAGATACAGGCTGAAACAGGCAACCCGCACCGCGTCGGAATTGTAATCGACGCCGTAAATATTGTCGGCGAGAAGCGGTTTCAGATCTCTCACCAGCGGGTCGCGACCAAACTTCTTGCGCCACCGATGAATAAGCCGCTGAAACGCTTTTACCAGAAAGATTCCGGACCCACACGAGGGATCCAAAATGCGCAGATTCCACTCGTCGCCTTCCCACGGCAAAACGGCATCGAGCACGTAATCCACCAGATGCGACGGCGTGTAATAAGCCTTTGTCGCATCGCGGTCCTCGTTGAGGAACTCTTCGTAAATGCTGCTTATGAACTCCAATGGAATCGTGTCGAACGAATACTGCGGCCAAAGCCAAAGTTGCTGATCAGTCGTATCGATTGAACCGGATACCAAATCGGCAAGCTGCTGGAGATGCTCGGGTTGCACCGCGTCCTTCTCAGACTGCCACGCAGCCTCACGCTCGGCGTCTGTTTGATTCTCTTTCCCCGGAAACAAATCGCCATTAAAACGACCATCGAGCCAGCGGAAAAGCGCATATGTTTCGTCCTTGTCCTGCAGGATGGACGCTAAATCTACGTGCTCTCGCTGTAACGCTCCCTCACAGCGTTTTGCGAGGAGCGTCTTGCTGAAGAACGCATTGCCAGCGCTGTCTTTTCGATGAAACAGGAATTGGGTGAAGATGATTCGAGCCAACAAATCGTGACAAACGTCGGGTTTCAATCCAGCGCCGCGCAAAGTCCCCCGTATGTGGCGAAGGTTCTTCAGCAGCAGCCGATCGGCTCGACCTTCCGCCCGAAACTGGGTTGGGTGGCGGCGAAGAATATCGCCCGTAATCAAACTCACCCAATGCAACAACTCGCGAATCTGCTGTTGGTGCGTCGTTTGGACGCCTGTGTCCTCGGAAGTCGGCAGCTCGCAGACAAGCCTCGCATTCTCGGGCTGATTGGGGTCTTGATAACACGACCAAACCATCAACCGATGTGGCTCTAGCGTGATGAGCAATGCGCTGCCCGAGAAGTTCCATGCGAGTCGATGAGCCTCTTGCAATGCTTCTGGTGACGCGCCGCTCGGAAACTGACAAATGATCGCAAGGGGACTCGACGTCGCCGCGCTATTCGGATCAGCAGTCAAGATGCCCGATTCGATAACGATTCCGGGGCATTTACGCCTCAGCGGTTCAGCAATCCGTTGTCGGACGGATGCGGCGCAGACAGCGGCCCCCTCGCCCTTTGGGTCGAGGACGAGCTGCGCGTCAGGCCATCCAAGCCAATCGCAAGCTCGTTCAAGAAGCATCGTGGTGGATGTCCATGCGAATCAAATCTCAGAACTAGCTTGCCGAGCCACGATATCCCCTACGCCGTTGGTGGGGCATCGACAGGGCGACCCTGCTTTCCACGAACTGGAATCGTCTTGCCACCTGGGCAAACTACATGTGCCGCATTTCGCGTGTCAATTAAAAAGGGGCAATTTCCAGGGCTGGGTGAACCTGAACGAAGCAGACGGCGCATAAGGAAAGAAAGGCCGGAATTCGCACTTGACGCCCCCATATAACACAGCGCCATCGCTGCACACTCGTATTCCCACGTACATCAATCCACAACGATTTTTTGTCCTCGGGTGCTTCCACACCCCTCGGCGCGTAACTGCCCCTCAAACACCTTGTCCACCACACAAAATCCACTTCAACGCTTGTTTCAATCGTTGCAACGCCCGACTCGGTCCCCCCCGTCGTCCATTTCAACGCTTGAAACGCCAACCATGGCTCACAGCTACTCATTGCAATCCTTGCCGTGCCTGCCCCGACCCGTCGACCACCCATTGCAATCCTTGCATACCGTCGCCAAAGGCGCTGACTCCACCAGGACATCTCTTGAAATGAATACACTGCTCGCAAAGTCGACCAGAACAAACCTTGATGGCACCACGCAAGGTTCTTGTTTCCCAATCGCGTGTCATGAAACCCTTCAGCCAACTTCAACCCAGGAGTTCTCATGGCCAACATGTTTATCGATCCATTCGAAACCGAGGTTTATGGCAAATGCGCACGTGAGTAAATGGCGACCGCACTCAAAGGGTTGGTCCCGGAACGCGAGGCAATGATTGATTATGCCATCACGATCCAAGCCCAAGCCGATCAGGCCATGATCGATTTATTGGATCGTCCGGTCGATCCAAAACTGTTTTTCCGGGGCGAAGTACCGAGTATTCTGGCGCGTAGGCGATTGACGAAATGAGCCGCAGTGTTCGGGCATATCGTCGACGAATTCGACAAATACAAAGACAAGATTCGCGACCATGCCCATTGGCGAACAGAATTAAAAATCATTCGAGGATCTTTCAGCCATTAAAAAACAACAAGCCTCAATAGAGCTGATTCTCATCGGTTTGACCGCGTAGCGGACAAACCGCAACGGGTCCAGCGCTAGCTGGTCCGGGTGCAGGGTCGGATAGACCCTGCTCGGGTCTGGGGTGAAACCCCAGCGAAAGCCTGCGACAATGGATTAGCATCCGCGCCCCATCATGGGCAATCCCGCCGAAGTCTATCGCCTGACGCGCAAGAAACACGACCAGGTGTGGAACACGTGGGTGATGCGTCCCCTCGCCGCCGCGTTCGTAGCTGCGATTCATCGCACGCCCATCACGCCCAACCAGATCACGCTGCTTAGTCTGGTCGTCGCCGTCGTCGGCTCAACGTTGCTCGCCCTCCTGCCCACCTACGAAGGCAGTTTGATCGGCGTGCTGGTGCTGGAACTTGCGTACCTCTTCGACTGTGCCGACGGCATGCTGGCTCGCTACAAAAAGCTGGCGTCACCAACAGGTCATCTCTTCGATTTTTTCGTCGACGAGCAAAAGGCCGTGCTGCTCGTGGCTGTCGTGGGCATTCACTTGCATCGACGCGGAGGTCTGGGCCTCGATGCCACCAACTGTCCCGCTGGTGCTCCTGGTTTTCTCGTCGCCGCAGCCGTTGGTGCCGTCATCGTTGCCTCTGCGATTGGATTGACAAACTTCATCCGTCGGCCTGAACTCTCCGGCGAAGCAACCAAGACCGAAGCGCATTACGAAACCCACGAAGTGGGCAAGCCCAAGTCGATCGGCGCACTCGTGATGACGTTCCTCCGCTTTCTCAATCACTATCCGAGCCACATCTGGATTTTCGCCCTCGCCGGCCGACTCGACGTTTTCTTCTGGATGTACGCGACGCTGAATTTTCTCTACCTCGCGCGCGGATGGCTCGGGCTTTTTCTCCGATTCGGCAAGCCGTGAGGTGTTTGTTCCGGACAAACTCAGCGGCGATCGTCACCAGGTGCGCAACATGATCGACGTTGCCCGATGCGCCTGTCCGGGGTAGTCCGAAAGCGGCATGAACGCCCTCGTTTGCGGCCCACGTTGGTTCATTCTCAGCACCGGCATGGCCATGCTCGCCACAAGCTGCTCGAACGCAAAAACGCAGCCGCGCAGCGGAGAAGAATCCGTTTCGTCGACCGCGAGCAACACGCCTGCACAAGGCTCCGCAGCGCTCCCCGCGGGTGACGCAGCGCCTTCGTGTGGACACGAGACGCAGATACATGGCCCGGGTTACGACGAAGCCGCACGCTCGTGTCTGTGGGATGCGTATCGAGCAGGACGACCTGCAGAGCTCGTGCTCACGAGGTACACGGTCGAAGGAGATCCGATCACGGTCACGTTACGAATTCGTTCGGGACCAGCGATCGAGGTGCATGAAGACAATCGAGATCGTTTTGGAGCACGTGGTGTTCGTAGCTCTACATGCACGGAACTCAGCCGAGGTCCGATCATGGACGGGCGGAGTGGATTCATCGTTCGTGGATGTCGCGGGAGTGTGCAATCGTTCGAGGTTCCTTGAGGATTTGCGTCGTGCGTGCGACTCGCTCGCGCGCTAGGCGCCTTAGAAGAAATGGTAGGTTGAGCGCATGCAGCTTGCGGTCATTGGGACGGGCTACGTCGGCCTCGTCGCGGGTGCTGGTTTTTCGGATTTCGGCAATGACGTCGCGTGTGTCGACGTGGACGCGGACAAGATCGCGCGCCTTCTGCGCGGTGAAGTTCCGATCTACGAACCGGGACTCGACACGCTGATCGCAAAGAATGTCAAAGCCGGACGTTTGTCCTTCTCAACCGACGTCGTGGGCGCCATTCGCGGCGCCGAAGTCGTGCTCATCGCCGTAGGTACTCCCCCGGCTGCCGATGGATCCGCAGATCTTTCGGCTGTGTACGCAGTTGCCGAAACGATCGGCAAGAACATGAACGGCTTCAAAGTCGTCGCGACGAAAAGCACCGTCCCCGTCGGAACGGCAGACAAGATCGAAGAAATCATTCGACGTCATACGAACGAAGATTTCGCCGTCGCCTCGAACCCCGAGTTTCTCAAAGAAGGCGATGCCATCAACGACTTCATGAAACCCGATCGCGTCGTCATCGGGTCGAACCATCCTCGAGCCCTCGATGTTCTGCGCCATCTTTACGATCCGTTCGTACGGACGAACGATCGCATTCACGCGATGAGTGCGCGTTCTGCCGAGCTGACGAAGTACGCGTCGAACGCGATGTTGGCCACGCGCATTTCCTTCATGAACGACCTCGCCGTGCTTGCAGAGAAGGTCGGTGCGGACATTGATCGCGTACGCAAAGCGGTGGGAGCTGACGTGCGTATTGGCCCGAAGTTTCTCTTTCCCGGTCCGGGTTATGGCGGCTCATGTTTTCCCAAGGACGTCGCGGCGCTCGTGCAGACGGCGCGCACGTACGGGCATGAGCTGGAGATCGTGCAAGCTGTCGAGCGTGTGAACGTGCGACAAAAGCATTTGCTTGGTTCGAAGGTGCTGCATCACTTTGACGACAAACTATCTGGACGAACGATTGCTGTCTGGGGTTTGGCATTCAAACCGGAGACGGACGACATTCGCGAGTCGCCAGCGATCACGTTGCTCGAAGACTTGCTCGCCGCGGGAGCCACGGTGCGTGGTCACGATCCGCAAGCGATGCCGAACATTCGGAGCATTTTCGGCGAAAAGATCACGTATTGCGAAACGATGTACGACGCAGTGAAAGACGCCGATGCGCTCGTGGTGGTGACTGAATGGCACGAGTATCGCCGGCCAGATTTTCAGCGCATCAAGCGCGCGATGAAAAACGCGGCGGTGTTTGACGGGCGAAACATTTGGGATCCGGAAGAAATCCGCGAGCTCGGATTTTCGTACGCGGGTATTGGGCGAGGGCACGGGTGAGGGTGAGTTCCGGACGCCGTCGCAGCCTGAGGGAAGTATCGTCGCGAGCGCCTGAAAGCTAGGGCGACGGAGCGAGGAATCCTTCAGGATTTCGAGCGACGTCGACCGACGATTTTAGGCGCGCAGCAGATAGTTCCCCAGGCTGCTTACTTGCCACCACCAAAGCTCGGCCCGCCGATGAACACGCCACCACCACCGCCGCCGCAACCATCGCAATCGCCAAGCACGATGAGCACGATGATCACGATGATGATGATCACGATGATCGTTCCGCAACCACTGCCACCTTCACCACTCGACGATCCACCGCTCGGCGCCTTCACACCAAACGCCGTCGCAATTTCATTGGGGCTCAAACGTTCGCAGAGCGAGTACGTGACCTCTTTGCTGTTCTGCTCGACGCTGACTTTGCCGCCCGGACCTTCGTACTCCGTTGCCTGGACCGACTCGCCAATCTCTACCTTCCAGTAGAACTCGCCGATGACGTACTCCGTCTCCGCCTTAACGCTCTGTTTCCAATTGTAATACTTCGTCTGGTACAGCGCGCTGCCGCCCGAAACAGCCACTTCGCCGGGAGGAATCGGCGTGACGAGCCACCACGCTCCGTCTTCCTCCATCAGCCACAAGTAACCAACCCGCGGCCCCGCATAGAGCAGGTACTCGCGCCATCGATAACGCTCACCTTCGACCGTGCATCCTCGAATCGTGAAGCCGATGCAGATGACCCGGTTGTTGCGCAACGTGCCTTCGGTACCCAGCGGAATGTACGGCTCGATGGGCGGCTTCGGCGCGGGCCCCAAGGCCTTCAATGCACCTGCCTGCAGATCGC
>DAOMZH010000200.1:0-13535 GCA_035437985.1 Polyangium sp. (in: bacteria) | reverse complement strand
AGAAGCGTGCGGATCGGCGATCTCCGCGGGCGAACCTTCGGTCATCATCGAAGGACAACCCGCGGCCCGCAAAGGGGATCCGACAACGCACGGAGGAACGATTGCTTCGGGATGCCCGACGGTGATCATTGGCTCGAATCCCGCAGCAATATTACAAACAGACAAACCATTCTGCGAAGAGTGTGCCAAGAAAGCTGCTGAGCGTGCGGCGAGGCAGAAGGCAGGTCGGTCGTCGTGAATTCGCGCCTCATCGTTGAAGTTCGTTATGGCAAACTCGCGGGAACCAAGACGGTCCTCGAGCCGAACAAGAGCCTGCGCGTGGGGCGCACCGATCTAGCGGATTTGGTGATTGCCCACGACGGGAACATGTCGGGTGTGCATTTCGAGCTGCAATGGGACGGAGCGCGTTGTTTGCTGCGGGATGCGAAAAGCGTTTCGGGGACGCGACTCGGTGGGCAGGACGTCAAGGAAGGTGAAGTTGGGCACGGCGGCTGGATTCAAGCTGGCGAAACTGATTTCATGGTGTACGTCGAAGGGAAAACGCCTCCGAAACGCCGCAAATTGGTCGATTTGGAGAAAACCGAGGAAGAAACGCGTTTCGCCGCGGCGCAGGATGTATTGCCACGCCTGCGAAAAGAAGCGGAGCAAGCGCCGCTTTATGCGGTCGTGGACGGCGCACGGGATAGGCGCATTTTGGAACTCGCGCGGCAACACGTCGAAACCCATCAATCGCTTTATGAAGGCGCAGGGGGAGAAAATTTCGAGGACATGGCGCCATTCCTCGTGGGGCCGATGCGGGCGAATTCGGCGCTCCTCGATCGTTTCATTTTGGAGGGCTTCGGGAGGCGTTGGGGCATTTATTGCTCGTCGCGGGAAAAATTTGGTGACTTGCGGCGCCATTTTCGACGTTTCTTGATGGTGGAGCTCGATTCGATCCACGAAAAGGTGTATTTCCGTTTTTACGATCCCGGAGTATTTCGCGGGTTTTGGCCCACGTGTTCGGGGGCGCAAAAAAGGGAATTGTCCGAGGGGCTCGAAGAGATCTTCATCGAAGAAAAAGATCACTCCTTGTCCGCATTGCTCCGAGCCGAGCGGGCGGCGAGGAGGGGATGAAGGCATGATTCGGGTGAACGAGACTCAATTTGCGGCGCTCGAGGCCTATTTCGGCGAAGAATTCGTCGAGCAAATGGCGCGCAATTTGGTCTCGTCTTTTCCTGTCGAATGCAAACCGCTCGGGCGTGAGGCGGTGCTGCAATTCGTGCGCGCGAGTGTGACGCGTGCGCGTGGGCAAACCATTGGCGCGGTGCTCGATGTTGATTTGCGTCGTTATGTGGTGACCGAATTCGTGCTCGGGCTCGACGAAACGGCCAAAATTGCAAAATCAGAACGCGAGCGTGTGCTCGCACGTGATGGCAAGGTCGATCCGACGGTACTCGTCTTTTGCCTCTATCAAGAGATGCGCGGGAGGCTGATGACCAAAGCCCCGGCGCGCCCGCAGCAGGTCGAAAACGAGGCCCTCGGATGACGACTGCGGGACAAGCTGAACAAGCCGCAGGACAAGCGACAGGTGCGCCAGGGACGGCGTGTACGCAGGGCTGCCCGAAAACGGTCAAGATCATCATTACGGTCAAACGAAAATACAATTATCACGATCGCGGTACGCCGGGCACGCTGGAAGCCAAAATAGAAGGCGAAGCGCCGAAAGTTACGGGATTTACCACGGAACAACCTCCGGGTCGGCGCAACCTCGGCCACGGAACGAAGAATTATCCCATTCCCGCGGCCACGTACGACGCGTATTTGCGTAAAGACAGTTCACGTAATGGGGCGTTGGCCAAGCCGTATACTCATCACGCGGTCGAATTGCGTAATGTGCCGAATTTCGCCGGCGTGCAAATTCATACTGGGATGTATCCGCGTCATTCGGAGGGGTGCATTATTCTTGCAGCCACGAGCAATGGCGACGAAAATATTGCCAATTTCAATTTGTATGGCGACACCGTGCCAAAAAACAAGGAGCTCGTCGAATTCATCGAAACGACGCAAGCCCAATACGGCCCCGCCAATGTTTCGATTCAGGTCGTGGTCATCGATCCGCCTGCAGGAGCGCAACCGCCGCCCTTGCCCACCCCGAAAAAGAAGGGCAAAAAACCGTGATTCATTCGTGCATGATTCTCGATCGTTCTTTACGTCTCGCCTTGGAGTGAACCACTGTGGCCACCCTCGAACTATCTCTCGCTTCCAAACAACGTGACGTTTTCGTCCGACAATTTGCGGTTCGAGAATCCATCTCCAATCCGTTTACGATCAACCTTCTGGTGCGTTCGTCGGACCATAGTTTGGATTTTGGAACCATCGTTGGAGCTCCAGCGACCTTTCGCGTGCACGCAGGATACGCGCACGTGGCGGGCGGAGGTGCCCGCTCGTGGAGCGGGATTGTGTCGAACGCCGAACAACTCGAAGCATTGCAAGATCTTTCGGGTACGGAAGGTTTGTCCACATACACGATCGAAATCGTCCCGAAGCTTTGGCTCTTGAGTCAACGTCGCGGCAATCGGATTTACCAGCATCTGTCGATTCCCGACATCGTGACGAAATTGCTTGGAGAATGGGGCATTTCTCCGCAATGGCGGCTCAGCGGGACGTATCCCAAATTGGAATACAAGGTGCAATACGCCGAGAGCGATTACGACTTCATGAGTCGGCTGCTCGAAGAAGCGGGCATTGCCTTTACGTTTGCAGAAGGTTCGAGTAGTCCGGTATTTGGTGATGCATTGCAACATCATGAACCACGAGCTGGAGCGGCCATTCCGTTCGTGGATACGCCTAGTGAATCGGCGGAGCGGGAATATGTCACGAAGGTGAATTTCGGGCGGCATGTTCGTCCGGGAGCCGCAACGTTTCGCGATTACGATCCGCGCAAACCAGCTGT
Organism: Polyangium sp. (in: bacteria); assembly: GCA_035437985.1. Classification (GTDB taxonomy): domain Bacteria; phylum Myxococcota_A; class Polyangia; order Polyangiales; family Polyangiaceae; genus Polyangium. The sequence continues at coordinate 10,603 of DAOMZH010000200.1, read as the reverse complement.
CGCGTTATTTGGGAAAGCTCCAGCAAAGGGCGGAATCGAAGGCAAGCTCGAGCAATACCATTACGACGCGGGTTCGTTCTTTGCAGAAACGGGCAAAGCGGCGGGAACCCCCTCAGCCGATGACCTCGGCTTTGCGCGTCATGATCCAGCTTATGGTAATGAACTGGCCAATCGGGCGCTCGAAGCCGAACGCGCGGGTGACCACACGGTGAACCTCGAAGCCAATACGTTCGATTTGGCGCCGGGCGCGGTTTTCTCGATTGGTCGGCATCCACATTCAGGCATTTCGGCGAAAAAGCGATTGCTGGCAATAGCTTCCAAGCTGACTGGAACCGACACCGGCGATTTCGCATTTCACGTCGAAGCGCATTTTGCGGATGCTGCGTATCGCCCGCCGCGTAAAACGGCGAAACCAATCATTCACGGCTTGCAGAGCGCTACCGTCGTGGGGCCAAAAGGGCAAGAAATCCATACCGACGAGTTTGGCCGGGTACGCGTACAATTCCCTTGGGATCGGGAAGGGAAGAATGACGAACACAGTTCGTGCTGGATTCGTGTGAATCAAGGTTGGGGTGGCGTGGGATTTGGCAATGTGACATTGCCGCGTATCGGACAAGAAGTGCTGGTATCCTTTTTGGAGGGTGATCCGGATTTTCCGATCATTGCCGGGCGCGTTTACAATGCAGCGCAGACGGTTCCGCACAAACTTCCGCAACACAAGACGCGCAGCACGTGGAAGAGCGATTCTTCCCTGGGATCTGATGGTTTTAATGAAATCATGATGGAGGATCTCGCCGGACAAGAGTTGGTCTGGGAACAAGCGCAAAAGAATCGCACGCGTAACGTCAACAACGATGAAATCATGACGATCGTCCATGATCGCCAAAAGCTCGTGAAAAACGACGAAGACGAGCAAACGCTAGGAAATCGGCGCATTCTCATTGGCAAAGATCTCGATATGGTCACGAAAAAGGCCAAGAACGAGACGTATCACGCCAACGTGCATCAGGTCGTCAAAGGAAATCGCAGCGAGAAAGTCGATGGGAAGCAATCGGTTTCCGTGCAAAAGAGCCGGCATGAATCGATTGAGGGACGCGTCGCCTTCGAGGCGAAAGACGAAGTGCATCATGTCGCCGGAAAAGATTGGGTGGGCGAAGCTGGGAGCAATGCGACAATCAAAGCGCCGGGCGGATTCATTTCGCTACACGGCGGAGGGGTGACGATTGTCGGGACAATGGTTTGGATCAACGAACGCGGTGAACCGGGTGATGGCAAAGTGGCCAAGCCCGAATGGCCTTTCGACAAGGAGCCGCCGGAGGATCAAAAGGGACAAACCAGCGCGAACGAAGGCGATCACGCACCAGGTCCGGGTATGGGCATGGCCGAGCTCGAAGAGTTTCATGAAATTGATCCTGAGGACCAACTCACATGAACGTCTCGCCGAAACAAGAGCAGGCGGCTGCTGGTGGGCAAGCCGGAGGTGCGGTGCAGAAATGTGCCGTGATCGTGGTTATCGATCCGGGGCATGGCGATCGGTTGAGTGCCAAAGCGCCGATTGATCCAGGGGCGGTATCGGGCAAGATCTACGAAAAAGACATTGCGCTTTCAGTCGCCAAAGTGCTCAAATCCAAGCTCGAAGCGAAAACCGAAGTCATCGAGTCGGTACATTTGACTCGTGACGGAGATATCTCCGAATTGCGTCCGCGATTGCGTTGGCGTGTTGCCATTGCGAAGGAAAAGAAAGCGAATATCTTCGTGAGTTTGCATTTGGATGCGGCAGGGGCCTCAGCGTCGGGGCAATCGGTGATTTTTCATCCGTCGTACAAGAACTCGAAATCGCTGGCCTCGTCGGTTTCCGCGCAAGCGAAAGTGATCAAGACTCGCGGAGCGAAACCACGCGATAACCTGTACGTGATCAATTTGTCGCGATTCGGCAAAGAGACGAAGGCATCGATCCTCATCGAATTGGGATTCATCACCAATGATGCAGATCGTAATGCTACGATGACGCGCGGAGGCGAAATCGCTGACGAAATCACCGAAGGTATCGTCTCGTTTGTCCAGGCGAACAAGGGCATTTTTACGACGTGAGGCGATGCGCTTCAGTTTTTGGCTGGAGCGTTGCCTTTTTCCCCACCAGCATTACGATCCAAATACGTCACCGTACCAATGGCGAGGGCTCGTAGCGATTCTCGGCGCGTCTCGTATTGATCCTGCCAGGGATGCAATTCGGCAATGATCCGCACGCGGAATCTTCGAAACATGGGCAATTTTCGAGCGATGTCTTCAGGTGCGTATCCGATGAGGGGTTGGCCGTCCTGAGTCATGCGGAGCAACATGCGCAGATAGGTTCCGCCGAGAACATCGCGCTTTTGATAATGTCGTCCACCGAGCAATGCGCGCTCGACTTGGGTATCCAGCGCGTCCGGCGGCAGGTTTTTCTTTTCGCGAGCAAACGCTTCGCGAATGCGGTTCGACAAACCTTCGGGAACGACGGGGGCATAAGACGAATTGGAGCGGGCCAAAAACTTTTCGGCGGCTTCGACGGCTCCTTTGAGCATTTCGTCCGTGGGTCCAATCAAGGGAGATGCGGCGGTCGAGAGGGCGCGCAGAACTTCCATTTCGTCAAACGGCATTTCGGCCTCGCATCCGACCAAAATGATGGGGGTAGCGAATTTGCCATCTTCCAAAATGGCCTCGTCCATCAATTCGACGACGCGGCGATCATCGGCCCGTTCGCCTTTGGCTAGAATCTCGAATATCTCGCGGCGATCTTCGATTTCCCAAGCTTCTTTGCCCGCCATGACGTCGTCGATGGCTTTGTCGGGTCCGCGTTCCTCCAATTCGGAGAGGATTTTTTTCCACGCCGCCACGCGACGAATGCGCGGTACGAACGTCGCGTCGAACCACACCAAATGCAAAAGCTCGCGGCTGACCGTGGGTTTGTCCGCAACCAATTCGTCGGGTCCCAAGATCGTCCGCAATTCTCGGCGCGGGGCACTCCACGGACGAACGCCAGCAGCTTCATTGGAGGCAGCGAGCGCTCCGCCGTCGGCTTGGGCATCTTTGGGCGGGGTCAATGCGGCAGCAGCAGCGGCTGCGGCGGCTGCTTGGGTCCCAAATGTTTCCCGTTGAATTGGGCCTCCCGGACTAGAACCGACCCAAGGGCTTCCCGCAGCAGCCCCGCTGTCGATGTTTTGATTCGACAAACCTGGAGGCGTACCCAAAATGTGGGCAGGTGGAGCGACGACGGGCGGAGGCGGAGGTGATGCTGCAGGAGCCGGGGGTATTGGGGGTATTGGAGGTATCGGAGGTGCTGTCGGGACAAACGGGGGTGTGGCGTGAGAAACCGGAGGTGCTCCGGGAGCCGGACCTACGGGCGTTCCAGGTAAAACGGGACGAGGGGCCGATGCCGGTGCGGCGGCCGCGGGCACTGACATCGGTTTGAGACTTGGGGCGCGTGGCGCGGCTTGGGTGGTCGTGGGAGACCAAGAGGGACGCGGTGGCGCTGCCGGTGGCGCTGGTGGGGGCGTGTTTGGCGCGTGAAACGGCAAATCGACCACCGAACGCATGGGTTCGCGTGGAGCTGGTGGCGCTTCAGCGGCTCGTTTTGCGGCAAATGGTAATGCTGCGCCGGCCGGCAGCAATGACCCCGTCGTGGTGATTGTTTCGATGATGTGATCATCGTCGTCGTCATCCATGGGACGTTCGCCGGTGATCCCTTGGGCGATTGCCGCGGCGGTCATTTCTAGCCCTGGAGCCTCCATTCCCACGAGAATTCGTCCGGGTTCGTCGGGGTGGGCCAGCGGTACTTGCACACGCCAGGTCAATGTTGCAATGCCGCGATCGGTATCGATCCACAATGCATCGGCTCGCGTGGGCAAACGTTGGGCGGGTCCGCGTCCGCGATCGACGAAAATCGCCGGACGAAAACCAGGTAAATTCGTGACGAGACGCGCGTGTTCGGGATGCAAGTTTTCGAGGACGATACGTTCGTTGTCGCGGAGCACCGTGAGCAATTGATCCGAAGGAGCGGCGTTGTAATACGCGGCGCTTGGTCCTTCGAGGCCCTCGGCGACGGCTTGCGGGGCGCGGGCAATCAGATCTGCGCGCAGTGGCCAATTGGCAGCAATGGGACCAAAGCTGACCGGAGGAATGAATTCGTCGACGTTCGAGACGTGCATGCTCGGAGGTTGCAGGTTTGGCACGGCACGTCGCCCGTATGAGTCCCGCGCATCGACGCGCATGCCTACGGGATTGTTCGTTTGCGGGCCACCACCTGCACGTTCCCACGTCAAACGCATGCGTGAAAAACGAGTGCCTTCTTGCAGCGTGCCATCGGGCAAAAACGTTCGATCACAAAAGACTTCGATCGACTTGTCGACATCCCCCACGATCATTCGCGCGACGAGAGAGCGCACGAGTTGCTTGTTCGGCGCGTACGCGTAACCCACGAGCGTGACTTCGGGACGCAATTTCGTGGGCATCATATCGCTTGGTGCGCGCACGCTGCGATTCGGATCGTCGTCCCAGTGATCATCCGCTTCGTTGATCGCTTCTTGTTCCGGCGCAATGACCGATTCTCCGGGCCTGAGCCAGTACGTCGTTTTGCAAACGACCGTCAGGATGACGCTACCACGCTGTTGCCAGACACAAGAGCCTGTGCGGACGGGACCAACCGAGAGAACCTGCATCGCGCGCAGCTTAGCGCAAATTCAAGACCTTCGGCTGATAATCGTCACCAAACAAAACAATTTGGGTTCGAAAAGATCCTCACGAAGTACGCATACGCGTAGCCAAATCGATGAGCCCCTGTACCGTTCCGCCATTACCCAAACTTTGGTTGATGCCGCGACATGCCGTCCAGCACTGCTGACATTGCGCGATCTCTTCGCGTTTGTCCCCGAGTCGTCGATAAAGCTCGGACAAACTTGCTTCGCGCACGTTTCCAACAGTCTCTTGAATACGTTCGATACACGGAGAGACATTGCCGACGTGATCGATGTTGAAACCGGTTTTTCCCGCGCTACACGTGGGCATTGGCCCTTGATTCAAAAAATCATCGATACGCGCAAAGTAATCGCGGAAATAGCGCAGATGAGGGTATTTTTTCCAAAGACCGAGGACGTGATCGGCGACGCCAATCGGCGGCATGCGATCCGGGCCCTCTTTGCCTCGTCGATATCCGGAAATGGATAACAGCGTCAGTTGATGGCCGACGTCGTGGGCTTTGCTTTGTTCGAGCAATGCTTCGAGGTCGCGCCAATTGTTTTCCATGAGGACCGTCATTACATGAACCTGTTTTCCACCACGCGGGGCAGTTTGGCGGAAAATATCGACGGCTTTCCATGCGCGATCGGTCGCCCCGGCAAGACGTCGTTTGCCGTCGTGTTTTGCAGCCTCGGGATAATCGATGGATACATTGCCATGCACGAGCCCAGCATCCCACAATGCTTTGGCCTTTTCTTCCGTGACAAACCAACCATTGGTGAACAGGGCCGTGATGTGCTTTTTCGACAAGATGCGCACAATCTCGACGATATCCGGTCGCGCAAGAGGTTCACCCCCTTCGACCGAAATAACGAAGCAGCCGAGCTCCGCGAGTTCGTCCGCGACGCGTTGGTATTCCGCGAGAGACAATTCTTGCTTTGGAGGCGCGGGATGGGGCCAGAAGTCGCAAAAGCTGCATTCCATATTGCAACGATTGGTGACTTGGATCAAACAGGAAAATGGTTTTTTTTGAAAAATGGCTGCCGCGAATACGGCGTCTTTTTTGAGTTGTGCCAGGCTCATCCGAACCTCCATCCACCGAGGGCCTGTTTTCCGAGCCTTTCGGTAGCATCTCGAACAATGGGTCCAACTTCTCGATATTGATCCAAAAGTCCGCCTATTTTTTCGACCACCGTATCGATTTCTTCGTCCGTCACCGTGAGCGGCGGTTCGAGTTTGAGCACATTCCATTGTTGACTCGCCGGTTGCGCCACGACACCTTCTTCCAGCAGCCTTACGGCGAGCCATTGCCCAAAAATGTGTTTGGAGACGGCTTCGACCACGCCAGGTAATGCCCGATGGAGCAATCCGCCTTTTTCTGTGGGACCGAGTTCAATTCCGACAAACAGGCCGCGTCCGCGAATTTCCCGTACGAGGGGATGTCCCGACAAACGCCCCTGCAGTTTTTGCAGCAAACGTGTTCCCTTGGTTTTGCTTGCTTCCGACAATTTTTCGCCGTCGATGATTTGGAGCACCGCCGATGCCGTGCGACACGAAAAGGAATTGCCGGCATAGGTCGATCCATGGAGATCGAATCGTTCCATCGTGCCAAACGCTCGTTTTTGCAAATCGGGTGTCGTGAGCGTCGCGGAAATGGCAGTCATCCCCGCGCCCAATGCTTTTCCCAGCACCAAGACATCCGGGAAAAAACCTTCGGATTCGCAGGCAAAAAGACTTCCCGTGCGCCCAAGGCCGGTTTGCACTTCGTCGAGAATGAAGAGCGCGCCATACTTGCGACACAGGTCATGGGCCGCGCGAAGATAACCGCTCGGAGGCACCACCATGCCGCCTTCCGCTTGAATGGGTTCCACAAGAAATGCAGCGGTATTTCGTTTGGAAAGAATACGTTCGAGCGCTGCAAGGTCGCCAAAAGGAACTTGTTCGCAAGCTGGCAAGAGCGGCTCGAAAAGCTCCCGCATTCGGGCAACCCCATCGACGGACAAGGTTCCAAGGTTCAAACCGTGATAACCATTTTGACAATGAATGAGGGTTTTTTTTCCCGTTGCGGCGCGGGCCAATTTCAAGGCTGCTTCGACGGCATCGGAGCCAGTGCAAGACAATAAACAGGAAGTCAGGGGGCCAGCACGTTGGGCGAGTTGTTCGGCGAGTTCGGCGGCATGGACGGGCGGTCCGACGTGGACGAGATTGGGGACGTCATCGAGCAAGAATTCGCGCATTTTTTCGCGCAACAGTGGGTGATTGTGCCCGAGGTTGTGGGCGCCAAAGCCGGCGAGAAAGTCGAGATATTCACGGCCCTCGTGGTCCCACATGCGTGCGCCTGTGGCCCGGACGAACACGCGCCCGTATCCGAATGCGCCGAGAAGCTTCACGAACGCGGGATTGATGTGGCGAGCGTATTTGTCGACGGCGGGATGATCGGAAACGGGCTGAACCATGGGCGAGACAGATGTAGGCGAATTTGGAGTCGAGGGCAAGCTGGATTTACGTGCCGGCCGTGTGGGTGTCGCGCACGTGTCGCGAGGAATTGAGGAGTATGATCATCCATCCAAAAAAAATCGTCAATTCTTGCGACTCGAAAACAGTTGGGAGCTGGTCAAACCATCGGCCAAAGATCGGCGGATAGTAATTCCAGACAAACCCTCGTCCGATGCTGCAAGAATACGGGCGAGATCGGAGCGAATTCCGGTTACAATGGGTTTGGCGCCCAAAAGTTTGAGACCACCGACCAAACGGCGCAAAAAAAGAAGATTCGATGATTCCACGGAAATGACCCCGGTAATGTCCAAAATCACCCGCTCGATGCTGCGTTTGGCGACCATGTCGAGCAATCGGGAGGTGATTTCGTTCGCCCGCGCCTCGTCGATTCGGCCAATCAGGGGTAACGCCAAGGTGTGCGCACCAACTTCCAAAAACGGCGTTGACAATTCGAAGATTTCGCGCTGCTGATCGCGTAATTGAACAAATTGCTCATGCGCCAAACGTTCGGCGGCGACTCGTTCGGTCACGTCAAAGTGTTGAATGAGCACGCACCATGCACCACCTATGGGGTCACGTAATTCATGAGCTACGATCGCATGGGTGCGCTCACCTTGGGCCGTACGTACCGTTGTTTCGACGCGTACGAGATTCCCTTCCAAGGCCTGGCGAATAATCTGGGGGCCAAGCATCGAATCGGTAATCCACTGAAACCATGATTGAGAGCGTCCGAATTCCAAAACCGACCCGGCATTTTGCAAAAGAATCGTCCCGTCTGCATTTACGAGCACGAGCGTGGCTTTGGCATGGCGCAACATCGCTAGCGCGCGAATGGTCACGTCATTGGCAGCTTCTTCGACTTTGACCGCCTGATTCAACATCATCACCTGCCCGTCGGTCCAGCGAATGGGCTGAAGGTGCAGGATCACGGGCATGGGTTTGCCCTTGGGAAAAAAGGTCCAATCTTCCTGGAACGTTTCCCCAGCATGAATTCGGAGTATGGTTTGTCGAAGTCGAACCAATACAGCTTCGGGAGCTCGATCCAACATTTCCCGCGCGGCAAGTTCCGTGTTGTTTTCGGCATTCCAAAATTCAAGGCCGACCCGATTTGCCCACAGAATGCGAAAGTTCTGGATGTCGAGCACCCATATCGGGATCGGTACCGAATCGAATGCTTGTTCACAATGAGTAAATTGCAACATGAATGTTGACCTGGGCCCAGAAAGAACAGGGCGTTGTGAATGCAAGATTCCGCTGTCCCCAAGAAAATTGAAAGCACGAGCATATGTCAAGCCCTCACGAGGTCTTTCGCCCTTGAAACTTGCGTTTTGTTTTCGGGGTTACGTGACGGTGCGTCGAGCAAATTGACGCAGCGTTAAAGATTCAGTGCGTCATCGAAGGACGCCGCTCTTGGGTTTATGTAATGGCGGCAGGTTCGATTCGCCGAGTCGTTGGCGCAGATTTACTTCAATCATGGTCGACAGGGCTGAAAGGGGAAGGTCATTGGGGTCGGTGCCAAACGGATTTTCGATCTCGTCACCAATCTCGTCGAGGCCGTAAAAGGCATATGCGACGATAGCGACGACGACGGGGGTGAAAGCTCCGACGGATTTGACCAAGCCAAAGGGGAGCGTAAGGCAATAAATGGCGACAATTTGGTGGATGAGCGACGTGTACGAAAGAGGAATGGGTGTGCTTTTGATTCGCTCGCAGCCTCCTTGAATATCGGTCAAGGTCACCAAGCTTTGCTCGAGCACGGGCACGTGTTGCGGATGAATCCAACCTTTTCGATAGGCGTCGCGAAATCGATCCCCGAGGCGCTGCAGAATGGCAATGGGGCGATTGATTTCGCCGCGCAGTGATTGAATTTCGTCATTGGAAAGCATGGGGTTCAGATCATCGACGCGATCCTGATCCCGTAAGTGATGTCGGAACGCGTGAACGTAGGCGACGACGCGGTGAACCATTTCGCGCCGATAAGCAACGAGTTCGTCATTCTCGACCGGAACATTGCTCGACGACGGAGTATCTGGGTCATTGACGAGCGTGAGAATTTGCCGCGTGATGCTTCGGGTGGTATTGACGAGCGCGCCCCATAGCTTGCGGGCTTCCCAAAAACGATCGTAACTCGTGTTGTTTCGAAAGCCGAGAAAGATGCCGAGGGCCAAACCCAACAAAGTAAAGGGAATCGTCGTCAAATCGGGGTGAAAGAATCCAAGATTGAGGTCGATGGCCGTGATGGTGATTGCAAGGAGGGTCGTGAAGGTGAATCGACCGCGCATACGCGGCAGGGCCGTGCCGCGATACTTGAAGAGTAATCGAAGCCAGGAGTAGCGTTTTTCTTGGACCATCATCGAGAAATGACCTCGCGTTGTGCCCTACCACGAGAACGTTCGTGCACCAAAGAAAATCATGCCTGTCCGCGTGGAGTTTGCATGACCCTGTCCAGGGTCGATCCAAGGCGTTTTTCCGATGCTTCGAGGCGCGTTCGCAGTTCTCCGAGGCGCTCGGGAATTCCAGCGAGCAGACTGGGAAGGCGATCTGGAGGACCGAGGGTTGCCAGGGTACGGTTTGCATCGCCAAACCGTCGCTGCGCCGTAAGGTGGGCATTGCGCGCCGCCTGCAAAAAAGACATGCGCCAATGCAAATGGGGAGAAGCGTCAGCCTTTGCGAGCCAAGAATCAGCTGCCCCGAGCTGATCGGCGGTGTCCCGAATGGCGGAAAAAAGTTCGTCGAGGTATTGAACGCCCGTCAATTGTGCCCTCGATTCAGGTTGCCAAGAAGCCGTCATAAAGCGCGCGACTCACTTCGTGCGCCATTTGTCGTGCTGCATCTTGGGCGGTAGGACAAACGGGTCCCATCGCCGCAAAACCATGGGTGAGTGACGTGAAGCAATGGTGCCGTACGGGAATTCCTTCTTTTTCGAGGCGTGCGGCGTAGGCCATTCCTTCGTCACGGAGTGGATCGAATCCGGCCGTATACACCAGGGCCGGGGGCAATCCTTGGAAGTTTTCCGCGAAGAGAGGTGAAACGTCGGGCTGAAGGCGTACGGCCTGATCGTCTCCCACGTAAACATGGTAAAACCATTCGATCTTGGAGCTCGTGAGAATCCAACCTTCTCCAAATGTCTGTTGCGATTTCATGGCGCAACTTCCGTCGACGGCCGGATAAATCAGCACCTGCAAGGCCGGTCGAAGGGAATCGCCTTTGGTTTTGTGAGCAACGACAGCTGACAGATTGCCGCCAGCGCTGTCGCCCATGACCGCAATTCGCGTGGGATCGATGTCGAATTCTCTCGCACGCCGCGCAACACAGCGAAATGCCCGCACGCCATCTTCGACGCCCGCAGGAAATGGATGTTCGGGCGCGAGTCGATAATCGATGGAGATGACGCGCA
>DAOMZH010000199.1:0-13586 GCA_035437985.1 Polyangium sp. (in: bacteria) | reverse complement strand
CGGTCCGGTGAGCTGGACGGGATCAAATCGAGAACTCGGTCCGGTGAGCTGGACGGGATCAAATCGAGAACTCGGTCCGGTGAGCTGGACGCTCGCTTCGCGCGCTAACAAGCGCGCTGCGCGAGGCTTTGTTTACGATGAGGGGCTCGCCGTTGGGTCTCACAATCTCTTTGGCTGCGCCAAAGAGACTGACCCAACGGCTCTGCCCCTCATACTCCCCGGGGATCAGACTGGGCACGGGTCCTAACTTGGACCCCAAACCCCCGGGGGATCAGACTGGGCGCGGGTCCAATGGGCCGGATCGAGGGCGAAGCCTGATATTTCAGCGCGCGAGGGAGGGACCCCACTGTCTGAGCCCCGAAGGGGCGAGTTTGGGGTCCCGAGCGCGTTGAAATATCGGGCTGAGACCGGCCTTTCAACATGGCCGAATTGGCGTTCGGACTACTTCGCCATCTGGCGCAGCACGTACTGCAATATGCCGCCATTCAAGTAGTAATCCGCCTCGTTCGGCGTATCGATACGCGCCGTGACCGTGAACTCCTTCGTCGTTCCATCGGCCTTCTTCGCCACCACCACAAGCTTCTTGAACGGCGTCACGCCCTCCGCAATGCCCCGAATGTCAAACGTCTCGCGCCCATCCAGGCCCAACGTCGCCGCGTCTTCACCCGCCGCGAATTCGAGCGGCAATACGCCCATACCCACCAAATTCGACCGATGGATTCGCTCAAAGCTCTTCGATATGACCGCCCGCACCCCGAGCAATTTCGTGCCCTTGGCCGCCCAATCCCGCGACGAACCCGTTCCATACTCCGAACCGGCCAGCACCACCAGCGGCACCTTTTCCCGCGCATACTCCATCGCCGCATCGTAAATGCTGAGTTTCGTTCCAGCCGGCAAATGCAGCGTGTTCGGCCCTTCCTCACCACCCAGCAAGGCATTCTTGATGCGAATGTTCGCAAATGTGCCCCGCATCATGACCTCGTGATTGCCTCGCCGCGCTCCATACGAATTGAAATCCGCCGGTTGCACGCCGTTTTCCATGAGGTACCGGGCCGCCGGACTGTTTTTCGCAATGTTACCCGCCGGCGAAATATGGTCCGTCGTCACCGAATCACCTAGCAACGCCAAGACCCGCGCTCCTTCGATGTCCGTGAGTTTCGCGGCTTCTTTGCCCAGATTCTCGAAAAACGGCGGCTTGCGCACGTACGTCGACTTGTCGTCCCACGCAAACGTTTGTCCCTCGGGAACTCGCAATCCCCGCCACGCTTCGTCTCCCTGCATGGCATTCGCGTAACGCTTCACGAATTGCTCGCTCTTCACCGCCGCGCGAATCGTGTCCCGAACCTCCGCCGCCGTCGGCCAAATGTCCCGCAAATACACCGGCTGCCCATTCTTGTCCTTGCCCACCGGCTCACTCGCAGGATCCCAATCCATGTCCCCACGCAATGCATACGCCACGACCAAAGGCGGCGACATGAGGAAGTTCATCCGGACAGACGGATTGATCCGCCCCTCGAAATTGCGATTGCCACTCAGCACGCTCGCCGCAACCAAATCACCCTTCTTGATCGCATCCACAATGGCATCCGGCAAAGCACCCGAATTACCAATGCACGTCGTGCAACCATAACCCACCAAGTGGAAACCCAATGCTTCCAGGTACGGCAATAACCCCGACGCCTCGTAATAATCCGCCACGACCTGCGATCCGGGCGCAACCGACGTCTTCACCCACGGTTTTACCGAAAGACCTCGCTCGACAGCCTTTTTCGCAACCAGCGCCGCCGCCAACATCACGGCCGGATTCGACGTATTCGTACACGACGTAATCGCCGCAATGACCACCGCCCCGTGACGCAGGTTGTACGCCGTGTCCCCATCCTCGACCGTTACCGCCTTCAGAATGTCATCGCGGATCGTCATTCGCGCCGCAATCGCTGCGTCCGACGGCTTTTCCGCGCTTGGTTCGTCGAGCCACACCGCAAGTCGGTCTTTGTCGACGCCGGCAAAATTCTTTTCGATCATCGAATGCAGCGCCTTGCGATACGCCGTTCGCGACGCCGCCAAACGAATTCGATCCTGCGGACGCTTCGGCCCCGCAATGCTCGGCTCGACGCCGCCCAAGTCCAATTCGAGCGTGTCACTGAAAACCGGATCGGGCATTCCCTCCGTGCGGAAAATGCCTTGCTCCTTGCAATACGCTTCGACCAAAGCCACCTGATCTTCCGATCGTCCGGTAAAACGAAGGAACGAAAGCGTTTCGTCGTCAATCGGGAAAAACCCAATCGTCGCGCCATATTCCGGCGCCATGTTGGCAATCGTCGCGCGATCCGGAAGCGACAATGACGACAAACCAGGTCCGTAAAACTCGACAAACTTTCCAACGACCTTCTTCTTGCGCAGCATCTCCGTGACCGTGAGCACGAGATCCGTAGCGGTTGCGCCCTCGGGCAAGCTGCCCGTGAGTTTGAAACCCACAACCTCGGGAATCAGCATCGTCACCGGCTGCCCCAAAAGGGCCGCTTCCGCTTCGATACCACCCACACCCCAACCCACGACGCCGAGACCGTTGATCATCGTCGTATGCGAGTCTGTCCCGACAAGCGTATCGGGAAACGCGTGGCCTTCCGCGTTCATCATCACCGCACCCGCAAGGAACTCCAGGTTCACCTGATGGCAGATGCCCGTATCGGGCGGAACCACGCGGAAGTTCGTGAACGCTTGCTGACCCCAACGCAAAAACGCGTAACGCTCGTCGTTGCGTTGATACTCGAGCTCCGCGTTCTTGCGCAGAGAATCTTTGGTTGCAAACGAGTTGACCTCGACCGAGTGATCGATGACGAGATCCGCAGGCGAGAGCGGATTGATGCGATTGGGGTCTCCACCCATCCCGGCAAACGCTTCCCGCATCGCTGCCAAATCCACGACCGCCGGAACACCCGTGAAGTCTTGCAAGAGTACGCGTGCCGGGTGAAACGAGATCTCTTGCGACGGGATCGCTTTGGGGTCCCAGGAAAGCACCGCTTCGACATGCTCTTTGCGCACCACACGACCATCCTCGTGCCGAAGAAGGTTCTCCAGCAGGATGCGCAACGAAACAGGGAGTCGTGCGAGTCGTGAGTCGTCCGCGAGTTTGCGAAGACGATAGATCGTATAGGTTTTATCAGAAACCGAAAGTGAGCCTTTGGCGCCAAAGCTGTCCGTCATGATGACTCCTTGGGGGGCGGCACGAACCGAGACAAGGGCCCCTGCGCGCGGGCGAAGGCTTCTCAGGAAAACGACCAAAGAGCAAGAGGTTTGGCGAGGGTTTGGAGCGCGAATTTTTAGGGCTGGGACAAGGCCCGATTCGAGCGGGTAGATTCGAGCTGGTTGGCGATCGGAAGCGTCAACCGACAGTGCGCGACTTTTTCGCCGTGGTTTGACCGCGCACCGGACGTCGACCAGCTTTTTGACTCGTTCGGGTCGACGTTCGCGTCTTGCGCGCGGACGCACGCTGGCTCGGGCTCTCGCCACGCCCGTTTGTCCGCGTCCGGGTAGAGGTCTTCTTCGCCGCGGTCGTCGGGGTCGGAGCGGGAGCGGCAACTTGCTTCGTCTTCGCCGAACGCTTGGACGCAGCGCCTCGTTTTGCAGCCCCCAGAGATCGTTTTGCCGAACCTTTCTTGCTTTTGACCGCGGTTTGTCGCTCCGCTACAGGCGCTGCTTTCTTCGGACTTGGAGCGGAGGTCGCAGCTTGTCGCGCAGCAATGCCGAGGCTCCGTTCGAGAATCGCTCGATGCCCTTCCTGCAGGCGTTCTTCGAACCGGACGGCGAGTTTGTCGCCGAGCTGCTCGAGGACTTGGCGGTCGATTTCGCCGTCCACTTGCGGAAGAAGCTCGCTTTCTTCCTCTTCGATATGGTTCATCGCGACATCTTTGAGCGTGGCGAGTTTGGCGGAGAACGTCTCGTCCGCAACGCTCACGAAAGCGAACCGATAGAGCGCAAAGTCCACGACCGCGTGTTCTTCCAGCGATTCACGAATACGTGAAGCTGGGCCGAGGTGTTCGAGGGCCGCGGGGTAAAACAGCTCTTCTTCGACGGCCGTATGAGCTGCAAGCATATCGGCAAGCTCGACGCGTAATGCGGCACGTTCTTCATCGTCTTCGGCAGTTTCGATTTGCCGTATGAGTTCCTCGAACTCGCGATGTTGTTGTTTGAGTAGGTCAGTCGCGATCATGATCGGGGGCTCTCCTCTGAGTTTTTCTTGATGAACTTCGCCGGCGATACGCGATCGGTTTGCGTGGCGCCGTCCTGCGCCTCGCTCTTGCGCAGGGCATGCCAAGGTCGAAGGAGACGGGGAAAAGGCCGAAGGACGGACGGAGGAAGCGGGGGACGAGGGCCGCAAAGAGCAGGTCAAACAGGGCAATGCGTAGGCGGTACGAAGGAGGAAGAAGCGAGGTTGCATCGCTTGTGCGGGTGCTCGTGGGCGCGCGATGCGTGAGCAGCGGGTGACGGAAAGTGGCACCGAGATGCGCACTCGATCCTGATGCGAGGCGGATGCGGGCAACAATGGAGCAGCGATGGGATCGAGGTGAGGTCGAAGATCAGAAGGGAGGAATCGTCCGGGATGAAGGACGATCAGGTTGCATCGTTGCCATCGTCGTCATCGCCGAAAAGAGCACCAACGGGAAACTCGACGACGGCAAACGGTTCGGCACGCACACGCTCACCTCGTTGGGCAGTGAGAAGTTCGAGGTAGCCTTTTGCAGTCCATTGAAGGACGAAGAGCACTTCATCACGAGGGTCGACGATCCAATAAAATGGAACCTCTTGGGCGTGATAAATGCGCCTTTTACGAATGAGATCTTCGCTGGCTTTTTTGGGTGAAATGATTTCGCAAATCCAATCGGGGCGAACTCGAACCACCGCATCATCGTGTTTCGGTGGTTCGGCCAAACGCTCGCGAAGCCAACCCGCTACATCTGGGCGGAGTACGCGTCCGGGCGCAAATTCGACGAGTTGCTCGGTGAGAAACCACCATCCACCAGGGCGATCTCCGCCACCCGAACGGCGATTGTACGGCGCGAGCAGGCTCGCCATCGTGAATTGCGCGCGGCCGTGCCGAAAACCCGCCTCTTTTTCAACAAGTTCGCCGTCGATGAGCTCGTAACCCCGACCCTCCTCGGGCAAACCCAATAGGTCCTGCTCCGATGCGGGACACGGTAAATGGGGACGGGCTCCGGAACTCATGATTTCATCCTACTGGCAGAACCAAACCTTCGCAACTCCGCGTTCACTCGTTCGTAAATACAAACCCATCGGATCCATCGACATCATTCTGTTTGATTATGAAAATGCACGACCGTCTTTTCGACGTCATCACAAACGGGTAACATCGAGCACGTCATGACGCCGGCACTGACTCGCTTTTATCAGTTCGTATTGCGAAACCCCGAACGTGTCGAATGGCACCTCGAGCAACTGCACAAGAACGGACGGATCGACAAAAAGCCCAATCTCTGGCAAGTGACGATGGGCATAATGTACATGCTGCATCGGATGGTTTTTCGGCCCGCGACGATCGGGATCGATGATGCACCCGTCCACGACACCTGGCGCGCCCGCTTGTGGTCATACCGGCCTTTGCGATTTCCTTTTTTGCTCTGGCAACGAGCCATCGATCCCTTGGATTTGACCGGTTTGTCCGGAAGCATGGAGCGAAAACACAGCCACCTGGTGGGCGCGTATCACCCAGGAAACAATGCGCTCTACGATTTGGAATGCATGACGGTCGATCCCCAAGCCATTCGCGCCTTGCGTGAAGACGTGGTGCACATCATTGCGGGACAAACGTCTCGCGCGCGACTTTTGAAGGACCTTACTGTTTATGCAGGCTACCACGAGCGCCTCTTGGGTCTCATTGATCGGGCCCTCGAAGGTGATTTTGCACCAGCTGTGGGCCATGAAAATCATCCCGATACGACATTACGTGGATTCCTGGGATGGTGTGCAGCTCAGCCCGCATCGCCCGAAGCGACATTCGCCGCCTGGGCCCAAGGCGATTTGCATTTTGGACCTCCGGTCGTCAATGAGGATCGTTCAGGTCAATCGGCACAACTTGGCGCAATGTAAACGATATTTTTCGAGCATTTTCATCGGCAATATTTGGCATGATGGATGCTCCTCTCGACGTTGGAGGAAGACTCATGAACCGCTCGCTCGTTAATCCGCGCCTTTCGGCACTCGATGTTTTTGCCAGTATCCTGCTCGCGACATTGGGTTTGGAAATGCAAACCGGTTGTGGCTCGCATGTGGAGGTCGACAACCCAAGTAGCGGCGGAGCTGGCGGAATGGGAGCGAGCACGTCCAATGGTTCGTCCTCGAGCTCGGGAGATACGACGACGAGCAGCAGTTCGTCATCGAGTTCGTCCGGATTCATTCCGGGAACGGGAGATTGCGTGGATCCGCAACCGGTGATCGTGGATGGAATCGATGTCGGCGTGGATATTTGTGCGGGTGGGCAATATCTGCGGCGGGAAGCGATTGATTGTCCGGCAGGCACGCCGGGACCGAATACATGTTGTGGGACGTGTCCCGATGGGCAGGTCTGCGATACTTCAGGGGAAGTCGCGTGTTTGTGTGTCCCGACGTGCGTCAAAGACGCCGATTGCATGGCTGGGCAATTGTGTTTGTGTGGGCAACAAGGCGGCAGATGTATCACGTCGACTTGTCATACCGCGGCAGATTGTCCCCCCGAACAGCAATGCACGAGCTGGGATCCGACCCAGGGTTGTTTGTACCTGCAATTCGCGTGCACGACGCCCCAAGATACGTGCAGCGGCGATAAAGATTGTAGCGAACAAGTACCATTTAGCTTTTGCACGGTACAGGCGGACGGACATCGAGAATGCCAAGTGGGCGGATGCGCCATTGGTCGTCCATTCTTGGTCGACGGCGAAGCGCGAACGGCCGATATCGTGCGGCGTGCCGATTGGACCGACGAACACGCCCCGAATACCGCGGGTCTCGACGAACGAATCCGTGCTGAACTGGCCGCGGCTTGGGAACACACGGCACGAATGGAACACGCGTCGATTGCGGCATTTGCTCGATTCTCGCTGGAGCTATTGGCGCTCGGCGCTCCGAGTGATTTGATCATGCGGACGAATGCGGCAATGGTGGACGAGACAAACCATTCTCGTATGGCATTTGCGATGGCGAGCGCGTATCGTGGTGAGCCGGTGGGGCCAGGGCGTCTGGCCTTGGAGGGGGCCCTGGGGGAGGCCGACGTGGCGAGTTTCGTGCAGCGTTTGATTCGAGAAGGTTGTGTGGGAGAAACGGTGGCGGCGGTAGAAGCCGGCGAAGCGGCGGATCGAGCGATGGATCCAGTGGTCGGCAAGGCGCTGGATACGATTTCGACGGACGAATCGATGCATTCGAATTTGGCGTGGCGGACGTTGTTATGGGCGCTGAAAACGTTTGGCACGGACGTACGCGAGGTGATTCGGTGCGAGCTTGGGCGATTGCGGGACGAACTAGAGACGGTGCACGAGGCGCGGCGCACGGCAGAGGACGAGGCCTTGTTGGATCACGGTGTGGTCACGACAAACGTGCGGGGATCGATTCGGCGGGCGGTGCTGAGGCAAGTGGTCGTGCCGTGTTTGGAGGCGGTGGAAGATAATGTAATGCAAGAGGAGCAGAGAATGGCGACAGCACTCTGAAGCAATGCGCAGTTTCGAACATTGAGCTAATGAGCGGCTATGAGTCCGTTCCTGTAAAATGATCCAGTCTGCGTGGGGATTTCGCCTTGACTGGATAATTCGTTTTGCTAGATGTTCCACGCCCCATCCGGCCGCGCGAAGGCTCACTCTTGGCTTCTTTCGGCCAGTCGTTCCAATGCGTCCATCTCCTCTTTGAATGCCATGTAGGCGTTTTCGGACGCCACAAGCGGCTTTCCAGTCAGAATTCCCTCTCCACAATTCGTGCACCAGTAACCGAGCGTCTCGATTATCCGCCCATGACCGTTGTATTCGACAAGTTCGTCCCGCGTCTCGTAAACCATGAGCGAACCGCACACCGGACATGACTGGGTTTTGGAAGGGAATTTCATAGCTTATTTCTCATGCGAATGAGATCTCGCGTGTCCGAGACTAATGGCGCTACATTTCACGGTCGACTCCGTTCGCTACATTCGCGATTGCACGTTTGACGCATCCATTTTTCTCTTGGCAGCACTTGACAAGGTTCATCTCGAGGGGTAGTTGTGCTCTGTCGTTCCGAGTACCTAGCTAAATGGGGCGACGTACTAAAGGGCCCGGTAGTCGGGCCCTTGTTTTTTTGGGGAGCATTATGGACCGAGTCGCCATATTCGTCGATGCTGGGTACTTATTTGCGCAAGGGTCTGTGTTGATTGCCGGAGAAAAACTTGCTCGCAGCGACCTACATATCGACCATGATAAGATCGTCAACTTCTTGGACAGTTTGGCTTGGAGCATCACATCGCTTCAATTACTCCGTATCTATTGGTATGATGGGACATCTACTGGCCCAACGCCGCAACAGCTCGCATTGGCATATCGGCGTAATGTTAAGCTTCGTCTAGGTTTCGTAAACCAACATGGGCAACAAAAAGGCGTTGATTCCCTCATTGTTACGGATCTCATCACACTTGCTCGAAATCGGGCAATGGCCGACGCGCTACTATTGACTGGGGATGAAGACATTCGTGTCGGCGTACAACAAGCACAAGAATATGGTGTACGCGTACACCTGATTGGCATCGAACCTGCACGTGACAACCAATCGGGATTCCTCGTTCAAGAAGCAGATTCCGTTCATGAACTCAACAAAGACCAGATTAGCGCTTTCCTCTCCCGCGCAGCCGCCCGCACATCGGTAGCGCCCTCATCATCGCCACCCACGCTGCCCCCCTTCGAAGCTGTCGCCGATGATATGATCAGGCCATTGTCCATCGACGAAATTGACGCTATTCTCCAAGATTCGGGCGGGAAATCGATTCCGGCGGAAATCGACCGGCGACTCCTCGTTGAAAGTTCAAAACGTATTCATTGCGCCCTCAATCGCGAGCAGAAGCAACTCGTCAGAACAATTTTTCTGGAAAAATGCCGATTGCGACGCACCCGATAACGATCTAGGGCCACATGCACCGAACTTCGAAAGAAGAGCCCTGCCGGTGAGCACCAAGCTCACCAAGTCAAGCCCTTACTCAATCGTCCCCCATACCCGCAGCGCCGCCGCCGTGTCATTGTCAATCGACGCCGGCTCGCGTTTCTGCGCATCCACCCGCGTCGATTGATCCCGCGCCATGATCCGCCGAAACAGCGCCTGCGCCGCAAGCGGCATGGTATCCCGCCGATTGAATGCACACGTCGGGTCCAGCAACAAATCGCATAACGCCGGCGCGCCATCATAACGACCCGTCATGATCAATTCTCCCCAACGCGCCGAATATCGATCGTCGAGCGTCGCAATTTGCGGCTCCGCCGTCGAATCCTCGAGTCCCGACGCCACTCCCGACAAATCCCGCCCCAATATTTGACGCGAAAATGAAATCCCCAATGCCGATATCGCCGTTTGCGTAATATCCCAAATCTCCGTCGGTAAATTCACGTGCGCCCCGCTGTATCGACCATCCGGAAATCGCACATAAAGCGGCAAGGTCAATGATGACTCGGACAAATCCATTCCTTCTGCATACAACGACCCCGCCCCGGAGCTCACGTCGCCCGTCACCACGAATACGGTATTTTCCCAAATGCCCGCCGTTTTCAAAGCCGCCACCAAATTGCCCAATGCCCGGTCCTCGTACGCTAGCGCAGTCGCCTCGAGCGCTCGCACGCGCTCTTGATCCTGCGCCGAAAGAACCTCCCGTTTGTCCTTTCGTTTGCGCGCACTCGCCAATTGTTGCGCCCCGCGACGCGGCTCGATGACCCCCGTGTATTTGTTGGGCGGCATGAGCGCTAATTCTTTCGCCGTCACGTCCCACGGCGGATGACCACCCCGAGAATGCACCACAACAAGCAATCGAGCATCCGGGGCTTGGCGCAAAACATCGGAAATCCACGAAGCGGCGCCATCGAGCGGGGCAGTCGATTTGTCATTACCATACGGAGGATATTCGACAAATTGCTCCCAACCGCTACCAAATCCAAATGATTTGAATGTCGAGGGCACGCCCGTGAACATGGCCGCGCGAATGCTCGCGTCGTGCGCAATCGCCCCCAAACTCGTATGCCACGAAGGCATTCGAGCGCCAAAATCGGTCACGGTATGGCCACGCGGCGGAAGCGCCGTCAATAACGAGGCAACGACACTGCCAGAAAATGTCGTGGGCGCGCGATGTTGGTGAAATGTCGTGGCTGTCAGGGCCAAATCGGAAAGCGCTGGCAAGAGCGGCGTAGGACCGCTATGCCACGGCGGCAAAGACGCGCGTTCCAAACCATCCACGACGACAATGACCACTGCCCGCGCTTTCGCCGTCGCAGGCGGAGGTGCAGCCAATAAAACAATGGACGGATCGCCAAACATCACCCGAGATCCAGGCGGAACGGCGTCGAGCCCCAATTCGATGGTCGAAAGCTGTCCGGCTCGAGCATCGAGCGGCACATCCACATCCACCCACGTCGCTTTGTCGCCGCCCGTCACGTGCTGCACCAATAACTCGACGGGTTTTTCCCCGTCCCGCAACATACGCACTTTGGCGTCCGCTTCGCCGGCCCCCAGAAGCCCAATGGACGTCCGCAGTCGCGCTCCGGGCGGCCAACGCAGCGTGCAACGTAATGACCCAGGACCACGCATTGCTAGCGCCCGATGCGGCACGCCCGACAACGCTGCGCGCGTCGTAATCACGTCCTGCATCGTCGGCGCACCATAAGTCACTGTGCTCTCGTCCGGAATGCCAATACGAATCCAATCGATATCGACAAATCCATCTTCATCCCGCAATTTGCCCGAAAATCGAAATGTAAGCGTATGCAAGCCCGCGTCCACCGGCAATGTGGTCATCGGCGTCGTCGCCACCCGCACCTGATCGCGATTGAAATTCAGCGTTCCCAGCGGCTGATCGTCCAGTAAAACCGCCGCCGATTTCGAGACCAGTCCCAAGGCTCGAGCCGTGACAAACACTTGGCTCGGTTCGGACAAGACAAAAAACAGTTTGAAACTGCGTGACGATACCCGCATCCACGTCGACGCATCGTGCTCCACATTTTCAATGCCCGAAGGAGCCGTCCCTGTCCAGGCAAAACGCCCGGTCATCGCCGGCGTACCCGCATCGAAAAGAATGCCTCGATGGGTTATGTCGCATTCGGGAAGTTGCGTAATGAGGTCGGTAATCACGCGCCCGACGGGCAAAGCAGCTGTCGTCGCGCTTGGTGGAGGCGTGGGCGTAGGTTTGTCCCCACCACCTTTTTGGCCGCAACCGTGGCATCCAGCGCCCAATCCGAGCGAAATCAGAATGGGCGCCAGACGTGATTTCACCGGGACCACGGCGGAGCAATGCGAATACGAGACATTCGGCCTTCTTTCACGAGCGCAAACCGCACCCGTTCTTCGCCTCGCAAACGCAGCCTAATTTCATACGGATCTTTCTTGGGCGCCAAGGGCACCTTGACCACCGGACCCGTACCAATCAATTGCCCATCGACGAATATCGAATCCGTTGGACCCGCAATGACTTCGAGCAACCCTTGGCCCTTGGGCACTTTGTCTTCGGATCGCAATGGTGAATCTTGCGGAAGAATCGGGAAATCAGCGGTTTCCCCGGCCTTGCGATCGAGCGACGTAGGCGCAGGTGGCGCCACTTCCGCAGCAGGTTCGGGGGCCGCCGCGGGCGCTGCAGTTTCCACCGGGGCAACCGCCTGCTGCTGCTGCACTTGTTCCACCGGCGCTTGCGCTTGCATATTGCGCTGTTGCGATACACGACTGCCCACGGCAAACGCAACGCCCGCGAGCGCAAACAGAATCCACGCCCCCACACGCACGGTGCTATTGTCGCGCTTCGGCGGCTCCACCGCGGGACTACTCGCACGCACCGTCGCTTCCGAGACGCGAGGACGCGGCGCATGCGTGGAAGGCAACGTGGCGCGAAGCGGAGACAAATCCTCGACCGGCGGAGGCTCGAGCGAGCCGAGCGACGACAACGGCGCAGGCTTTGGTTTGGCCACGATGGGCGGCTTGGGTGAATTCGGTTTGACAGCCACGGGCTTGGGCGAAACAGGCTTGGCGACGACCGGTTTGGGCGAAGCAGGCGTGGATAGTTTTGCCGCAATCGGTGACGACATGCCAGGCGTTACTTCCATCGGCGGCTTGCGCGACGGCGTCAATGCGTCGAGCGGCGCGCGGGTTTGCGGCGGCGGCGGAGGCAAAATCGACGCTCGCTGCGTCGGAACGACCGCGACCTTCAGCGATTCGGTAAATTCCGGAGCGACCTCGAGGTTGTCTTTGATCGTTTCTTGCCCCAAGTCGTGCTCGGGTTCGGGCACCGGCAGCTTGAGCGATACTTTGCTGCCAAGGATCGGCGTATCTCGGAATGTCGCTTTCGCCGTCGGTTGCGACTTTTCCTTTACCGCTTCTTTGGCCGTTTCTTTGGCCGTTTCTTTCGCCAAACTCGGCTTCGCGGACGCAGCTTCGACCTGTCCGACCGGGGCAACCGGCGGAGGCAAGTAGGTCTGCACGCCACTGATGATGTCCGGCGTGAAATCCTCGGCCTGCTCGACGGCAACATTCGCCACCGGGCTCTTGTCCATCAGCGCCAAGGTCGTTGCGTCGTCGTCGTCATCGTTTGGCGCGACGAGCACCGCCGGAGTCTGTGCGGCCCGCATTGTTTCCCGCGGTTTGTCGTCGACCAGAGAAACTCGTGTTTTCTTGGCATTTGTCTCGACAATCGGGGCTTTGGACGAAAGTTCGTCACGAACGACCGGCGCCGGAGTTGCCGAACGATCAATCACCGCCGAAACTGGCTGCGGCGATGGCGACACGACATCAGGTTCCGGAAGCACGTCAGAAAGCGGCGGCACGATCACTGGGGCCAATCGCCGCACACCTCGCAAACGATCCGATTCGATTTGCACAGCCGGCGTGAGCAGATCCGTACCCGACGCTCCCACAATCGCGCTAATGGCCCCATGCGCTGCAGCATCGCAAAGCACGTCTTCGACCAAACGCGCGGGCGCCGAGCCACTCATCACCAAATCCCGGGGCGAAGAACCATCGGCAATTGCTTTGATCACCGAACGCGCGCGATCCGGCATCGCTTCGCCCAAAGGCCGCAAAATGCCCATATCGAGCTCGATCCGCGTCGCTTGCATCAAAGACGATCCCGACAACAACCGCTGAGCAGCTCGGGCTGCGGCAACCAGCGGCACGAGTTGTTCGGACAGCGTTCCAAAAAGGTCGGGACGCGCCGCGGACAAACGTTCGACGTCTTCATTGGCGATGGGTACCACGACAAACCGCCCTGAACCAACCCCGAGAAGGCGCGCCAAAACGCCAGGACCTCGCTCGTAGGATCCATCCGCAGTGGTCCGCGTCGCGCGCATGGGACGTCCATCGCGAATTTCGACCTCGTACAAGTCTCGGGCATCCCGCAG
>DAOMZH010000198.1:0-13655 GCA_035437985.1 Polyangium sp. (in: bacteria) | reverse complement strand
GTGTCGATCATCGATGCGCTGGACTCCACGCCGCAATCCCTGGGGACCGTACATGGTTTTTCCGGCACGATTCGGAGCGCATCGTACGATCACGGGATTCATTGGTTCGTCACGGAAACCGAGCCTACAGCCGAAAGTACGGCGCTCGATGGGCATTCAGCGGTTTTCGTGGGCCAAGCGCAACGGGGAGGACAAACCATCAAGTTCACGGCGCACATCGACATGCCCCCGCCTTTGCAGGGCGAGCGCGCCGTCGCGCGCGTGCTCACGCCCGTGACGATCGACAATGAAAATACAACGCTACAGGTGAAATTCGACGTTGCTCGATGGCTTGCCAGCATCGATTTCGATGCAGCTGCGGCGAGCGGAGTCGATTCGATCCTGATCGAGCCGGGTTCGACGGAACACTCGGGTATCGTCAGCGCAATGTCCAATATCGCTCCCCCGGACTTCGTATGGTCTGGAGCGAGTGTCGAAACACCTTAATCGGGAGCAAGGAAAACATCATGAAACAAAATCGTCTTGGCCGTGTGATTCAATCGTTTCTTCCGCTCGCTGTGCTTGCGGCAATGCCCATGATGATGGGCTGTAGCGACGAGGACCTTGGTTCGTTGCAGGTCTTCGTGCAGGCAGAATCAACAATCTCGGGTGGAATTCAGCCTGGAATGGGTGAGGAGGATATGGCCGATGGTTGGAAGGTGACGTATGACGAATTTCTGGTGACGGTTGGTCATGTACGTGCAGGACGAACGGACACAGGAGCGAAATTGAATGACGCTTCGTCGTTCGTGTTGGATTTGAAGCAGGTGCCTGCGGGTGGGTACGTGATTTCCGAGATGAAAGCCGCGTCGGGTTCTTGGTATCAATTTGGCTTTGACATGCCGGTTGCCACGGCAGCAACGGAGGTCATCGAACCGACGACGGCGATGGACAAGGCTCTTTTGGAACAAGGGGGGAAGTCGATTCATGTTGCGGGCGCCATTGAGAATGCGAGTGGAATGTCTTGCCCGCCTGGGGATTCGGATCCCACGAAATGCGTAGCGGCGCCCAAGGTGACTTTTGCGTGGGGACTGCCGGCGGGGACATCGTTCGACGATTGTGCGACGGCCGATGGTACGCCTGGTTTTGCCGTTCCCAGTGGCGCCACGGCGGCAGTGGAAATCACGGTTCACGGGGACCATTGGTTTTTCAACAACATCACGGCAGGGGTCGAAATCGTGCAGCGCTATGCGCAATACATCGCCGATTGCGATTTGAATCATGACGGGGAAACGACCATCGAGGAACTAAAACAGGTGCCGGCCGCGGACGTATTGCCGTCTTCGAAGTACAACCTATCCGGCTCGTTCAGCGGACCTATCGAAACCGCATATGATTACGTGCTGGCCCAAGCACGCACCATTGGCGATTTTCAAGGTTACGGTGAATGCCCGACGCGCAAAGTCTTGCCTTGAAGCGTATTTTCAGGGCGTGAGCGCAAAACAATAAATTCCGCCATACCCTCCGCCCGAGCCAACCGTATTCGAGTTGGGATTGGGCGGACCCATTTCTACGATATTGACACCTGGTGCGCAGCCAGATTCATCAAGGGCGGACATCCAATTGTTTCCTGAGCCCATGGTGAATATCCCACCATCGGGTGGCGGGGGAAAACCTCCGTCCGGCGGGGGGAAAGGAAAACCGCCATCAGGTGGCGGGGGCAAACCGCCATCGGGTGGCGGAGGAAAACCGCCATCGGGTGGCGGGGGAAACCCGCCGTCGGGTGGCGGGGGAAAACCTCCGTCCAGGAAGTCTCCACCGAGCCTCGGCCATGAATGGCCTACTCGCGGCTTCCCCTCGCTCGGGTCACCGGTGCCGCCGGTCCAATCTTTACAGGTCGCGGTTGCGCTGAAGAGCTGACCTTCGGTGTTTGTCCCGGTGAGGAAATCGTGGTTATCGACTTCGCCTTGATTGGGGTCTGGCGCGTGATTGGGAATGCCTTCTTCATTCGGCAGGTCGTTGATGATGGCTGGATCGGCATTGATGGGTCGGTCGTTGAGCAGTTCGCCCTTGTTGTTCGCGACCAACCGGCCGATTCGGTCATACCAGGGGCCCTCGCCGATGCGATCGATTGCATTGACTTGTTTGCCGTCTTCGCCCGCAACGGCGCTCAAAAACGCGCGCCATTGCTTTTTCCCCGCCCCAGGCATGCTTTTTTCCGCGATTGCTGCGCAGATTTTGTCAGCTCCACGGAGCCCTGCCCCAGGGCCCGTTTCGCCATAACGGAGGTCGCCGCCAAAACCTTGCTGACTCCCGGACAATTCCTGCATTGCCTTGAGGCTCGTCACGAAGAAACTAAAATGGTCGCCCCCACCCCCGCTGCTGCTGGTCGTCGACGAGGACCCTGCACTCGTCGAGTTGCCCTCGGGTCCCGTGCTGCACCCCGGCATGAAAAGGAGCGCAATACCAAGTAGAAAAAGCGAAGTTCTGGATCGATGGTTCATACGTCGTTCACCCAATCCTGCACTCTACACGATTTCGATGGCCAGGTGCAAGGTAGTGGATGGCTTCATGCATCAACTTCGTTCGCCTCCATCGTTCTTACGATTCCTAATTCTCTTGCGAAGAAAATCACATCGTGTAGGCTCGTCGTCTGTCTCGGGGGGCGCCTTTCTGCCCTGTGGTTCGGAATTTTTCGAGGAGCGGCATGAGCGACGACAAAAGCAGCACTGCGGCGAGCCCGCCAAAAACTTCGGCTCTGGCCCCGGTGGCTTCGGGCGAACGCCTGGCATCGGTGGATATCTTGCGCGGTTTCGCGCTTTTGGGCATTTTGCTCATGAACATCACATCCTTCGGTTTTCCCTGGAATGGCCACGCCGACCTTGCGGACGGCAAGACGCTTTCAGACCCAAACCTAGGCGTGTGGGTGGTCATTTCGGTGTTGTTCGAAGGCAAAATGCGCGCGACGTTTTCCATGCTCTTCGGTGCGGGGCTCGTGTTGTTCACGCTCCGGGCGGAAGAACGCGAGGGCACTGCGAGCGGCTCGGCGGTGTTTTATCGCCGCTGTATGTGGCTCTTGCTTTTCGGCTTCTTGCATTACGGCCTGCTCTGGAACGGCGATATCCTTTATGAATATGCGGTCGGCGCGTTCATCATGTTTCCGCTGCGCCACAAATCAGCAAAGATCCTGCTGCTCGCGGGGGCCATGTTGCTCTTGACCAGCTCGCTGCGGAATCTGCCGCAAAGTTGGGAATTGGAACGCAAACGTGTCGCCAATGTGGAAGCCAATGCGGCCCAAGCCGCGGGCCACGAATTAACCGCCGAGCAAAAAGACGCCCAAGCCGAATGGGCCGCCCAGATGCGCTGGCGCAAACCCAATAAAACGCAAATTGCCAAGGAGATTTCCGATCATCAAAAAGGTTATTGGGATATCTTCCTCATGCGGCAGCGCCAAACCTGGTCAGCCTTCGTCAGCTCGTGGGACACGGCCGGGATGATGCTCGTCGGTATGGGATTCATGAAGCTGGGCGTCTTTTCCGCCGCATATCGGATGTTGTTTTATGCGGGGATGATGCTGCTCGGGTATACGGCGGGCTTTTTGATCAATGGATACACAGCTTATCGGACGATTACGAGCAACTTCGAACCGATCAGCATGTGGTGGACGCTGAGCACATATGATGCTGGCCGCCTGACGATGGCGCTGGGGCATATTGGGCTGCTCACGCTGATTTTCCAGACGAAATGGCTACGGTGGACCACGAAACCTCTTGCCGCCGTCGGCCGGATGGCATTGAGCAATTACTTGTTGACGAGCTTGATTTGCACGACGTTCTTCTACGGCTATGGGTTTGGCATGTACGGCAAGCTCGAGCGGTATCAGCTCTATTACGTGGTGCTGAGCGTGTGGACGTTTAATCTGATCATCAGCCCCATCTGGCTCCGGTTCTTCCAA
Source organism: Polyangium sp. (in: bacteria) (assembly GCA_035437985.1). Taxonomy (GTDB): domain Bacteria; phylum Myxococcota_A; class Polyangia; order Polyangiales; family Polyangiaceae; genus Polyangium. The sequence continues at coordinate 9,721 of DAOMZH010000198.1, read as the reverse complement.
TTCGGTCCGATGGAGTGGTTATGGCGCTCCTTGACGTATTGGAAACGGCAACCCATGCGGCTGCACGCGACAAACGGCACTCCATCCGCTGAATCTCCGGCACCTGCCGAAAACACCTGAAGCGTCCGTACCCTTCAATCAACGCTTCGCTCGACTGTATTTCATTGCGCGAGCAATACCCTGCTTCAAATTCGCGCACGTGTTCATGGCCAACAAATCCTGACCATACGTACAAAATGCTTGCGCTACTTCAGCGCGAATCCCCGTAAGTAAAACATCGACACCCAAAAGTCGTGTGGCTCGGGCCGCGCGCAACAGGGCATGTACGACATCTTCGTCAATCGTCGAGACGCCAGTCACATCGAGAATGGCGACGCGTGTGTGATGACTGGAAATTCCCGCAAGAAGCACTTCGTGAACGCGGTTGGCACGAGCGCGATCGACAGGGCCAATGAGGGGCATCACCATTACATCGTCGGAAACCGGAATCAGCGGAGTAGACAAGCGCGAGAGCAATTGGGCTTGGTTGGCAAGCAAAATATCGCGTTCTATTTCAGCAAGTTTCTGGGCCGTGATATCGAGCGCAAACGCTTGCCAGACCATCGCGGTCCCCGATTCGTCGCGCACGATCGAAAGACGAACCTGAATCCACATGATTTTCTCGTCTTGCGAAACCCACCGATATTCTTGGAGGCCTTGATTCGCCAAGCTCGCCGCGAGTTCGACGATTTCGCGTCGCGCTGCATCACGATCATCTGGGTGCACGAGTTCGAGCCAAAAGCCAGGGACGTCATGCCATCGCTGCACGGGATATCCGGTCCACGCTTCGACCAAGGAACTCACATAGCTCGCGGGCACTTCATCTGGCCGCCCCCAGGTTTCCCATGAAATGCCCGGAAGCGTCGACGTGAAGGACTCAAATCGTTGTTCGGCCCGCGCTACAGTAGATTTCAATGAGCTTATGTGGGACTTGGCGGCGGCAAGCTCCTTACGTAAGGTGTCGATTTCCTCTTGTGCGGTTGTATGTTTATCGAAATCGCCCATGTCGCACCTATGCTATTCAACGTGTACCATTCGCGACGGTACCACGACCTAGTTCACATTGCGTCTGAATTTTGCTGGATATGGCAAGAAATTTGTGTTTTCTTGTCAAGAGGATGCTTGCGTTGTTTGAGGATTGGAACGGATGAGGCGAAGGAGGTCCGCGTGCAGGCAGTAAAAAATCTCGAAGAACTTCATGAAAAGCTCCGGTCGAAAATTCCTTCACCAGCGATTTTTCGGTGCTTGAATGCACGGTTGATCATTCAGCTCGGCGTGAATTTGAATGACATCCTGCCGGAGCAAAACGAGGATCCGAGTGTGCTTCGAGGTGTGATCGAGACACTTGGACGCATGAACATCCGTGTGGAGGTAGACCAATGAATGGTGTACGATCGGCTCGAGCGACGCAGGCTGATTCTGCGGAAGCGGCGAAGGAGCTCGTGGCTGGACTATCAGGTGCGGACGCTCGATTGGTGGTGTTTTTTGCAGGCATTACGCACGATGGCGGGACGATTGGACGGGCGCTCGTCGAACGATTTCCCGGGGCGCATGTCGTTGGGTGTTCGTCGAATGGCGAATTCTGCGATGTGGGGTACGGAAAAGGCGGTGCTGTAGCGATTGCGATCGGCGGCGATCGTATTGGAAAGTGCGTCGCGGCAATGGCGGATGTGGGCGGGGATATCGATGCCGGCATTCGCGCCGCTGCCGAGTTTATGGCGACGCAACTCGGACAAACGCTTTCCGATCTGTCGCCGGACAAATATGCGGGCCTCGTGCTGCTCGAAGGAGCCCGCGGTCGCGAAGAGAAAATCAACGAGGCGCTGGGGAACGTTGCGCCATTCCTGCCGTTCGTCGGAGGCTCCGCGGGCGACGACATCACGTTTTCTGGTACCTGGACGTTCGTTGACGGAAAACTCGAGAAAGACGGCACGGCGCTCGTGGTGATGGAAATGCTCGTTCCGTTCGTGGTTATGAAAACGTGCCATTTCGAGGCGACGGAACGGACGGTGAAAGTGACTCGGGTCGACGCATCTCGCCGATTGATTCTGGAACTCGAGGGAAAACCGGCTGCACCCTATTATGCCGAAGCGCTGGGCGTTGACCCGGCTGCCCTTGCATTCCCGCATTTTCTCGCGAATCCTTTGGGTCTCATGATCGACGGTGAACCTTGGTTGCGCAGTGGTGTGCGTGTGCAAGGGGATGCGCTTTTATTTGCATGCGCCGTGGTCGAAGGATCGCGACTTCATTTCATGAGGGCCAACGATATGGTGGCCGACACGCAGGCCAAATTCGACAAATCTCGAGAAGCCCTGGGAGGCTCGGTCGGAGGGGCCATTTTCTTCAATTGCGCCTATCGAATGATCGAAGCAAGCATGAATGGGACCGACGAGGCCTATCACCGCGTATTGTCGACCGTCGCGCACGTTGGATTGCATTCCAACGGCGAAAGCTACATTGGCCATATCAACCAGACGTTGACGGGCCTGATGTTTGCGTAACACAGCCCACGAGACTCGAAGTCGGGTGGTTGAAGCATGCCGGCGCGCGGGTGCTGGGGAGAAAATTTTTCTAGCACGGAACCGTTACGAGCGCTCAGTCGTATCGGTATTCGTCAATTGCGTCCACTCTCCTCGACCTGCAGGCTCGACAACGTATGAACGATCATCCTCTGCATCTATTGCACGATTATTACTTCGACCGGCTGAAGTCCGATCGTCGTGCCGAAGTACATGGCCATATTGCCGCGTGTACGGATTGTGCTGGTAGGGTTGAGGCATTGGCACGAGCCGTGGAGGAAGTGCCGGCAATGGCTCCGCGGCAGGATCTGCAGGATCGTTTGTTTCGATCGGTCGAGCATCTGGAGAGATTTGCGCCGCACGCACGGCGTGTTGGGGAGCTTGTGGATCTGTCGCCGAATGAGGCTCGGCGGGCGCTGCACATGTTTGCGGATATTGATTCATGGGTATTGGGGCCGTTGCCGGGGATGCGGGCATCGCGGGTGCCTTCGAGAACGAAACGCGCTGTTTTTGCCTGTTTCGAGGCGTCTTCCCGAGTACCGAATCACCGGCACTTGGAACGTGAATCAATCCTTGTTTTCCAAGGAGCGTTCGAAACGAGTGCAGGAAGTGTGATTCGGGCGGGCGAAGAATTGCATAGCGACCAGGGCTCGGTTCACGCAATCGCGCGGTTTTTGGACGATATCGATTGCTTGTGTGTGATCGTCAATCCGGATCGTATTGTGTATGAAGAGCCGCCATTGGCTGGGGAGGAACTGTGACTGGGGGGAGCGAATGCGCGCAAGGCGTGGGATTGTCGGACAGGGACCTCTTGGCGTCCATTGCGGTTGGTGAAAAAGAGGCTTTGGGGGCTTTGTATCACCGGCATGTCGCGCGATTGCTCGGTGTGGCACGACGAACGCTAGCGCATCATGAAGATGCTGAAGATGTCGTGCACGATGTATTTCTCGAAGTATGGCGGTACGCCGAGGATTATGATCCGACTCGCGGAACTGTTGCTTCGTGGCTGCTGGTGAGAACGAGGTCGCGGTCATTGGATCGATTGAAATCACCAAGTCAAAGACGTCGGAAGTCATTGGATCATGCGGCGATAGGAGAAGACGAATCGGCGTTCGGGACCGAGGTATTGATGGCCGAAACGAGGGATCCAGCATTGGACCTCGACAGTGCCCAGGTGTGGTCGGCTTTGCACCAATTGCCATTGGATCAACGAGCCGTCGTGGAACTGGCATATTTTGAAGGACTGACGTTGATTGAAGTAGGCGAGAGCCTCGGAATCCCGGCAGGGACAGTGAAGTCGAGGCTCTCGCGGGCAGTTGCGGCATTACGCGAATTGTTCGCCTAACAGTTCGCCAAGTTGCCGGCTAATGCTGCTCGTCAATAAAACAGGGAGCAGCCCACGAGGCATTCATAGAACCCCCCGCCGATCAAGCGACAATCGTTGAAACAGCGGGACCCATAACCGTCCCAATCCCCCTTGTCACCAGCAAGAGGACCCGTGAGCGTTCCTTCCATGGGTTCCGCACATTCTTCGAATGGTTTGGCGAGGGTCCCCGTGCCCTTGATTTGCCCCCCATCAGCCAAAGTAAATACCAAGTCAATGGTTTTTCCTTTGACGCTTCCCGTGACGGGAATGGTTGTCTTTATGCCCTGCGCATCGGTATTTTCGAGCTTGCCGCGTAAACTTCCGTCCATTTCTTCGATGAGGGTGAGCGCTCCAGAGGCTGCAAGTCCAGCGCTTGGACCTTCGCGGACGACGGCATTAAAGGGATCGTAGGCACAAACGCCTTTGGAGCTAGCCAATTCATCTTCTTGGGTTTTTTCGGCTGGGTCACTACCACAGCCCACGACGAGCAATCCGCTGATGAATGCCGAAATGATCCCCATATACACTTTGCTGTACATCGTTCCCTCCATAATAGGAGCCCCATGACCGGTTTGGCGTCAATGAGTCGCTCGAAAGCAGTACGACGGTGGAAGCGAGACGGTTCCCAGAAAAATTTCGTGGTGAGAATGACGGGATGAATACGTTGGCGGCGGTTGGGCGCGAATGATTTTTCGCAGAAACCTACCGTGGCTGACGGCCATTAGATTGGTAGAATACGAATTTGAGACACAAGAAAAACCACCGTGGTTGGTGGTCGCCATGCGGCCTAGGACACATCATGACCCATAAGCTCTTGATTCTGCAACACAAATTCTAACCGTGGTTGGGATTGTGTAAGACAACATCCGTGTCGCCCCTGTCGATCTGGCGGCCGCCACCCTCCGCCATGGCGGTCGCCACCCTCCATGTTAAATCGATTACATCGTAACCATATGAAATCGTTGATCTTTGGTCCACTTTTAGGTTTGGCACGGCTCTCGCATATGCACGCCTTCATGAGCCAAGCACGTCCTATTCACCCCGGAACCACCTACCTCATCACGCGTCGTATCGAACGACGTCATTGCTTATTGCGTCCTGATCCTGTGATTAATGCCTTTATTCTGTACGCATTTGTCGTCGCTGCCCTGCGACATGGCATTCTTGCGCATGCTTTTTGCGCAATGTCTACGCACGTCCATTACGTGATTACAGATCCCAACGGAAAACTCCCCCAATTCTTGGCGATGTTTCACCGCTCCGTGGCGATTGGAGTCAAAGTCATTCGGCAGCGAGATGGCGCGATTTGGGACCGATCGCAAACAAGTGTCGTCGAATTGTGTACGCGTCAGGCCATTGTGGAGAAAATTGCGTACGTCTTGAACAACCCAGTCGATGCGGGCCTTGTTCGACACGCCCACGAATGGCCAGGCCTCATAACCAAGGTCGATGATCTCGGCAGGCACCTCATGTCGGCCCAACGGCCGACACAATGGTTTCACTCTAGCAATCCCGAATGGACTACCGAGGCGGCCCTTCCGATTTCTGTCCCGCCGTCGATTCATAAAGCAGATGTAGATGCATTTCGTCAAGCTATTAACGACGAGCTCACCGAACTCGAAACTGCCGCGCACGCACGTATTCCGAAAAATAAGGTTCTTGGCGCCAAACGCGTTTTGAAAATAAATCCAGAACAACGCATTACCAGTCACGAACCCGTTCGTCAGCACAATCCAACCGTTGCTGTTGGCCGTGGCAATCGCGAGGCCCTCATCAACGCAAAAATTGGTGTACGCGAATTTCGACAACAATATCGTCGAGCATTCGATAGATGGCGCCAAGGTGACCGCAATGTCATTTTTCCTGCGGGTACCTACGCCATGCGGGTGGTGCACGGGGCGAACATCGCGCCCTATGTTGTGTCATGATCGATTTGCACAGCCGTGCGAACGGCCGCGATTGGCAAGAAAAACGCATCGTGTTTGACAGTCGTCAGGTTTGGCGGGATGACCCACGCACCATAAGTGTCCAGTATTGTTACACAATTTGGCACCGTGGTTGATGCTTTGTGAACACGATCTAAACGACGACGAACCGGCATGTTCCGACGACGACCACTCGAAGCTCACACGCGTCATTCGCTTTGAATCGGACCTGCCAGCCAAACCTTCACGCGAGCTCCCTTAAACTCGCCAAGTGCTCTCACCCGATTCCTGGCCCGTCGTCAACCACGGTACGTTCCCACGAACCACGGTACGTTCCAACCACGGTACGTTCCAACCACGGTACGTTCCAACCACGGTACGACCAAACCAATTAGCGCAGCTGCAAGATTTTGTCCGGCGATGTTCAATGGGATTTCAATCCGATTCGACTTGGTGAACATTTGACGCTGTTCATCATGATGAAACTCGAAGAAAAAAACCGAATACGGATCACGCCTGGATCTACGGAGTTGCGGATTTCGATGGCAAAGTGCAGACGGCTGGGGTGATCAAAGCCTGTGCAAACTGTCACGCGCACGCGCCGGATCTTTGGACCAAATGACCGGTTCCTGACTCGCCGATGGATTTGGCGGCAGTGGTGGGCCCGTCGAAGGTCGTTTGATTCGCCACAAAAGCGAAATCGTCTCGAATCTCGTGACACGCTGCATCATGTGTGCCATGGTCGGACGCTTGAAACATATTTCCGGACTTCGCCACCTCGTTCACGACCTCGTCGAAAAAACCACGAACCTCGTCCAAGAACAACATTTTGCCGTCGTAAACAAGCCAACCCGGGTGCTCGAAGCTGTCGCTTCCCCACTTGGCGACGTTGCTCGCATCGTCGAGAACGCACAGCGCGCCACAGCGTCGGTCGTGTATGAAGCCATTCGCTTGACGAACACGGGCGTCCGTGGACTCGGGGATGTCACCCTTTCTGCCTCTGGGTCACCCGAGACCACAGACGACCTCGCCACGCCCTTACGCTCGACGGCCCTTGGTTCGCGCTCGTGGTGGATCGACCATGCCCAAGGCGTCGTGAATGGCGTTGCCGGAGATTTTCTTCACGAGCGGGGCAACGACCTGCACATTCCCATGGGAATTCGCGCGCAAGGTAGGTTCGTCCCTCCCGAACCCGCCGCAATGGTGGACGCATTTCCCCAAGCCACGGGACGCATTGTCGTCTTCGTTCATGGGCTCATGTGCACCGAGTGGTGCTGGAGCTTTGGCGCTCACGAGACATACGGCGATCCGAACGTCAATTTTGGGACGATGCTCGCGCGAGACTTTGGTTTTACGCCGGTCTACGTTCGGTACAACAGTGGCCTCCATATTTCGGAGAATGGGCAAGCCTTGTCCGCATTGCTCGATTCCCTCGTGGCTGCTTACCCGGCGCCGATCGAGCAAATCATTCTGGTAGGGCACAGCATGGGTGGCCTGGTGTCTCGCAGCGCGGCCCACTACGGTCACGTGCATCAGGCATTGTGGACAAACCACATCACGCACATTTATTGTATTGGCTCGCCAAACCTCGGGGCTCCGCTCGAAAAAGCTGGCAATGTGCTCGCCGCCGTCCTCGGGTATTTCGATACACCAGCCGCGCAGGTCCCGGCGACCCTTTTGAAGGCCCGTAGTGCGGGCATCAAAGATCTTCGTTTTGGTTATGTCGTCGACGAGGACTGGAAAAACCGCGATCCGGATGCCCTTTTGGAGGACAATCGGCATGACGTTCCCTTCCTCGATTCCGTGCTTTATTGTTTCGTCGCGGGCACGCTCACACGCGATCCTGCACATCCCGTCACGCAGCTGCTTGGTGACGTGCTCGTGCGTATGCCCAGCGCTACGGGGCGTGCTCCCGACGTAACGCGTCGAATTCCATTTCATGCTGGAAATGTCGTCAGTGGCGCGCACCATCTCGAGCTAGCAAATCATCCTGATGTATATGCGGAAATTTGCCGGTGGCTTACCGAAACGGCAAACGATTGCCCCAGATCCAACCTCACGGCGTGACAACTCCCGTAAACATTCGCGCCCACGCGCCACGCGTCGCATCCCGCTCTCTGACCATGGCCAATTTCCAAGAATGATTTCCCTCCCCTGCCTCAACGAAGTCGTTTTGATTGGCTTGCGTTTTTCGTGATCGCATCTTTCAAGCTCCGCACGGTATCCGTGGCCGAAAAGTCGATATTCGCCGCAACCAATGTGGTGACGACGTCGGGACGCAAGCCGGAAATCACCACGCGAGCGCCAATCAAGGCGACGGCTTTGCATAAAGAAGCAATGCGCTCGGCGGTCATTTCGTCCAACACATCGACACCGGTCAAATCGAGCGCCACACGTTCTGCGTTATGGTGAATCACCGCGGTCAACAAATCCTCCATCAAATCGTGCGTCCGTTCCTCCGACAACGTCCCGATGATCGGTACAGCCAATACCCCCGTGCTCACTTCGAGGATTGGTGACGATAGGGCCCGAATGGCCACCATTTGGCGGTGTACGAGTTCGTCCCGCTCGGCCAACGCGCCTTCGAGGTCCCGCATGACCGCCGCGTGCAAGTGCTCCAACTTTTCGATCCGCAACCGATCGGCCTCGGTTCCCTCCACAGAATCGCATAACTCTTGCTTCAAACGACTTAGGTCGGCCCGCTGTTTGCGCATCGCTTTCCCGGCTTGTCGCAAAAGACCAACGAGCCGCGCAGAACTTTCCGAGCCTTCGAATTCGCAGGCATCACAACGCGACAACTTTTGGACGACCTGGTCGAGGGATTCGATGGAATCCTTCGCCAAAGGACAAACGTCACAACGCATCTTCAGAAGCCTTCGCTCGCAACAGGGCAATGGTAAAGGTGGATTCGTGATGCATCGTGACGCCCATCAATGGTGACAATTCGCCAAACGTATAAAATCCACCTTTGGGAACGTCCTCTGGGAGATGAGAAAATGCCACCTTGCATTCTTCGCGAAACCTGGGTCCAAGCACCGCGCGACGAGAAATACAACTGAACACCAACGCCAAAGCAGGCTTGCCGGTCAGTTTGCCCAAGGCCAATTGCGCTGCTTCAGCAGCCCCTTGCAAAACGTCTTCACGCCCCGCTCGAAGCACGCGGACCACCGCCCCTTCCGGAAGGTCACCTCCAAGAATGAGCGCCTTGCGCTCTTGATCCATTCGGAAAATGGCCCGCACGAGTTTGACCACCCCATCGGATTGTTTCTGCGTCCCCAGCGGACCCTGCACGACGCCCAAAGGAAACTCGGTTGTCGCATTTATGTCGTCGACCCACTGCCCCCCGACATATTCACGATACACATCGAGGGCTGGTCGGCCATCGAGCTCGAGAATCGCCGTACCGTCGACTTTCGTAATGGTTTTCGCCGCGCCAATCGGCACATATCCGCTACAAGCTGCCGCCGCCAATTCGACGTGACCATACAAGGCAAATCCCGCCGCCCCACCCTTTGCAATCTCGCGACCTCGAAACGTAAACGTTTTCGCGGTGCCTCCAGAAACGGACGGAGCTCCCCCCACGATGGGAATGTGATTTCCGATGGAGCTCTGGAGCCCAAGGAGAAATCGCGTGCCATTCGAATCCAGAACATCGGGTAAAGCAACTACGACACTGGGTTCATCTTTCCCCAGCATTTCTGCAGCAACTTTTCCTCTTGACTCGTTTTCCCCAGATGTGACTTGAAATGTCCTCGCTTCAATGCCGTCCAGAGACAAACCGACGACTTCGACGGAGCTGCGCACCGCTCCCTGCGTGTCCACCTCCGTGTCACTCGAACAGCCAACCACGAGTGTTTTCGCGGATAAACGCG
>DAOMZH010000197.1:0-13678 GCA_035437985.1 Polyangium sp. (in: bacteria) | reverse complement strand
GCAACTTGGTCCCGCAACGCATGCGACACCATATTCACCATCACTACGACGAGCGCGATTTTGCCTGCGTCCCGTCGCGCCCCCGGCGGCACCTTTTGTTCATAATGCCGCAATGACAATCCATGGCTCTCGGCCACATCGCGATATCGATTGGAAAGACCGCCGTTCCCGCCAATGACGAGCACGGTCTTTCCACTGCGTGAATCCTTCTCGACGTTTTTGGTATGGGCTTTGTGGTTCATGCCCACCCATATCGCAAACTTTGGGCCAAACCCGATTCATTCAAATCCCCGCGATTTGCGATTGGTTCCGTTTTATTCCCCGCCAGATTGTCCAGTTCGTTTCGCAACGACCTGCCAAGCTGACAAAATTCGCGTTTAATGCTCGAAACGCCGGATCAACCCGTCAATCACCGCCCGCACCTTCGTCGGCATGTGCTTGCCATAAGGATGCACGATGAAGACGCTTGGCTCGCCCAGTGTATAATCCGGTAAAACTTGCCGCAGATGGCCCGCTTGCACGTCGGTACTCGCTACCGACATCGGCAATCGTGAAAGACCAATCCCGTCAATCGTGGCTTGACGTAACATCACGATATTGTCCGTGATCAAACTGCCCGATATCGTGATTTTCGACGTTTGGCGCCCCGAACGAAATGTCCAAACTCGACTGAGCGACGCAATTCGCAAACAATTGTGCTGCGCAAGATCCTCGGGATTCTTTGGCTCGCCGTGTTTGGCCAGGTACGTGGGCGAGGCGCACACGATCATGCGCTCGCGACCAATTCGTCGCGCTACCAAGGTCGATGGTTCGAGTCGCTCGGCTACCCGAACGGCCAAATCGAATCCCTCGGCCACGATATCGACATGATGATCCGAAAGCGAAATATCCAGCACGAGACGCGGATGTTTTTCGTGCAATTCGCGGACGAGCTCGGGCAAATGCCACAAACCCATACCCACGGGCACCGTCATGCGCACGACCCCGTCCGGCTCGCGAAATGCTGTATCGAGTGCCTCGCGAGCTTCATCGGCCGCGGAAATGAGGCGCATGCAGCGTTCGTGAAGACGCGCGCCATCGGGTGTGAGAGACAACCGCCGCGTGGTTCGATGCAGCAAACGCACGCCAAGACGCGCCTCCAGGTCCGAAATGCGGCTACTTACGACCGACTTGGACAAACCCAACATGGCCGCTGCACCCGTAAAAGAACCAACCTGCACCACTCGGGCAAAAACGGTCATAGACACCACATCGTCGAGCATTGCACTCATGATTGTTCGCCTAGCCGAACAGTCTTACCGCAGCGCCGCCCCTAATCAAGAGGTCATTGTTGGTTCATGGTACGGCCGACTGTTTGGACGAAAGGAACACGTGTTCGATGAAAACCCTGCGTTATGTGTTTGCCGCTGCCTCTTTCCCGCTCGTTTTGTCGCTTGCAGCGTGTGAAGATCCGGCGAAAGACAAACCCAAGGCCACCGTGGAAGCTCCGAAAACCGAAGCCAAAGCGCCCGGTTCCGTAGCTCCGGTTGCAACGCCCGCGCCCGCCGCGGCAGCTCCGGCCAAAATGGAAGCGCTCGATGTGGATGCCGCTGGTTCGACGATTGGTTTCATCGGCTCGAAGGTGACCGGCAAACACGAGGGGAAGTTCGAGAAATTCACGGGCAAGATTACGCTCGCGGATGGAAAAGCCGAGGGAGGCTCGATGAGCTTCGAGGTCGAGACGGCGACGGCGAAGACCGATGCGGCTGACTTGGACAAACACCTGCAAAAGGCTGATTTCTTCGATGTGGAGAAATTCCCCAAAGCCACGTTCGTATCGACGGCAATCAAAGCGGGCGGCGAAAAAGGCGCAACGCACATGGTCACCGGCGATTTGGATTTACGCGGCGTGAAAAAGTCGATCACGTTCCCCGTGACGATTACGATTACGCCCGACGCAGCGACGGGTACGGCTGAGTTTTCGATCAATCGCAAAGACTTCGGGATCGTAATCGAGGGCAAGAAGGACGATTTGATTCGGGACGACGTGCTCTTGAAGATCTCGCTCAAAGCCCCACGTAAGAAGTAACCCCACCTCGTTCCTCCCCTCGACAACGACGACGCGCGGGAGTATTCTCGCGGTATGTTCCGTCGCTCGGTGTTTGCCGACCCGAAAACCGACTTTACGTTTCACCGAATTTTCGGGACGGAAAAACATAAAAACGCGCTCATCGGATTCTTGAACGACATCCTGATGCTCGAAGGAGATCATCGGATCGTTGACGTTACGTATCTGGATCCGACGCAGCGGCCGAAAGTCGAAGAGCTCAAGTTATCCATTGTCGACGTGAAGTGCAAAGATGCGCGCGGCGTTCATTATGTCGTCGAGATGCAGGTGCTGAACGTAGAGGCCTTCGACAAACGCGTTGTGTACAACGTCGCCAAAGCGTTTACGAATCAGCTCGACAATGGCGACGGATATCCCGAATTAAACGACATCGTGGGAATCACGATTTGCGACTTCGAGCTTTGGCCTCGTCGCGATGGTTCGACCGTGCCCATGGTCAGTCGTTGGCGCATGCAAGAGCAAGCAAGCGGAACCGTGGGGCTTTTGTCGCTCCAATTCGTATTTTTGGAATTGCCCAAGTATCAAGTGAATGGGCTGCCGCAGACGATGATCGACAAGTGGGCCTATTTTTTCCGCGAGGCCCGAAATTTGGAAATGGTGCCCGAAGCATTGCAACATCCCCCGATCGTCGAAGCGCTCGATGCTGCGCGAACGTCGTCGTTCACCGTTGCCGAATGGGACGAGTACATTCGGGCCGGAATGGCCATTCAGAATGAGCGCGGAATGCTTTCGTTGGCCAAAAACGAAGGCTTGCAAGAGGGCTTGAATCAGGGGCGTCGTACCGAACTCGTGAATGGGATTCGTTCTTTGTGCAAAGTGTTGGGAATCGAATTGACGGACGAACGACAGGCCGATTTGGAACGATTGGATGTCAACGGTTTGACGCATCTTCGTGATGGTCTCACCGAAACGAGACAGTGGGCGTGATTTTCGATAAAATCGAACCAATTTCCACGACCATTGCATTTACCAAAACCTACGGAGATTCCGAGTATGCATCACGCGTCGAGTCATCATCTGCCCATGTTTTGCGAGCAATGCGAACAGACGGCCCATAACACCGGCTGCACCGAAATCGGCGTCTGCGGAAAAGATCCCGACGTCGAATCGCTCCAGAAGATTCTTTTGTATGGGCTCAAAGGAATGGCCGCCTACAAGGCCCATGCGCGGCGGCTCGGGAAAACCGATCCCGAAGTTGAAGCCTTCATGGAAGAGGCCCTTTTTGCCACTATGACCAATGTCAATTTCGACATCAACGGTCTGCTCCAGATGGTCCTGGAATGCGGACGCATGAACCTGAAAACGATGAAATTGCTCAATGATGGGCATTTGGAAGTTTTGGGAGAAGCGTCGCCGGCCGAAGTGACCGAGGGCATTCAAGATGGGCCGGGTATCGTCGTCACGGGGCACGATATGGTCGATTTGCTGCACGTTCTCGAGCAATCGGCAGGTCGCGGCGTCAAGGTGTACACGCATGGCGAAATGCTTCCTGCACACATGTATGCGAAGCTGCGCGCATTCCCGCACCTGGCTGGGCATTACGGTGGCGCGTGGCAAAAGCAGCGCAACGAATTCGAGGAGTTTGGCGGACCGATCCTCGCCACGACCAATTGTGTCATTGTACCACGCCAAACCAATACGTACCTCGATCGTCTCTATACTATTCGCGAAACGGGAATACCCGGCTCGCGGCGCGTGCAGAAAAATGATTTCTCGCCGCTCATCGAGCAAGCGTTGGCCATTGGCCCCTTAAAATCCACGCCCTTGCGCAAAACGATGACGGGTCATCATTATACGAAAATCCTCGAGCAAGCCGGTGCGGTTGTCCAAGCGGTCAAAGATGGCAAAATCAATCGGTTTTTCGTGATTGGTGGTTGTGACGGCGCCGAACAAGGGCGTAACTATTACACCGAGTTCGCCCACCATGCGCCCGAAGAAGCCGTCATTCTCACGCTCGGATGCGGAAAGTATCGCATTCGCGATCATGATTATGGCTCTGTCGCGGGACTTCCGCGGCTGCTCGATTTAGGGCAATGCAATGATGCTTATGGTGCCATTCAAATCGCCTTGGCTTTGGCGGACGCCTTTGGATGTAGCGTCAATGAGCTCCCACTGTCGCTCGTGATTTCGTGGTTCGAACAAAAAGCGGTCGCCGTATTGCTCACCATGCTGCACTTGGGCGTCAAAGGCATTCGTTTGGGCCCCAAGCTTCCTGCGTTCATCAGTCCAAACGTCATGCAAATTCTCGTCGATCGCTTCCAAATTCAGCCCATTGGCACCGACGGAAAAGCCGACGTGCATCGCGTGATGCATGCAGCCCACGCCTGACTTCACTTCGACGCTTCGACGTCGGCTGCTGCGGCACGGGTAGATCGGTCGAGAGCTGCCAAGGATTCCGGCGTGCCTTCCCGGGGCAAACGAATCTCGAAACGAGCTCCACCCAAGGGCGAAACCAACGCGTCGATCGTTCCGCCATGATCGACGATGATTTTCTTGACGATCGTCAAACCCAGGCCCGTGCCATCGTGTTTCGTCGTCACATAAGGATCGAAAATCTGATCCCGCACCGATTCTGCAATTCCCGGCCCGTCGTCATCCACATCGATGATGTGTGTTGTCGCATCGGAGCGCAAAGTCACCTCGATCTGCCCCAAATTGCCACGATGATTTTTCCCTTTGGCATCGCGTAATGCTTGCGCCGCATTTTGCACGATGTTCACGAGGACTCGATGCAACATTTCGCGATCGAGGAGCGTGGGCAATGGTTTGTCAGGGATCGCAAACCGCAATTGGACTCGACTGAGCAGCGTTGCATCTTCGTCGCGCCCTTTGGAACTGGCGGTGAAATGCTCCCGCTGGTCGCGCAGAAAATCGCCAAGGTCCGATTGCGCGAGCTCCGCTTGCGGTAAACGCGCGAAACTTGAAAATTCGCCTACCAAACGGCGCAACGTTCCCACTTCTTCTTCGACGACTTCGAGGGTCGTTTGCAGAATACGTCGGTATTCGGCGTCTTGCCCGGCATAACGTCGATGGCATTCTTGTACCGAGAGTTGAATGGGCATGAGGGGATTTTTGATTTCGTGCGCCAAATGCCGAGCAATTTTTTGCCATTCGCCTATGCGCCGTAAAAATTCGATCCGCGCTCGGCTGCGGTCCAATTCTTCGAGCATCCGATTAAATGCGCGTCCCAAATCGGCGACTTCGTCTTCGCCCGTCACGTCCACGCGTACCGACAAATCACCTGCGGAGACAGGCCGCATAGCTGCTCCCAGCGCTGCAATTTTCCGCGCCACCGGACGCGCCACGACGAGCCCCGCCCCCATCGCCATCGCGATGAGCACCCCAAAAAGCAAACCAAATGCATGCGTGTACGACCGATCCACATATTCTTCCCGATGGTCGCGCTCGATTTGATGATACGCCTGGACAAACGATTGGGCACTTTCCATTTCGGCGTAACGAGCGTTCGGAGTGGCAAAGGTAGCGACGAGTGACAAACTATTTTCAGTATTCGCCTCACCAAGCGGTTTACGGACGGTGAAGGTGCGCTCGGTCAACGGATCCACGGGTTTTGCCCGTTCTTTTCTCCCCATCATCTGCCCGTCGGCGTTTTCGATACCCAACGAAACCACAGACGCATGTTCGACCAGCACCGCCTCGAATTCTTTCTCCAGCGTCCCCGCGTCATTCGTTTGGCTCGCGCGTCGCAAACTCGGCCGAAGTGCAATGGCATCCGTTTCGTGCCGCATGGATTGTTTCGTCACCCGCGCCAAATCCGCATACAGCTCGAGCGCTCGATCGAGATGCATTCCGAATTCAGGCTGAAAGGCCACGGCACTCACGCGCGCCACCATCGCGCGCGCCATGAACAACGCGGCCACCAGCGGAATCAAGGCCGTCACGAGCACCGCAAATACGACCCGCCGCTCGGTGCGACCCATCGTCAATGCAAGGCGTTTGTCCGAGCCCAAGGATCCAAGCGGTTTGGCATGAAGAACTTCGGCCTGGACAGACTCAGTCTGATCAGATCGAGTGCGAGATGAGGATTGGGGAGCTGGTTTGTCGGAACCCGTCACGTCCCGATTCTAGATGAACATCTAATTCGCATTGCTGACGATTGCGCGTTCGACGGGCGCCGAAGGCGAATCATCCGGGCACAAGTCGACGGAGTCGGTATTGTCCGGCGTATGTCCCGGCGCGCTGCTACGCGGCGACCAGCGTTCCGTGCCTCGACGCGATTCACTCTTTTTCGGCGGCAGAATGCGACCATCAGGCAAAAAGCGTTCGAGTTCCTCGGTCGCTTTCCGCAAATACGATTGCTTGATGTGGAACGGCATGAACGCGCTCTTGAAGCCGGAAACCAGGATCGTTTTGATGTCCTGCAGCGCCAGCCCCATTTTCGCGTGACTGACCCAAAGCTCTTTCGACACGGTCGTATCCGTCACGAGGCGATTGTCGGTATTGACCGTTACGCGGAGGCCCAAGTCGTAATAAAACTTGAGCGGGTGGGAGGCGAGATCGCGAACTGCACCGGTTTGCACGTTGGACGACGGACACGTTTCGAGGGGGATGCGGTGGTCGTTGACGTAATGCAGAAGGTCGCCGTTTTCCCGCAGACGGCAACCATGGCCGATGCGATGCGCGCCGCAGACGTGAATCGCCTGGGCGATCGATTCGGGGCCATACGCTTCGCCCGCATGAATGGTGCAGTTGATGTTGTTGTCGCGCACCAATTGAAACGCCGCGCGATGATGTTTCGCGGGGTGATCGTATTCGGCACCGGCCAGGTCAAACCCTACGACCCCACGATTTTTGTAGGCCACCGCGAGCTCGGCCATTTCCAAGGACGAGTGCGGCGAGATGTTCCGAATTCCGCACAAAATCACGGCGCTCTCGATGCCCAGTGAATCATGCGCCGCCCGCAATCCCGACAACACCGCCTCGACCACGCTCGTGAGTTTCAAACCGTGCTGTGTGTGCAGCATCGGCGAATAACGCACTTCCATGTACCGCACGTTTTCTTGAGCCGCGTCTTCGGCAAGCTCGTACGCGCAGCGATAAAGGGCCTCTTCGTTCTGCAACACGCGCAACGTCACATCGAACGCCTTGAGGTATTCGACGAGCGACCCGGTGTTTTCCCCGAGCCGCATGGCTTTGCGCAGTTGCACCGGATCACGCGAAGGCAGCTCGATGTTGTTTTTCTGGGCCAGGTCGATGATCGTTTCGAGCCTGAGGGACCCATCGAGGTGCACGTGAAGGTCGGTTTTCGGTAGTTGCTGGAAGAACTCCAAAGGCAGCGTCGTCGCACTGCCAGCTTCCGTCGTTTGCTTTTCCATGTCGGAGTGTTGCACGTTCGGGCGCGACGCGGGAGCCCGAATGACGACTTGCGATCCAGCCCGTCATTTGCGCGGTCCGTTTGCACTCCAACGGCCTCGTGCCGACTGTCGAGGTTGGGCAGGTCAAACGATGGGCGTCACGATGTCGACCCAGCTTCGGTGATCGTTCACGTCGCTGGTTTTTCCGTCGTCGTTGCTCGAAGCGTCACGCCGATTGCCGTGACAAACGCGGCTCCAAGCAGCGCAAACATCGCCCATACCGGCAAACTGAGGTGGTCTCCAGAGAGACCGCGCTCAACCGCTGCTTTCAGGCCATCTGCATTCGCGCCCAGAATCGCGCGTTTGCCCACGTACGTGTACGGCAGTCCGGGCCCCCCGAGCTCTTCGTACACTTTCTTGTCTGCCTCGAGTTTCGCCCGCGTTTCCGGCGATCTCACACACACACCGAGCTCGCCCACGTCCACGCCCACACTTCCCGCGAGCACTGCCGTTCCTTCCGTCGTGAGTTCAGCGGGTTTGGCGGAGTAGAGTTTGTCCGCGACCGCTGGTTGCAGAGCCTTGGGCGTGCACAGGTACGTGAGCGCCGCAGGTTCAGCTCCAGGATGACCCGGAAGAGGCACCATTTTGCGCACGAAATGAATGCGTCCCTCATGCTCCTCGAGCACCTGATGCATCGTTGAATGTAGTCGTCGACAGAAGGGACATTCGAAGTCGGTGAGCGAAACGATCGTGAGTTTGCCTTCGACTTGCTCTTGTTTTATCGCCGGAGCCATCGCTGGATTGGCGGGATAACTCCCCCAAACGAAAGGCGCGATGATCCCGATCAAGGCCGCTGCGAGCCACGCGAAAGCCACGCGACCTTCCTTTGGTACTTGCACCGAAGCTTCGTCTTTGCCCGACTGCAGTACCACCCACCAAGCACAAACTGCCGCGATGATCGCCGACGAATCGACCGTCACGCACCACGGGCAGAGCGCGCCGATCACCGAATTTTGGAGCCAAATCAGGTAGAGCGCGATGACGGCCCCGAGGCTCGCGAGGGCCGCAACGACCTTGTGTTGCAATCGGTTTGTCGCGCTAAACGCGATAGCGAACAGCGACGCGAAGGACACGAGCCCGAGGTGCGGCAACGGGATGTACCCAAAGGCGTACGCGTATCCCGACCTTCGCACGGCGTAACATCCCGAAGTGACTCCGCAAAAGGCAGGATCACCCGCGTTTGCGTAATCGACGATGAGTGCCGCCGATGCCGCAATCGCCACAAGCAACGCCAATCGGAGCAAGAGAACAGGGAGCAAACGCATCGAGCCTCATCTTTCGCACAACCCGCGGCCTTTCGCAGCCCTTTGGTGCAATACGTGCTACGAGCCCACACTTCAATTTGCCGGCGTACGAATACGCACCGGGCAAAGCTCGAAATTCGTTTGCTCCAACGAAGTCGCCTCCCGCCAGTTTCCGGGGGCGCAAGTGTTCCCATGACCCAACTCGGACGCGCTGCCGTCACCGATTTTCTCGCCGAACAAAATCAACCCGTCCACATCCACGAGATCGCTACGCGCCTGGGTTTGACCGAGGGGTCGTACGAGGCCCTACGTCGTGTGCTCGATGATTTGTGCTGGGACGGGACGGTCGTGTCCCTGTCCGGACAACGTTTTCGCTTGGCCAAGGCCGCCCGACAAACACCACGACATACCGAACATCTCGGAATCTTTAGCTTTAATGCCCGAGGATTTGGCTTTGTCGCCGGGGCAGGTTTGTCCGAGGACGTCTTCATTCCGGCCGAAGGTATCGGCGGCGCAATGCATGGGGACACCGTTGCCATTCGCATCGTGGCGCGCTCACGCAAAGGTGCGGAAGGGGAAGTTCTGCGTATCGTCAAACGGCGTCACGCGCGCGTTGCCGGCGTCGTGCGTAAACGCGGGCGAAGCTTGTGGCTCGAGCCTGATGACAATCGCATCCGCGGACCGATCGTTCTGGCCAAAGAGTCGATGATTCGGGTCGAAGATGGCGCAGCGGCCGTTGTCACGATCACGCGTTTTCCCGAGCTGAAAGACGAAAATCCCGAAGGCGTTCTCGAAGCGGTGCTGGGCCAACCCGGCGATCCAAACGTCGAGGTCGCCAAGATCTTGATGCGGGAAGGAATCGAAGAGCCACATCCCGCAGCTTGTGTCGCCGAAGCAGAATCGTACGGCAGTGAAGTATCTCCCGAAGCGTTGCAAGGTCGTGAGGATCTGACGCATTTGCCGTTGCCCACGATCGATCCGGAAGATGCTCGCGATCATGACGATGCCGTGTGGGTCGTACGTAACGACGACGGCACGTACCGCCTTTGGGTCGCGATTGCCGACGTGTCGCATTACGTTCGTCCAGGAACAACGCTCGACGAAAATGCACTGCAGCGGGCGAACTCGATCTACTTGCCCGATCGCGCGATTCCGATGCTTCCGCGCGCCTTGTCGTCGAACCTGTGTTCGCTTTTGCCCGATGTCGTGCGGCTGTGTTTGTGTGTGGAGATCGACCTCGATGCGACGGCGCACGTCACGAAAACGCGGCTCATCGAAGGCTTCATGCGTTCGCGCGCGAAGCTCACGTATGGCTCGGTCGCGCGCACGCTCGGCCTCGTAAAAGAAGGTCCGTCGAACGAAGCGGCGGACGCCATGCGCGACGATCTCGTGGTGATGTACGAGCTCACGCGGCTCTTGCGGGCGAAGCGTCTGCGTCGCGGAGCGCTGGATTTCGATTTGCCCGAAGCGAAGGTCGTGCTCGATGCAGCAACGGGCGAACCCACGGATGTCGTCAAGCGAGCCCAAGATCCAGGGGTCAAGAAGGCGTACCAGATCGTCGAAGAGCTGATGCTCCTAGCCAACGAAACTGTGGCGCAAGAGCTCACAGCGCGGACGATCGCCACGATTTTCCGTTGTCATGCGCCGCCAGATCCTGCGCGCCTCGAACGGTTTGTCGCGATGTGTGCAGCGCTCGATGTCGCCTTCGACCCCGAAGATGCTTTGGACCCCAAACGTTTGTCCACGTTCTTGAAACGCATCAGCGTTCATCCGCGCAAACAGGTCCTGCACTCCTTGCTTCTCCGGGCGATGAAACAAGCCCAATACGACGTCGTCAACGTCGGTCACTTCGGCCTCGCCTCGAGCGCCTACCTGCATTTCACCTCGCCGATTCGGCGCTACCCCGACCTCATCGTGCATCGAGCCGTGCGCGCGATGCTGCGTCATGAGCCGATCGACACGAGCGATGAGGCCGAAGAACGTTTGCGTCTGGCAGCCACCACCGCGTCCGACTGCGAACGCAAAGGCATGGATGTCGAACGCGAAGTCGTCGACCTGTACCGCGCGCTCTACATGCGGTCGTTCATCGGATCGATCTACGAAGGCGTCGTCACCAGCTTGGTCGGCTCGGGCGTGTTCGTCAGTGTGGAACACCCGTACGTCGATGTACTCGTGCGTTTCGAATCGCTCGGCGGAGATAGCTACGCGCTCGATGAAACGGGGCTTTACGCCGTGGGAGCGCGCAGCGGAGAACGCATCACGTTTGGCGACTCGATGCTCGTGCAGATCGAAGACGTGACCATCATGCGCCGGTTGGTCATGGCGAAACGACTTCCGCGCGACGCTGACGAAGTCGAAGAAGGTGCGCTCGTAGCTCGCAAAGACTCCGACAACTCGGAACGCAAGCGCCGGACCAAGAAGACCAAGTCGACGAAGCAGGACAAACCTGCGCGTAAAGCCCAAGACTCGAGGCCCGCGACGACCAAGAAGGTCGACCGGATCAAGACGAAGAAGAAGCGCTGACAGTAACCTGTAGAGCCTGTAGACACGCTCAGTTTCGCAAAAGCCACACAAAGCCGAGGATGCTCAGCAGAAGCACCGCCGCGGCGAGGAGAAACACGAGCGCGTCCGTGAAGCTCCAGCTCGCCTCGTTTGTCCCGGCAGAACGCATCGATTGCGATTCACTGGGCATCGGCAAAGGCTCGGAGACCTCTGGTGGGGCAGGGGATTCGTCGGCTGCCGTTCGCGGTCGTGGCGGCACATCTCCAGGCTGCATCACTTCATCTGCGCATCGCGACAATTCTGCAAGCGCTACAGCGGCGGGATAGTCGAAAACGACCGAGTTTTGGCCGAGTTTTAGGGTTTGTCCTACCTTCCAAGCCGTATCCGTTTTTCCAAGTACGGCTCCTTCCAAGTTTGCCGTGTTGGAACCCAAATCTTTGACCACCAACGAATCGCCTTTGACGCCCAGTTCCACATGACGTCGCGCTGCCGTTTCATCCTCGAGCACAAGGTCGACCTCCTGCGCTCGACCGATGACATAACGCCGCGAGCTGTCGGACAAGTCGAGTGACTTACCCTCATCGGGGCCGTTGGTCACGACCAACCTTGGAGATCCGTCTTCGCCTTGCGTAGCGAGTGCGCGGGTGATGAGCCCCAGCGCCAAGGCTTTGGCCGATGTGGGATTGGCATTGCCCATCAGCAGCGGATCGATGGTGATTTCGAGCCACACACGACCCACACGCACCAGGTCTCCAGAACGCAGCACGCGGGGCGATTGCGGCGCGAGCAGCACGGAATCGAGGGCCGTTCCGTTGGTGCTTCCTTCATCGACGATCACGATTTCATTGCCGCGTTGCCGTAGCGACGCATGGCGGGCACTCACGCTTGGATCGGGCAGGCGCAGATCGGCACTATCTCCGCGACCGATGAAGATGCGCGGCATGTCGAAGACGAGCGACGCTTCATCCAATGCGGAAGCGGCAAGCTTGTCCGCCTCGGGTTCGAGGGCGTCGGCTTGCCGCACCGTGATCTTGACTGCCATGGGACCTCAGGTCGTGCGCGGTGCAGAATCGACCGCGCCAACCACTAAGCGGCGATGCTCCGTCGCAGCCGCTCGATTGCGTTTCCGAGTTGGCGAAGGGTTTGTTCCTGCGCACGTGCGGCTTCTTCGATCTTCTTGGCCGCGTCGAGGATCTGTTCGCCCTTGTGGCTCCAGTTGCGTTGCGACGTGTTGAGGTTGTTGACCATCGCCGAGATCTGCTCGATCGAGCTGGTCATCTGTCGCCCGCCACGTGCTTGTTCTTGGCTCGAACGTTCCACGTGCTGCGTGATGGTACGCATCTTCTCGGCGCTCTTCATGATGAGCTCGGAGCCGCGTGCTTGTTCTGCCGTTGCTGCGGCGATCTGCTGCACCGTCTCGGCAATACGACCGATCGCATCGGTGACTTGCTTCGAGCCTTTCGCTTGTTCGACCGTGGCGCGCGCGATGGCTCGCACCATGTTCGTCGACTTCTGCGAGCTCTCGGTGATCTTCTTGAGTGCGCGTTCGGCTTCGTTGGAAACCTCTACGCCGCGATCGACGTTGTGAGCACCGCGTTCGACGGCGGCGATCGCGTTCTTGGATTCTTGCTGAATCGTCTTGATGAGATCCGAGATGTCTTTGGTCGAAGCACTCGAACGATCCGCGAGCTCTTTGATTTGTTCGGCAACGACTTGGAAGCCCTTGCCGTGTTCCCCAGCTTGCGCCGAGAGAATCGCGGCGTTGAGCGCGAGCAGGTTCGTCTGTTCGGCGACTTCGTCGATCGTGTCGAGGATCTGACCGATGGCTTCGATGCGGAAGTTCAGGTTCGAAATAACGCTGACGGCTTCCTGGCTCGATTCCTTGATGCGGTAGATTTCGCTGATCGTCTTGAGGATCGCTTCAGCGCCTTTTTCGGCGTCCATCGCGACTTCCTCGGACAAACGCGCCGTCTCGTTCGCGTTCGACTGCACCTGGTCGATCGACACGTCCATCTGATTCATCGACGACGACGTCTCTTCGGCGGTCAGCGACAAACCATCGACGTTCTTGGCGACCTCGCGAATCGAGTAGGCCATCTCTTCGATCGACGACACCGTTTCGCGCACGCTTGCCGCGAGTTCACCAACGTTTTCAGCAACTTCGTCACTCGTTGCGGTCATCTCGAGGATGCTCGAGCTCGACTCTTCCGCACTCGTTGCGACCATCTCGATCGATTGCCCAAGGCCACTCAGCGAGTTGTGAATTTCGCGGGAGTTCGCCGAGGTTTGTTCGACAGAGGCCATCACGGTGCTCAGACCATCACCGAGTCGCGGCAAGTAATCTTCGACGACACCGAGCACTTCACCCAGCTCGTTGCGCCGCTTCTGCTCACGTTGTTCCGACGACAGGAGACGATCACCAATGGTTCCGAGCTCCATGAAGATACGGG
>DAOMZH010000196.1:1178-13696 GCA_035437985.1 Polyangium sp. (in: bacteria) | reverse complement strand
TTGCTCCAGAACAAGCTCATGCCCCGCAATTGCACAGGAGTGCCGGATTTATCGACGATCTTGTTGCCTTGCACTTGCAAGGTGCCGTGAATGCCCACCGCCGTATCCGTTTGCATTCCGCCGCTCGATGAAGACGAACTGCTCGCACCACCTCCGCCACTTCCGCCGCCTCCGCTGCTGCTGCTGCTACTGGCGTCGCCGCTGCTGCTGTTGTTGCTCGACGAATTCGATCCACCTTCGGAGCCGCCGGAATTCGTGCCGTCCCCGCATCCGGCGAGCATGGCCAACGATAACGCGGCCAGGTACGGGCCGACGAAACGAGTATTGCCGAAAAAGTGATTTTGTTTGCGCATGTTGATACCTCCACGAAGTTTGTCGTTTGCAAACGATAAGGGTCGGCCCTTTGCGCGCAAACGCAACGGGTGAGCATATCAAGGTGCTCGGAGGTGGTCAAGTCGAGGAATGAAAAGGGAAGGACGTCAGGCCAAACCCACGCTCGCCAGGTATTGTGCGGCCAGGTGATCCACATCGGATTGCGACGGATGAAAATCCGGCCGCATGTACGAACGAATGCCCTTCACCAAAAACTCGCCCTGGTTCCGATACTTACGCATGGCGATGAAATCACGCAACAGCCGCTCGGAGGTACATTCATCGTCCTGCGCGACGAGCATGGCCACCGCCAAGGCCCAAAAACCCGTCAAACAAAGGCTCGCCATGGCGAGTCCCGCAATGCGCAACCCATAACTCGGATTGACCTTCCGCAAGACGTCGAACGCCACCGACCGATGCTCGATTTCTTCCGAAGCATGCCAGAAAAGAAGTTGTTGCATCACCGGATGCGCTTTGCCGAGCAATCCCTTGCTCAAGGCATTTTCCGCGAGAATCGCCGTGAAATGTTCAGCCGCCGCCGTCGTCGCCAGCGCCAAACTCTGCGGCGCTACCTTTTCGATGAACCCATACGCAATGCGCTCGTACAAAGCAAGAATGCGCTCGACGTCGTACCCTTGCGCCTCGAGCAACCGAAATTGCCGCTCGTGCTCCTTCGCATGACGCCCCTCTTGCCCAAAAAAACCCTTGACCTGCTTACGCAAATGCGGATCATCGATTTGATCGAGGTAATGATTCACCGACCGCACGAAAAACCGCTCCCCCGCCGGAAAAAGGAGGTTGACCCCGTTCGCAATGTGCGTGGCCGCCGCATTGCCCCCAAACCAATACCGAGGTAACCCACTGTCAAGGTCCACTCCAGGCGAACGCGGACGAGGCACCGGACCCAACGTAACGCTTGCTTCGTTCATCGTTGTTGACTCCTGTTCAGTAACAAAGCCGAGATTACTCGCTGTTGAACAGAAGTCAACAAAGAAGATCGACAAATGTTTGGATGCGTGAGATTGAAGATTTGAAGCTTGGGGAGTTCGGGGGTATAGGGGGCAGAGGATGAACGAGCCTCGAGCGCCGCGTGCGAAACGAACAGCGAAGGGCAAGGAGCATCCGGTGCGAGCGCGGCTGGAGGTGGACGAGCGGCGGGCGCAGTTGTTGGGGTTGGGGCTGAGGATCTTTAGCGAGCGGCCGTACGATGACGTAGCGATTGACGACATAGCGCAAGCGGCGGGAGTGTCGAAGGGATTATTGTATCATTACTTCCCGACGAAGCGGGATTTTTATGTGGCGGCGTTGCGGGAGGCTGCGCGGGACCTCATTGCGCAGACGATTGGTGCGGATACGGGTGGAGACGAGAACCAGGGGGAGCGGTTGCGCCAAGGTTTGACGACGTACCTGGATTTCGTCGAGCGGCGGGGTGGGGCGTATGTGGCTTTGATGCGGGGTGGGGTGGGATCGGATCCGGAGGTTGCGTCGATTGTGGAAGGCACGCGCGTGGCGATTTTGGAATACATCGTGGCGCTGCTTCCGCCGGGAATGGCGGGGCCTTTGGCGATAACGGCGCTGCGGGGCTGGATTGGGTTTGTCGAAGCAGCATCGATTGATTGGGTGGCGCGGCGTTCGGTGACGGTGGAAGAAATCGTGAATTTGGCGCATGCGGCGTTGTTCGACGTATTGATGCGAGCTGCCGCAATGAGCCAAGCATCGTTTGAATTGCCACCGGAAGTGCGGCAATTGCGGGCTGGAATCGAGTAGCTCCGGGCATCAAGGCTTTCCGTCAAGGGACTTCTCGACGCGGAAAACAAGGTAACCAAATCCCCCAAGACAAAAAAGAATACGAAGGCGCGGTGCAGTTATGGCATTGGGCGGTCGCCCGTCGTGGGTTTACGGATATGTACGGGATGTACAACCTTGCTTGCGACTCCAGCCAGCTCGGGCAAAAGAATGCGGCATTTTATTGGCTCGAACGCGCGCCACCTGGGACTTGGAATACGAGAATCAACGGGCGCATTCTTCTCCAGAGGATTATGAAAAAGCGCTGCCCGAATGGATTCGGTTCATTCTGGGAAATCGGCTCGCGCCGAAAGCCATAACCCCTTTGCTTGGTGGGTCGCGGAAACTTGAAGACGATGGGGGGTTATCCCCAACCCACGCGAATGCCTTCCGGATCGCTCGCCCAGCTGACCACGCGAACCAAGTCAATACCGCACCCATGACGAGCGCCCCTCGAATTCGTCAGCCGTCGATTTCCACGACAATCTTTCCTACGGCCCGTCCGCTCTTGCTCCGCTCCCAAGCCGCATCGAGTTTCGACAAGGGATAACGTCCGTCCAATTTGACGCGCAGTTTGTCCTGATCGTACAGCGTATCCAATACTTGGAGATCCGCGGCATTCGGATTCAGCAATACGGGACGAACTCGTCGGCTGGTGAATACGTTCAACGCTGCGCGAGCGAATACCGAGGGGCCGGGCACGCAGCTCGCAAATCGTCCTCCGGGCGCGAGCATCGGCGTCCAACGCGATGGTGAACCACCCACACAATCGAGCACGATATCAAACGGCCCCTTGCCAGCAAATGCATTCGATTTCGTGTAATCGATGACCTCATGCGCGCCGAGGCTCGCCACCCATTCTGCATTTCGACCGCTGCACACGCCAGTGACCGTGGCCCCTGCACTCCGGGCAACTTGGACGGCCAAGTGACCCACGCCGCCAGAAGCCCCGACCACGAGCACGCGCTCCTTTGCGCCGTTCATGGGCATGTTCGATTCATCGCGGAGGCCTTGCAATGCCGTCATGCCTGCGAGAGGCAATGCAGCGGCATCGGCGAGGTCCATGCCCGCTGGCACGTGGACCGCGACCGCGAGGCCGACGAGGGCATATTCGGCACAGGCGCCTCCTGTGCCTTCACGAATCCGCGCGTGAACGCGATCGCCAGGTTTGAAGGTCGTTACGCCGGGACCAACCTCGGCGACTTCGCCAGCAATATCGAATCCCGGTACGGCTGGCCGGTCGATGGGTCGGATGAAACGCAGCGCTCCAGAAGCGAGTTTCCAATCAACAGGATTGATGCTGGAATATCGCGAGCGAACGAGGATCTGGTCGGCTTTGGGTACGGGGCGGTCGAGGTCCGCGGCTTCGAGCGGAGCACCGTAGTCCTTGAACAACATGGCACGCATGGTGGGGGATGAGAGCACTGACCGCGCCATGTGTCAACTGATTCGGATCGTGAGTGAATTTGACAACTTGAATACGTCAGGAAAAACGTTTGGCGGCCAAACCCACCAAAGAAATCGACCACGCCAATACGCACAGGCTCGAAAGCCGGCAAAAATTTGGTTTGTCGATACCCTAAAGAATTTCCGCAGTTGCAACCTGCCGTCGAAGAGTAAAACGCGCTGACCATTACAAGCCTCTTGACCTCCATGCGCCACGCACGTACGTAGGCCCGATGCGCACATTCCTGTTCTCGTCACGATTGGCCCTCACGAGTAGTGCCCTGGCCCTGACCGCTCTGATCTTCGGATCAGGTGCACCTGGTTGTGGCGCGGAACCTGCTCCGGCTGGTTTGGCCATCGAAACCGAAGTAACACCCCAGTTCGTCGCTGCTAATGACGACAAACCTGCCAATAACGACGAAGATTCGGCCGCTGCTTTACGCCTCGCTTTCCCCGAACAAGCCGCTGATGTGCTCGACCAAGAATCCAGCTTCGATCGCTTGCCAACGGGTTATTGGAAACGTTGGGGCGGCTCGGAGAACGCTCGTCCCGCGGTTGGTTCGTTTGGCGTCGTGGATGTATTTCTCCCAGAAAAAGGCGGGGATGCCGTGCGTCTGGTGCTGGGGGACGGATTCGAGGTTCGCGTGCGCGAGGTAGGCGCAGCAGGTCCAGGTCGTCCCGCGGCAAACGCAACCGCATATGCTCGCGCAGGTGGCACATCGTTTTGGACCGCCGCTCCGACAGCTGTCGAAGAATGGCTCCATTTGCAACCGGAATATGTTCGGAGTGACGTACCAGTCGTCGCGTGGGACATCGAAGGGGGCAAAGTGCAGGTGATGGATGATGGCGATCGAGTGGCCATTTTCGATGAAAAAGGTGTTGCGCGGATGTGGGTCACGGCGCCGCGGGCATTTTCGACGGCGGGCGAAGCGGTAGAGACATCGTTCGAGGTCGAAGGAAATCGTTTGTCATTGTATGTCGATGCGAATGCGGAAGAGCTGCTCGTCGATCCGATGTGGACCACCGCGGCTCCTCTTTCTCTGGCGCGACAATACGTGGCTCTGGTGACCCTGCCAAACGGAAACGTGCTGGCGGTCGCGGGGTATGCGACGACATGGACGAATCTGGCTGAAGTCTACAATCCCACGACCAACGTGTGGAGCTCCGCGGGGACGTCGTATACGAGCGCCGGGCATCAAGCCGTTTTGTTGAACGACGGCCGCGTTTTCGTGACGGGTGGCTTCAACGGGACCACCTGTTTGTCGACGGCGATGCTTTACGATCCCAATACGAATGCCTGGTCCTCGGCCGCGCCCATGAACAATACCCGATGTTTGCTCAGGATTGTGGTTTTACCAGACGGACGAGTGTTGGCAACCGGCGGCATCGTCACTTCGAGCACCGGCACATCATCCGCCGAGATCTACAATCCCATGACCAATACGTGGACCACGATTCCGTCGATGGTTGGCAGTCGGTACAACCATGCAATCGCTTTGCTCAATGACGGCCGGGCCATCGTCTCTGGAGGTGCAGCGAGTGCCTCGACGGTCATCAGTGGCGCTGAAATCTACAATCCCACGACGAATACATGGTCGAGTGCGGGGACGATGAATTTGACGCGTAATGAGCACACCTTGACGACACTTCCCGATGGTCGGGTTCTCGCGGCGGGTGGAACAATGCAATCGACCGCACAAACAGCGACGGCCGAGGTGTATCAGCCAATGACCAATTCATGGGCCACAGTCCCTTCGATGTCCTCCGCGCGGGCGCTACACACGGCGAATCGACTTGGAAGTGGTTCGGTGCTCGTGGCTGGCGGGAAGGTGTCGAATACGGGAACGAATGGGTCGGAATTGTTCAATCCAACGACGAATACGTGGTCCGTGCCCGCCCTCATGTCGACCGGCCGATATCTTCACGGCTCCACGACTCTAACGGGGGGCAAAGTGATGGTTGCTGGCGGATTGCCTAGTTCCACTTCTCCCACAGCGACAACCGAGATCTTCAGCAGTGGGGCGCTCGGAGATGGCTGCGCAATGGCCACGGATTGTCAAAGTGGATTCTGTGCCGATGGCGTTTGTTGCGACTCGGCTTGTGGCGCGCCAGGTGATTGTCAAGTGTGCAATGCACCAGGTTCGATGGGCACGTGCGTTCTCGCGCCCGTCATGACGGTTTGTCGTACTTCAACCGGGACGTGTGATACCGCGGAAGTTTGCGATGGCGAGGGCACCACGTGTCCTGCGAATGCCTTCGCGCCCATGGGCACGTCGTGCCGTCCTGCGGCGGGGCTTTGCGATATTGCGGAAACGTGCTCCGGCCAGAGCGCCGCGTGTCCTGCCGATGGGTTTGCCATGGCAGGAACGGTTTGTCGCGGTGCGGTGGATACGTGTGACGCGCCCGAAGCATGTACGGGTTCGAGCGCCGCGTGTCCCGCGGACCTGGTGCTGGCCGGAGGCGTTATTTGCCGAGCTGCAGCGGGTCCGTGCGACTTGCAAGAAGGCTGCAATGGCATCAGTCCGCTTTGTCCGACGAATACGTTTGCCCCGTCGGGGGTATCGTGCCGGGCTTCTGCGGGACCTTGTGATCTGCCCGAAGCTTGCACGGGTGCAGCGGCGAATTGTCCCATGGATGTTTTCGTTCCCGCGGGAACGAATTGTCGTCCTTCGGCTGGACCTTGCGATGCTGCTGAAACGTGTAATGGCACGGCCGCGGCATGCCCCGCGGATGCGTTTTCCCCGGCAGGGACGATCTGCCGCCCCATGGCTGCCGCTTGCGATGCCGCCGAAACATGCTCGGGCACCGAAGTGGTTTGTCCCCCCGATACGGTCGCCGCTGCAGGCACATCCTGTCGGGCTGCCGCAGGTCCGTGCGATGCCGAGGAAACCTGCAATGGCACCGCAATGGTTTGTCCTGCGGACACACTTCTGCCGGCGGGCACGGTTTGTCGTACGGCCGCGAATGATTGTGACAAACCCGAAACGTGCACGGGCACGCTGACCACGTGTCCGGGCGATTTGTTCCAACCCGACGGCGTGCTGTGCGATGATGCCAATCCCTGTTCGCTCGTGGATTCTTGTCGCGGCGGCCAATGCGCCGCAGGAACTCCGCTCGATTGCAAAGCGAAAGACGAATGCCAATTCGATGGTGCGTGCGACCCAACAACCGGCGCATGCGTTGCGCCGCCACCCAAGACCGATGGCACGCCATGCACCGGTGGTACCTGCCAAACCGGTACGTGCACCCCTGATGCAGGGAGCTCGAGTTCCGGCGCAGGAGGCGCCGGTGGTAATGCCACGGGCGGCTCGGGTGGAACTGGCGGCTCGGTAGGCGAAGGCGGCGCGGCGAATCCGAGTGGCGCAGGTGGCAATACACCGACGACCGAAGGTGGATGTGATTGTCGTTTGGCCGGTCAATCCGAAGACGACCGAGCTCCGTGGGTCTTGCTTGGCGCCGCGTTTGTCATGGTGCGCCGGACCCGTCGCCGCGACGAGCGTACTATCGCGAAATAGTCCTCGACAAGCGGTTTCGAGGGGCGGTATGATGACCGCGGCATCACGATTTGCCCAGTGATGCCGTCATTCGAATACGTCTTGCCCGAGACGAGCGAAAAAATCCCATGAAGTTTCGATTCCACGTCCTTGCGCTGCCGCATACGACAACCAGCCGCGATTTTAATGCGTGCGCATATACCCAAAAAAACCTCAAGTTCATCCAAATGATGACGGCTCGGGGGCATACCTGCATCCATTACGGCAATGAAGGCTCGACCGTGCCTTGCGAACACGTCCAGATTTTCACAGAAGCAGAACGGCAGGGATGGTTTGGCGCGCATGACAAATCCCAGCTGTACCACCTCGACTGGAATGAACACGTGCAGTATTGGCAAGTGTTTACCGAGCGAGTGATTCCCGAGTTGGGTCGGCGGGTTCGTCGAGGCGATTTCATTCTGACGGTTGCCGGCAATTGCCATCAAGCCATTGGCCACGCGTTTCCCGGCAGTTATGCGGACATACCCGTCGGACCCATGATGGTCGAATATGGAATCGGGTATTACGGCACGTTTTCTCGCTATAGGGTGTTCGAATCGCACGCGCACCGTGAATGGTGGCATGGTCGGGCAGACAATACCCAAGAAGACAATGATGACGCCGTCGTGCCAAACTATTTCGACCGGCGTGATTTTCCGTCGTTCGCCCGCGATCATGAAGAGAGAAAAACTCTGCTTGCCGGGCTTTCAGGAGCGCAACGCGAAAAACTACAGCACTTTTTCGCCGAGCCTTATTATCTTTTCATCGGTCGCCTCATTCCCTCCAAAGGGTGGAACATCGCCGTGGACGTCACTGCCGATCTTGGCGCCCGGCTCGTATTGGTTGGTCAGGGCGATCCAGGAAAACTCCCCGAGCATGTCCTTCACTACGGTCACGCGTCCATCGAAGAACGTGGAGTGCTCACCGCCTCGGCCATTGCGACCTTCGCGCCCACGCATTATCGCGAACCCTTCGGCGGAACCGCTGTCGAGACCCAACTATCCGGCACTCCAGCCATTACCACCGATCACGGCGCGTTCGTGGAAACGGTCGACCCAACATGGCGTTGCGCATCCCATCGTGAGTTTGTCGAGGCTGCGATCCGGGCTCGCTCGCTCTCGTCAGACGCGCGCCTCGCGCTTCGTGAACGGGCTCTCGCCAAGTATTCGTTCGAAGCCGTCGCGCCACTGTACGAACGGTATTTCTCCAGGCTTTATGCACGCTGGGGAAGGGGTTGGTACGAGATGCGCGACCTCGACCTCCTCGCGCCCCCAGAAAACGAATGAAGAACAACCCATCGGCGACCTCCCGACAGCTCCACCACATTCCGCAAGGTCAATACGCAAAATAGCCTGCGTACCAACCTGCGCACGAACGACCTCACCGCGTAACCAGAGGACTCGCGAAAAACCAAACCAATCTTTGCTCGTTTTTCTTGGCGCATACGCTTATGCTGCTGACATGCCCGTCCTCGACCTCTGGTTCGGCTCCGGTGAAACATCTCTATCCGTTCGACACTTCAAGACGGTAGAACGAATCTTCGATCTGTTTGAGGTCACAATAGTTGCTTTGTCCTCCAACGAAGATTTGGACTTCGATGCCCTCGTCGGCAAACCTGCAGCTTTTTACATCGCTGCAGGCACCGCGCATCTCGTTCATGATGGTCGTCGGTTCGCAGGCTTGTGTTCGCACATCGAGCTGCTCGAACCTGAAGCCACGGGTTTGTCGACGTACCGCCTCCGCATCGTGCCGACGTTGTGGCAACTCACGCAGCGTAAGAATCACCGCACGTTTCAGCATCTTTCCATCCCTGAGATCGTCGACTCACTTCTCGACGAATGGCGCATCGCGCACACGTGGATCGTCGATCGCAGCATTCATCCCAAACTCGAGTTGCGAGTGCAGTACGGCGAGACCGACTACGACTTCATGCGCCGCATGCTCGAAGAAGCTGGTATCTCGTTCTACTTCCGCGATGGGGACGACAACACTGCGAGCAAAGTCGTCTTGCACGAACGTCCAGATCATGGTGACGAGCGTCGAGGAGGGGCGATTCGTTACGTGGACAAACCCAACGACGCAGCCGAGCGCGAGTACCTCACGGAGCTACATCTGGTGCAGGAAGTTCGCACGGGTCGGGTGACGATTCGCGATCACGACTTTCGTCGGCAGATGGAGCACAAGCTTCAGGGACAGTCTTCTGCGGCGGCGCCCGAACATCTTCTCGAGCATCACGCGTATGCGCCAGGAGCATTTCTCGTCGAGGGAGGAAAGCGTGGAGATACGCCGATCGCCGACGACAAAGGTGTGGCGCGACATGACGACGATGCAGGTGCCGAGCTTGCCGAAAGACGCCTCGAAGGCTTGCGTGCTTCTCGACGAGTCGTTTCATTCCGCACGAACCTGCTGGATCTTCAGCCTGGGGTCATCTTCTCGACGACGGATCATCCGCGCTCGGATTTGGGCTCGCGGCGTCGACTGTTGGCGGTTGAATTTACCATGGAGGGAAAGTCGACGGAAGAGTGGCACATGCGTGGACGCGCGTTCTTCGCAGATGTGCCGTATCGGCCGCCGCAAGTAACGCCGAAGCCCTTGTTGCATGGTGTCGAGAGTGCGGTCGTCGTCGGTCCCAAGGGCGAAGAGATCCACACGGACGAGTTTGCGCGTGTGCGGGTCCATTTTCACTGGGATCGTTACACGGACTTCAGCGACAAGAGTTCATGTTGGGTCCGTGTCAGCCAAAGCTGGGCCGGAACCGGCTACGGAATGATCGCGATTCCTCGGGTGGGGCAAGAAGTGCTCGTTGCGTTTTTGGGGGGTAACCCGGACCAACCCGTCGTCGTTGGACGCCTTTACAACGCGACCTCGCCTGTTCCTTACAAGCTGCCCGACAACAAGAGCGTGAGTGGTTGGAAAAGCGCTTCGACACCGGGCGCAAACGGATACAACGAGATCAAATTCGAGGACGCGCGTGGGCGCGAGATGCTCTCGATTCAAGCGGAACGCAACCTCGAAAAAATCGTGAAGATCGACGAGCGCGAGTTGACGGGAAAAACGCGGGTCATCGAAGTTGGCGAGCGTCTCGAGCTGACGACGGGCAAAGCAACCATCATTCTCGATGGTGAAGACATTACTCTCGAAGCGAAGGGCTCCGTCATCATCAAGGGCGACAAACGCATCGTGACGCATGGTGGACCTTTGACCGAGATGAATCCGTCGGTGCCGAAGGAAAAGAAGGGCAAGGTCGAGCCTCCGAAGCAATATCCACCAATCGCCCGTGTGCCCGGAGAGGTTGCGATCGAGCAATACGCCGAGGGAATTGCAATGCGGGGTTATCCTGCATTTCGCGAGCGCGTTCGGGCAATCTTGGATCGGTTGAAAGCAACGCGCACGGGACGGGCGGTGATGAAGAAAATAGGGCGCAGCGGCGAGGGGGTCGTCATCATCGAGACCAAGCTGAAAAATACGATTACATATCCCATGGACCCCGTGCATGCGTCGTGGGCCGCGTCGGGCGTACCGGGACGAGGGTCGAGCTCGATCATCGCGCACAATCCATCGTTTGCGGCAAAAGGACAAACCGCCGAGGTGGCTCTTGGTCAAGCGCTGGTTAATACGTGGTACAATGCGATTGGGCAAAGGGAAGTCGGGGCGACGGGTGGGGTGAGTCATCAGATGTTGAAAAGCATTGGTTTGGCGCCGTATTCGAAATTGCGTCCGAGTGCCAATAGGCTGCGGAAAAATATGGGTTTGCCGCTTCAGGACAGCGTATAATCGCGGAGTACGAGGGCGTTATCGTGGAAGAAGGACTAGTACAGCTCGAAACGGCGATTGGCAAAATGGATCGTACTTCCATGGAAGTGCGTTATCGCGTGACGAACGGTTTGGATTGGCCCATTTTGCTGCTGACGCCATTATCGCAATACACCAAGGACGGGCTGCGGGCCGCGCAATCACGCGTTTATGCTTATGTCGATCCCGAGGGAATTTTGCAAATAACCAAACGGCTGTGGATCATGCCAGAGGAAATCGACGTGGTCGTGCCCGAGGTCCCGTTTGCGACCGAGGTTCCTCCGGGCAAAGCATTTGCCGAGCGATTCACGTTGTCGCTCCCCGTGGTCGTCGAATTACCCTATATGCTCGATCCCGAGGAATTCGACAAGCCACGCGAGGAAATATTCGGCGTCGCGCCCGGGCTGGTGTTCTCCGTGGGATACTTGATTGAAGAGCATGGGCCGCTTCGTCTGGGCCCTGCAGATCCGGAAAGCGGAGCGAGTTTGGAGGTGCGTTATGGCGTGGCGGCCAATCACCAGCGAATTCTCGAAGGCGGATTATTGAAAATCGGCGTGCCCGTGAGGGATTTGGTTCGTTAGGAAAAGAGAGCAACCATGGGAAATTATTATCCGCAATTTGTCACGGTCGGAGCAATCGCGCCTTATCCAAAGATCCTCAAGGCGCTGGATGGTACCGACGTCACCATCAATCCGACTGGCCTCGCCACACACACCACAGGGCGATGGGGCCTCGTTACCGCAATGAGTCCTGACGGCCCGGGGTACAATCCCCGGATTGCACTTGGCGACCGGACATCCATTGGTTTGTCGACACAAGACGATTACGATCTCCTCATCCCGGCTGAAAACCAAGCGCGCATACTTTTTGTCCGGGGTTTGTCGAAATTCACGTCGCAGGGGTTGGGGTATTCGGCTTTGCCGCTTGTGGAAATTGGCCCGGCAACGACAGATCCGATGAGACCGGCACCAACGGACCTTCGGGTGAACGGCTTGTCGAATTTGGAGACGTTGAAGGTACCCAACACGGCAACGATCGCGACCGCCAAGATCTACAACAAGCTCGAGGTGCAAGATCTGTCGGGTACACCGCGGGTCCTGACGGCAAAGGTGTCCGAAGAGGAGATCCTGTTGCATAGCAATACGACGGCCGAGAAAAACCTCACGGTCGTCGGTCGCCTGCAGGTTACCGTCCACCCTTCGAACAATGATTATGGGCTGGTTTTTTTGGGGGTGGACGATAACAACACGTTTGGAGCGGGAAAGGAGCACGTATTTAATCCATTCAAACCTGGTCCGACGGGCGCAACTGGAGCGACGGGCGCGACAGGTGCAACGGGCGCAACGGGCGCAACGGGTGCAACGGGCGCAACGGGTGCAACGGGCGCGACTGGTGCTACGGGCGCGACTGGTGCTACGGGCGCAACAGGTGCTACGGGCGCGACAGGCGCTACGGGGGAGACGGGCGCAACTGGCGCTACGGGGGCGACGGGGGCGACAGGCGCTACAGGCTCTACTGGGGCGACAGGCGCAACGGGCTCTACTGGGGCGACAGGCGCAACGGGCTCTACTGGGGCGACAGGCGCAACGG
>DAOMZH010000196.1:0-1078 GCA_035437985.1 Polyangium sp. (in: bacteria) | reverse complement strand
GCGCAACGGGCGCGATGGGTGCAACAGGACCCCGGGGACGCAGAGGGCGCAGAGGACATGCCCATTGGTGGTTTCCATGTTGGTGGCCGTTTCATCACCATCATCATGGTCATCACCACCATCACCATGGTCACCACCATCATCATCACCACCACCACCATGGACATCGGCATTTATGGCCGCCCCAGGGGCCGTGGACGGAACCAAGCACCGGGCCGGCCACGGCTTTTTCCAACGGTCTTGTCGCCACGGGCGGGTTTCTCGCGCAATCTGAAACGGGCAACGTGGTTGGCCCCGGCAAATACATTGCCATTGGCCAAGGGCCGGCGAGTGCTTATGGCGGACGGTATGGCGTAACGATTCAAAATGGTCAGCATTTTTGCGCATTGCGCGTCGTGAGCAAGTCGCCGGGAACCGATGGCGCAGGAGGAACGGGTGATACGATCCTCTCGTGGGGCAACAAGCGCCTGCGTTTTCGATACGAAGGTACGTCGTGGCCAGCTGGCGGAAACGGACCGGCCCATAAAACACGCAGTCGCGACGTCGTCGTGGTCCATCCCAGCCAAGTCACCGTTTTCGGTGGGATTACCTCGAATGCCTATTATTATCGATCCGACGTCCGTTACAAAGAAGCGATCGAACCCATTCAGGGAGCACTCGGAAAAGTGCTCGGCATGCAAGGGGTCAGCTTTTTCATGCGGGAGCCGGATTTCGAGCCCGAAATCGACGAAGAAAAGGCGGAAGACGATTTTTTGCCCATGGGACCCCTCGAAGGAGCGTCAGCCAATACCGCCATGTCCCTAGGGAATCGTCGCTTGGGTTTGGTGGCCCAAGAAGTCGAAAAGGTTTGTCCCGAAGTCGTGGCCACCGACGACGATGGTTATAAATCATTGGACGTCACGCAGCTCAATGCGGTGCTCGTCGAGGCGGTCAAAGACCAGCAAAAAATCATCGATACGCAGCAAGCACGCCTCGAACGATTGGAACGAGCCCTCGCGAAACTCGGTATTGAGATCTAAGAGCGTGTTGAACAGAGATTGCCAGCGAAATCGGGGTTTGTCCGCCCCGGGAGGGTTCG
>DAOMZH010000195.1:9021-13705 GCA_035437985.1 Polyangium sp. (in: bacteria) | reverse complement strand
CGCTTTTCCGATTTTTACGGAGGCTTTACCGACGATGCCGTCGTCATCTGCACCAAAATCGACAATGGCGTTTTCGTCGAGCAACGATTCGATGGCTTCCTTTTCCTCGTCGTTCAAATTCGCCGATGCAATTCGCCCTTCGACGTCTTCTTCAGAAAATCCCAAGGTATCGGTTTGAGGTGCCTCGCCGCCTTGAAATACTGCCGCGCCCTCTTCATCGGCAAATGTCGCCGCCATTCCTTTGCGTTGGAAGAGTTGCGCCAACATCCCAATCGTCGCCCCTTTGAAGAGTTGTTTTGCCACCGAGGGATCAACGGCGAGCGCGGAGAGCGCGGCCCCTTGAAAATCAGGCTTGAGCAAACTCAAAAATCGCATCCCATGCACGCTCGTGCCCGGATTCAGGATTTTTTTGACGAGTACGGAACCTGGCGCATAGGTATACTTTTTGTCGAATTTGCGCAGCTTATCGTATTCGACTTTGTTCCACCGATCGTCTTGTTCCCCGTGCGTGACGAGAATTCTCGCGCCGCCGACCGTCATGACCTCCGGCGAATCGCCAAGCACGAATTCGAGCTTGGCTGCAATATGCTCGGGCTGCTCCAACGCTCCTCGAAAAATACTTTGCACGGCGGGAAATGCAAGCTCGATGTCATGATTGCCGAGACGAATCGTAACGGCACCGCCTCGGGCGAGCACGCGACCAAACGCGCGGAGAACGGGTGCGCTGGCTGGATTGGCCACAATGGCTTTGGCTTGAGTGACCGCGCGCCCTTCGTCCAATTCGAGCGGGTCCTCGTTCATGAGAAAATCGACTCCGTCGCCATTGACCAGCACGCGGAACGGAGATTCTCCGAGGTGATCAAGCAAGGCGGGCAAAGTCTCCCGCCCTTCGAACACGTCATAAGGTCCGCCATTACCGAGATGCAGGTCGCTGATGATCAACGTTTTCATGTCGCGTTTTTCCTTTTCACCAAAGAAGTGATTCCACCGCTTTGGCACGTTGGCACAATCATCGCCCATAGCCAACGTTATTTGCAGGAATGCAAAAGTCGGCGCGAAATTCGACCGTGTTATCACTTGTTATCGTCTGATATTGCTTGTTATCGATTACGGCGACCGACGGGTATTTACGACGGCGTCAATTACACGCGATTACAGATGGCTGAAAACGCCGATTGAGTGCAGTTGGTTACCATTGCGATCGAAATGCTTGTGGACCTGCAAATCCATATGCTAGCCGTGAAGGTAGCCGCCAGTATTCAATGAAGACAGGGACACACGAAATGAAGAACCTAGAATTGCTGCTTGCTCATGTCGATGATCAAGGTCCGGTGCTCGAAAATGGATTGCCGATGGATGCGGCGGAGTCTGCGCCTCGTCCCTCAATGCGGCAGGACTTGGAAGATTTTCGGCACGATGGTGGCGATCCGAATTCATTGCCCGATCAGCGCTGGGGAATCGTTGCCCCCGAGGGACCCGAGGGCGACCGATTGCTCGAGCTCATCGCGCCACTTCAGAAGGCGCGAGAAGAACAACAAGGAGAGCCGGCGATTATTTTTCGCGCGCCAGCTGGATTGAAAGACGACGACGTGGGGACTTGGTGGGCGGAAGAGTATGGCGACGAATCGATTGACGAAGCCGATCGCCCTCGGTATCTCATGATGCTCGGTGACGCGGATCTGCTCTCCTGGGAATTGCAACAAAGGCTTGCTTCGGATACGTTCGTTGGTCGACTCTGTTTTCCGCACGAAGCCGATTACGAATCATATGTCCACAAATTGCTCGCTGCCGAAAATGCAAAATCCGCTCCGGGATCGCGGGCGCTCTATTATACCGTGAAGGATGGAACGGCGGCAACGAACATTGGTTATGCGGGTTTGATGACTCCAACGATCGAGCAGTCGAGATTGGGGAATCAGAAAGGTGTTTTTTCGGCGCGTGAAATCATTGAAATCGGCGACGGTGAAAACATATCGCCGGATGACTTCATGGCGGCGACGTTGGGCGACACGCCGTCGATGTTATTCAGCATCAGCCATGGTTGTGGTGCGCCACGAGCGGGTTGGTCGAATGGCGATGAGCAGCGGCACTTGCAAGGCGCGATGAGTTTTGGAAAAGACGGCAAAATTACCGCGGAAGACCTGCGATCGCGGGCTTTTCTCCCCGGAGGATTATGGTTTTTCTTCGCGTGTTTCGGAGCCGGCACGCCGAATGGTAGCGCATTTCATCATTGGCTCGCGGCATTACGCGAAGTAGGGCTTTATGGAAAGAACATCGACGCCGTCTTGAAGTCGCTTCCCAGCGAAAAGGAGCGACCCTTCGTGGCCGCATTGCCGCAAGCAGCGCTGGCAAATCCCAATGGGCCACTTGCCGTCATGGGTCACGTCGATTTGGCGTGGACGTTCAGTTTTCAAGATGTGGGAACGACGAATAAATACCGACCTTCGCGATTCCAGGATATTTTCCGCACGCTCGTGGATGGCAAGCGCGTGGGCGCGGGGTATTTCGAGCTACAGCGTTACTTCAATCAAGCGAGCGTCGATCTTTCGGCGATGTTCGACAAAGACGCGCGGAGCAAAGCGAAAAATGCCGCTACCGAGGACGACAAACAACGCAAGATCAAAAAGGCAACTTTGTGGATGTTGCGGCAGGATTTGTCGGCGTATGTGCTCCTCGGCGATCCGGCAGCACGGCTCAATATCGAAGGGCCATTGGCGCATCAAAATAAGCGGGCAACGGCCGATCAAATCGAGGCCATGCGTCGGGAAAAACATGGCCACGCACCCATAGCCATTTCGACGGGACAAATCGAAACGTTTCCGCAGGAGCAGGCGCAGTCCGAAGCGGATCCGTTCGTGGTCCTTTCCAGCGCGGGTCTCGATGCATTGGCGACCCATTTCAAAACTTCACGGACGGAGTTGGACCGCGTCGTCGGCACGTTGTCAGGCCAGAGCTTCGTCGTGCCGCGCGCCGGAATCGACTTCTCCAAAGCGGCACCCGCGGCCGAGCAGAAGGAACGACCGGCGTCCTGAATCCAAACGAATACCTGAACGATATCCATATGTTCGCCGGGTCCGTCGTTTTCTTGTCCCGAGCGCATGGCGTTCGTATAGAATGCTGTGCGTTCAGGGCGAGATCTCATGGCAACTCTGTACTGGAAGACGGAAAAAAAGCGTGTTCCGCTCCGCGCCCGTTCCCTTTTGGGTCGGCATCCGGAATGTCACGTTCGTGTCGATAGCGCAAAAGTGTCGGGCGAACATGCAGGCTTGTATTGGGTCGATGGTGGCTGGGAATTGCGGGATTTGGGCAGCCGCAATGGTACCTACGTTGACGGTCGACGACTTGCTGCGGGCGAGCGGGTGGTCTTGAAGCAAGGGGGGATATTCTCACTTTCACGATCGGCGGCGATCTTCGAAGTGGTGGATGCGTCGCCCCCGGCAGCGATTGCAACGCATAAAGAAAGCGGCGTCGCCCATATCGCGGACGGAGGTGTGCTCGCCTTGCCAAACGAACAGCAACTGCGGGCCACCCTGTTTTCGACGAGCAGTGGGTTATGGCAAATCGAAATGGATTCGCACGTTCGGCCCGTGATGGATCGCGAAATCATCACGCTTGGCGATTCGAGTTATGTGCTCGAAGTGCCCGCGCAGCATACGGAAACCTTGGAGAGTGGCGCAATTGGTGTGCCTATCGAATCGATTGGTCTGCGTTTTGCCGTCGCGCCTGACGAGGAGCAGGTGGAAGTAACCTTGCTGATGGGAGGACAAACGAAACGCCTCGAACCTCGAGAATACCATTATTTGCTCGTCACGCTCGCGCGGGCACGGCTCGCGGATGCGCATGCGCCGCCGTCCATGCAGGGTTGGACCGATCGGGACGAATTGTCCAAGAAGCTCAATATCGAGGTTAATCGCATGAACGTGGCGATTTTCCGCGCCCGCAAGCAGCTCGCGGCCCTGGGTGTGCAAGGCGCGGCACGCCTCGTGGAACGACGTTCGGGCACGCACGAGATTCGTATTGGTGTGCCGCGGCTCGAAGTGGTGAAGTTGTAAGGGACGCGCGATGTCATAACCTCGCCCGCCTGCGTCGCAATCCGAGAGCAAAGAGCGCGACGAGCGGAATCGCCGAGGTTTGTCCAAGCATTCCGGGTGCACCAACGGTTTTGCACGAGCAGATAGCACCCGAATCGAGTGGGCCTTCGGTCAGCGGTTGACATTGGTGAAAACGAGTGCATTCGAAGAGCTCGCCGCAATCCGCGTCGACATTGCATTGTTCGGTGCACTTGCCGTTCTGACAAATCCCATGGCTGCAATACGTGCCATCCGCTTTGGCGGTATTGTCACATGCACCCGTAGCCGAATTGCATGATCCCGCGATTTCGCATTCGTCCGAAGCCCCGCACGTGATTGGATTTGCCCCGGTGCACGTTCCGGATAAACAAGTATCCGATTGCGTGCAGGCATCGTTGTCATTGCAGGACGTGCCGTCGGCGGATATTGGACCAGAACAAATACCTGTGGCCGGATCGCAGGTTCCGCCGTCGTGGCATGTTTCGGCAGCGGTGCAGTTGACCGGGTTTGTCCCAATGCACGTTCCGGATTGGCAGCCATCCGTTTTGGTGCAGGCGTCGTTGTCATTGCAGGACGCGCCGTCGGCTTTGGTGGGATTGGAGCAAATGCCAGTC
>DAOMZH010000195.1:0-8921 GCA_035437985.1 Polyangium sp. (in: bacteria) | reverse complement strand
GTGCCCGATAAGCAGGTATCGGATTGGGTGCAGGCATTGTTGTCATTGCAGGACGCGCCGTCGGCTTTGGTGGGATTGGAGCAAATGCCAGTCATTAAATCGCACGTCCCGACATCGTGGCATTGATCGGAAGCTGAACAGGTAATGGGGTTTGCCCCGGTGCAGGTGCCCGATAAGCAGGTATCGGATTGGGTGCAGGCATTGTTGTCATTGCAGGACGTGCCGTCGGCTTTGCTGGGATTGGAACAAATTCCCGTACCTGCTTGGCAAGTTCCTGCATTGTGGCATTGATCTTGCGCATTGCAGAAAAATGCCTGGCAGCAAACGCCGTCCGTGCACGTGTTGTTCACGCATTCGGCGTCACTCCCGCAAGTGCCTCCAAGCTCGTGGAGGCAATTGCTGGAACAACCATCGCCATTGTTGAAATTGCTGTCGTCGCAAACTTCACCAAGCTCGACCATGCCATTGCCACATGTCGTACATACATTCGGGTTGGCCACCGTATTGCAAACCTCGGTGCCCGTGCAATCAGCGTTCTGATCGCATGCACATACATTGCCTGCCGGATCGCAATATTGCGAGACGCAGTTTCCATTCGACGTACAACTGCCGCCCAACGGAATGGGAACGCAAGGCACGAGTTTGACCACGAACGCGTCGGTCGCCCCCGCATTGACGATCGGCCCATTACCAAGGTCTATCGCCGCGCTAAAATCACCGGCAAGCACCACGTTGTCTGCGTTGTCGATGGCCAATGCCTGGGGGACATCGTTGGCTGTACTTCCGAACGACTGGCTCCAGATGTGTACGCCATTCGGATTGAATTTGGCCACGAATGCATCGACCGCCCCTGCACTCGTAAAAGTCCCGCCGCCC
Source organism: Polyangium sp. (in: bacteria) (assembly GCA_035437985.1). GTDB lineage: Bacteria > Myxococcota_A > Polyangia > Polyangiales > Polyangiaceae > Polyangium. The sequence continues at coordinate 8,045 of DAOMZH010000195.1, read as the reverse complement.
ATATCGATGGTACCCGCGAATTGCCCCCCGATGATCACGTTGTTCAAACTATCGGTCGCCGCGGAAATAAAGATCTGACTACCCGCGTCGCCAAACGCTCTGCTCCACACGTGGTTGCCACTCGCGTCGAATTTGGCGACAAAGCCATCATTCCCGCCGCCAACGGTGAGAATGCCGCCACCAAAATCGATGGCCGTCGTAACGAGTCCAGTAATGACGACATTGCCCACACTGTCGGCCGCTATGCCGCGGGTCACTTCGTTGCCCGTCGTGCCGAAGCTTTTGCTCCAGAGGTGATTGCCACTTGCATCGAGCTTGGCCAGATAGATGTCGTTGCCGCCTGCGCTGGTGAGCGTGGCGCCTCCGAAACTCATCGCGCCTTGAAAAAGGCCGGTGAAGATAACGTTACCCGAGCCATCCACCGCTACCGCGTTTGCATTCTGCACGCTTGAATTGCCAAACCGTTTGCTCCAGAGGTGATTGCCGCTCGCATCAAACTTGGCAACGAAGATATCGGTGATGCCTGCGGATACCAGAGAGCCGCCGCCGAAATCCATGCTTCCCTGAAAGCTTCCTACAATCACGACATTGCCCGCGTTATCGATCGCTACCGAACCAGCATTTTGCGTGGTCGAATCACCAAAGCGTTTGCTCCAGAGGTGATTGCCATCGGTATCGAATTTGGCGAGAAAAACATCGAGTAGTCCAGCCGTCGTGAGCGGGCCACCGCCAAAGTTCGCCGTGCCGTCCAAAAGGCCCGTGACCACGACATTGCCCGCGCTGTCGACCTTCGCCGCAAGCGTATTCTGCGAACTCGCATCGCCAAATTGTTTGCTCCACAAATGATTGCCAGCCGAATTGAATTTGGCGATGAAAACATCGCTGGATCCCGCCGTGGTGAGTGGTACCCCGCCGAAATCCACCGTGCCCAAATTGTCTCCGGCGATCACGACATTGTTCGAGTTATCGATTGCCGTGGCTTTCGCACTCTGACCTGACACATCGCCAAACCCTTTGCTCCACACGCTCAATGCAGTGCAGTTTTCGACCAGGGACGAGGGGTCCACGACCGGCGTATACGTCGCGCCATCTGGTCCCAGCAGCGCTTGATGTGCCGTTGCGACGCTTTCTTCCGACGAACTCTCCTTCGCCTTCGGATCCACTTCACTCCCGCACGAAGCCAGCAGCGTGACGATGCTGCCCAAGGCCATTGCATATTGCAATGCTCGACAGATCGTTGATAAGCATCTCATCGTCATGGCCCCTTTCCGCCGGTCGCTTTTTCGATATGCAATTCCACGCGCCGATTCTTCGCCCGACCCGCATCCGTGTTGTTTGGGGCAATCGGCCGCGATGGCCCAAAACCTTCAAACGACAGGCGCGTCGAATTGACTTTTCCGCGCTGGACCAAATAATCGCGCACCGCCTCGGCGCGTCGCGTGGACACCGTTTTATTAAATGACTCGGACCCTGCGTTGTCCGTATGCCCCTCGATACGTAGATGTTCGATATCCGGATTTGCCGCCATCAATCGCGCCAGCTCGTCCAATATCGGAAAACTCGACGCCGCAATCTTCGTACTCGAAAACTCGAATTCGATTTGCACGAGAAGTTTTACCTCGGTACCCGTGCGCCGCAGGAACGCTGGACATCCTTCGTTTGCTGGGTCTTTCGCATGAACTCCAGGCTCTTTCGGGCACTTGTCCAGAACGTCGGCAATCCCGTCGCCATCGAAATCATCTTCCGGCAACCGTCGTCGTCAGCCAATCCGTCTTTATCCTCGGCGACGGACGGACACCGATCTGCAGGACCCATGAGTCCATCGTTATCGATATCCACGGGAGCAGGAGGTGTCGCACAACCATCTTCCGCGCCTTGGTGATCTTCCGCAATGACCGGGCACGGATCATCCACATCGACAAACCCATCACCATCCGAGTCTTCTTCGCGCATCGCCTCTACGTGCACGGGCAGAGGTATGTCCTGGTCCTCTCGTTCCAGGGGAAAAACCCCTCCAATCCGCGCTACGAACCGCATGTCCGGTGCGTAGCCATGACCGATACGCGCTCCGGCACTCGCGCCCAAATAAATGAGCCGTCCCGAGCCCAGCGCCACTCGGCTACTCAATGCCGCTTCGATGGGTTCTCGCTGAGCTGAGGCTGCAGAAGTGAGTCCCACCGAGCCGAATAGCTCGGCCCCAATTCGCACGCGATCCGTCATCAAAGGGACGTACACACCCGCCGCGTAGACGAATTCGGTCCCTACTTGGAGGTCCACCAGCATGCTCGTCGGACGAACCGTCAATCCCAAGTTCGTCGTGACGAAAAAAGCGTCTGCGTGAGCCTCGGCGCTTGCACCCACGTTGCCCCACGCGCTGCGCTCGCCCGTGAAAGAGAATTCGTCACCGGTTGGCAAGAAAAACGATGCTCGCGCCGCCATCGAAAACGATCGCGATTCGTTCCACAAGAGCAGCACACGTCCATCGATCCGCAGGTCACCCAATGCCGAAGGCGACATCGACACGGACTCATTCAGTCCCACCGCGAGATTGTCCGTTCGGTACCCTCGCTGCATGACGACATAGGGGATTGTCACGGCAATCGCGCCCCGCTTCAGCAATTCCACACCTGCCGTCGCGTATCCGGAAATCTGCAAGTGTTCTGCTGCGCCCGCTAAGCCACGGATTTTCGTCGAATCCGTCACGAACGATTCGACACGCAAAGGATCTCGCGCGTACCCCAGCGCCAATTGTCCAAACAATCGCGTAGGGCCAAAGACGGGACGCCAAACTGCCACGCCATCGTTTGGTCCACCGGCCATTTGAAGTCGGTCCAAATAGAACGTCGATGTCTGCGCCTCTGCCAAACCAGGAAGCAAGAGTAGCCCCGAGCCAAGAAGACTCGTGAGCGTCCTTCGCCGTATTGCATAACGCGAAGCTTTGGGAGTTGCTCGATTTTGCAGCGCCGCGGTGGGGCCCCGCTGTTTGAGCCCACGTAGTGGGCGAGTTCGGGGTACCGCGTGTGCTGCGAAATCGAGCCTCCCGAAGCTCGGGCAACGAAGTGGCGCAGCAGACCTCGCGCGCCGCGTTCGTCGCAGCAACATAATCAGCCCCGACGCACCAACCAAGAACCACCATCCTCGCGCCGGCGCGTGATCACTCGCCGGCGTATATGCGCACGCACTTTCCGAACCAAGCGCTTTGGTTGCATGTTCGCAACGCTGCGCTTCCGCATTGCAGACCATCGCCAAAGGACACTCCTCCGACCGCTCGCAAAAGATCCGATTGTCCTCCGGAACGAATTGGTCGACATGCGTGGACGCCGCGCTTCCATCACCACCCGCCACGAGCACACTACCATCCGCGAGCCATGTCGCCGTGTGCCCCGTACGCGGTACCGACATCGAGTCTACCGCAACGAACGCATCCTGACGCAAATCGAGGCGTTCAGGACAACTGCCACTCGTAGAACTCGGCTTGTCTGGATCAGAACGGGCAGGACAATACCGCTCCACTGTCTCGAGCGCTCCGCCGTTCGCATCTTCACCACCCGCAATGAGTACCGTTCCATCGTTCAAACGTGTGGCCGTATGAGCATGCCGGGCTTCGCCCATCGAAGCTGCCGGTAACCACGAGTTCGTCACGACGTCATAAAGCTCGGCGCTCGCAATCGCGCCATTCTCGTTCGTACCTCCCGCAATGAGAACCCGGGTTGCATCGAGTCGCGTCGCGGTGTGTCCCTGTCGTGCCACCGCCATGGTCCCTGCATCCAACCATGTGTTCGTCCGGGCATCGTACCGCGAGGCATGGCCAACTGTTGCGCTCCCGTTCGTCCCGCCAACCACAAGGATCGTGCCGTCGTCGAGCAGCGTTGCCGTATGCTCCGCTCGCGGCTCCGGCATGTTCGTCGGGGACGACCATACATCCATCGCCACGTCGTACAGCTCGAATGTGGCCGATGCGCTGTTGGGTTTATCACGCCAACCGCCGAGTACGACGACCTTTCCAAGGGTCCAAGACGCCGTATGCTGTGTCCGTTTTTCGTTCATCGGGGCGAGTGCCGAGAACGACTGCGTCATTGGGTCATACGCTTCGACGCTTGCCAGAGAGCCCCCCTCGTTTGTCCCACCGGAAAGCACCACGCGTCCATCATCGAGCCTCGTCGCCGTGTGCTCAGCGCGCGAGGTGATCATCGAATCGGTCAGCGACCAGCGCCCCGTGAGCGTATCGCGAAGTTCGGCGCTCGTTCGAAACGTCGTGTCTCGGCCGCCTGCAAACAGCACTTGATCGTTTTCGAGCAGCGTGGCCGAGTGCTGCGCTCGTCCTTCGACGAACGTCCCTGCCGATGTCCATGAAGACTCTGGACTGCAACCTGTGAGCGAATACAGGACAATCGCTGTGAGCCATCTTGCGTGACAAACTGAGCTCGGGTTTCGAATGGCCATGGTCGAGCCTCCTTTCAAAACCCGTATTGAACGTAGAGCCCTTGCGACATCGTGAGAAAGGATCCGCCCGTGATGCGCTGCTTCTCGAAACTCACGAGTGTGTCCGTTGCGTCGCCGTGCGCATTGACGAGCATATTTTGGGTCCAAGTGGGGACCTTCGGCGCGATGAGGACCAGGGCGGACAAGGTCAAGCCCACCGACCATCGTTCCGTGATTTGCACACCTATTTGCGCTTCGGGTTCCACATAGATCCACGGGAAGAACCCCGATTGCGTCAGGGGTCCGGCGGCCTTGTTTTCGAAGATCATCGTTCGGGCATAGGTCACGGTGCTCAAAAGCACTCCGGCTCCTAGACCGAGGCGCAGGGGAAAACGCCGCCCAAGTTTGTACGAGCCATAGGCACCTGCGACAAACGTTTCGATTTGTGTCGAGTCGTTGGCCACTGCGACTTGCCATGAGGGCGACGCGAGGTCGAGGCTCTGGCAAACCGCAGGATCCTCGGTACATATTTTTGATGGCATATCGAGCCGTGATTGCTGCATTCGCAAGTACCCAGCCGCAAGTCCAAACCCCAGACCATTGCCTCGTTCATAACCCACACGAAGAGCCGCACGTATTCCCGTTCCCAGACTTTGTTGACAGTCCCCCGTGCAATCATCAGCGATGTCCCCTCCAAACGAGGGCGCAAGCGGCACGGCCCCACGCACTTCCACGACCACTCGTCCCGGCACGATCCACATCGGCGAATTTACGTCTTTGCGCAGATTGGCTTTCGGCGGCGCCGCTTCGTCTCCAACCTTGGCGTCGAGTTCCTGCGTCACCGGGAAGTACCCTTCCGCCTGCATTTTGACGACGTGTTTACCTGGTTTTGCTCGGCCCACATATGGACCACGACCAACGAAGACTCCATCGATATAAACATCCGCATTGGGTGGGTTGGGCATGACGCGCACCACCGCTCCGAGCGGCTCGGCTTTTAATGCGACCGTGGTTGCAGCGCCTTCTTTCACCTCCACCGTCGTTGGTTCGGTTCCGAGTTCCTCCGATAACGAGCCGTTTTTGTTGGTTGTTGGGGGGAGCGAGTTTGTCGCCGCATCACATGACCCGCTACGAGGATCATCGACGACCGTAATGGGGCGAAGCGCGACCGAGTGTGGCCCTGGTGAAACGGGTCCTTCCCACGGAGTCACCCCGACAGGCACGCCGTCGACCACCACTTCCATTTTCATACCCCCCACTTCACCCACTTTGAGTGTGCCGGCGTGGGGCAATGATTCTAGTTTTACGTCGAGGGCCTGCATACTGCCTTTGGAGATGTCCACATCTTTTTCGAATACGACGAATCCCTCTTTATATACGCGTACGAGATGCCGCCCGCCGATTGTCGGGGCAGGGGCGGAAAGCGGATGCTCGCCACGTAATCGTCCATCGACGAACACCAATGCTCCTGGAGTTGCTCCCGTCACGACGACAGCACCGGTTTCACGGCGCATGAGGTCCACTTGCTCGAGTGCCGAGGTTTTCGTTTTGGGCGGGAGCCGTTCACCGAATTCGCGCAGCGCAGATTCGAACACGTCGAGTGCTTCGTCGTATCGTTGAAGTTTGACGAGACAAGCGGCAACGCTCGTCCGAGCTTCCCACGTCCGATAAAGTCGAAATGACCCTTCGTATTGCAACAGCGCCGCGGACCATTGTCCTTTTTTGTAGAGCGCGCGGCCTTCCTTGAAGAGGGCCAAGGCGTTTTTCTTGGCCGCTTCCTGTTCTGGGGAGTTGGCAGCAGGCGCGGGCCCAGTTTGGCTCGCGAGACTATCGGTTGTGGGTTGATTTTCCGGCGGTGAAGTCGTCGAGGGCGCAGGGGTTTGTGCGAACGAGGGTGCATGCAGTGAGAGCACTGCGACGATTGCGGTCAATGCAGGCGCACGCCGTATCGAGCGCCGATGTGCCACCGTGTTCCTCATGCATCTCGTCATCGTTTTGGCCTCGAAAGTTCGTTCGCCATTTAGTGCAAGACGCAGGTTTACCAGGCGGAGTTCATCGTGGCGATAACACGTCATAACAGGGGGCTAGAGGGCAAATGGCCACGGCAAGTAACCCCCCACGATTCGACAGTCGTTGTCGACTACAAACGACAACTCGCTCGAAGTTCGGATCTTCATTTGCTTCAATAATCCACCGCTCCGTGATTTCGTGCAGCAGTGGTCACAATCGGATTCGGCATTGTGTGAATTTATCAACCATTCGCATGACGTTACGTAACATGCTGACTTTGGCAATGTGCAATTAAAGTATCTAATTGCGGCCGATTAGCGAAGCAAATGCCACAAATGGCACCATGCCCCCTTCCTTTTCTGGCGAAGCTTTGGCGACACAGCCATCGACGGACCACGTGTATGCGTCAACTGCGGACACGCCAAACGCCTTGTCTCGTACGCTTACCGAAACGGATCCGTCATGGCCGTTGACGGATTGGCCGGGTTTGGCCGAGAACAACGATTCGGCAGCTTGCCAACCGGACCTCGAGCTTCCAAAAGGATTCCTCAAGCATCACGAAATCATTCGCAAGATTGGCCAGGGCGGTATGGGTAGCGTATTTCTCGCGCGTGATCGCCGGCTTGGGCGCCTCGTTGCGATCAAGATTCTTCATCACCGAGGACAAGCAAAAGCGCGTCTACTTGCAGAAGCACGTGCGACGGCGCGAGCGAAGCACGAGAACATCGTCGTGATTTACGATATCGGAATGTTCCAAAGACGACCTTACATTGTGCTTGAATACCTACCGGGGCAGACTCTACGGAGGGCATTGTCCGAATCGAGGGGGCGAGGTTTGTCGCGCAAATTCGCGCTCAATATTGTAATATCGATCATCCAAGCGCTTTCTGCGGCGCATGAAAACGGTGTCGTTCATCGCGATTTGAAACCGGAAAATATCATGCTCCTCGACTCGGGGCGAATAAAGGTGCTGGACTTCGGGATTGCGCGACGGATTGAAAAAGAAGAGAGTGACAAACCCGTGGGCACGTTTGCGTACATGTCTCCCGAGCAGTGGCTTGGCTGTGACGTAGATCAGCGCAGTGATATTTGGGCGGTGGGCATGTTGTTGTTCGAGGTCTTGTCGGGCGTTCATCCGCTTGCGCCCCTTGCGACTCGTGATCTTTCGATGATTGCCGATTTGGAGCGGCCCATGCCGAGTTTGCGTGAGCTGTGTGCGGAGTTCGGAGGGCTTTGCGATATCGCGGATCGGTGTTTGCGAAAGCGAAAAGAAGAGCGATTCGAATCGGCAGACAAATTGCTTGCGGCATTTTCGCGAATCAGGGTATGAGCTAGGATTCGTGACGTTCGGCTGTTGACATACTCCGGGTCACGCCGCCCAGCGTCCATCGAATGGTCGTGGGATTGCAGAACAACGGGCTCATCCGACGCCAACCTGGTCAGGCACGAAGCATCGAACTGTTGGTCCCGCCCGAGGCGCTCCCACCCCTGCGCGAGCCCTGAACCAATCGAACAAAATCCCTGGGGAGAGGTACTAGCCGTTCGAGGGGTTGCCCGGAGATTCCCAGTGAAATCTGGTCGCCTGTTGACACTTCGCCCGTGGCCGTGCCAAA
>DAOMZH010000194.1:0-13708 GCA_035437985.1 Polyangium sp. (in: bacteria) | reverse complement strand
AGGGACGCATATCGGAGCTTTGCGGCAAATGTCGGTGCACGGCATTTTGGCGGTGGGGCTCTTGCCGGTGATTTTGACAGGTGGCATTGATCTGTCCGTGGGGAGCATGCTCGGGCTGGTGGCGGTCGTCGTCGCCAAATTGGTGATGCATGCGGGATTTTCTGGGTTTGTCGGAGTTTTTGTCGGCGTTCTGGTCGGGGCAGCTTGTGGAGCGACATCCGGCGTGCTCGTTTCTTTTGCCCGATTGCAACCGTTTGTCGCGACGCTCGCCATGATGGTTTTTGCGCGGGGACTCGCGAAAACAGCAAGTGGCGGGATGAAAGTGGCGACGGCCGTCGCGGGTCCGGATGGCGTGATGCGCTACGTCGAGGTTCCTCCGCTTTTCCGAGTGCTCGATATGCAATTGGCGGGTGGTGGATTGGCGGTCGTGACGGTAGTGTTTTTGGGTATGGCGGCGATCATCGCAACCATTTGTGGATTGCACCGGCTCGGGCGATATTGGCTCGCGGTGGGGGGCAATGAAGAAGCGGCGCGTTTGTCCGGAGTAAACGTGGCGGCGGTGAAAATCGCGGCGTACGTATGGTGCGGGATGTGTGCGGCAATGGCGGGGATTTGTCATGCCGCGGAGGAGCAACAAGGCGATCCGGAAGCGGGAACGACGTACGAGCTCACGGCCATTGCGATGGTGGTCATGGGTGGGACGAGCCTTGCGGGAGGACGCGGAGGGGTGGGTTTGACGCTGCTCGGGGTGCTCACGATTGGGTACCTCGACAAGATTCTCAGCATCAATGCGGTGCCCGAAGCGAGCCGTTTGATGCTCACGGGGGTGATTGTCGTATTGGCGGTATTGGCCCAGAAGTCAGGTCGATCATGAAGTGGGTCGACTTTTACGGGAGGAACAGTTGAAGAACGAAGGAAGGCAAATGGGTTTTTCGCGTCGGAACTTTGCCGTGTTGGCGCTCGTGCTGGTCGCGTCGTGCAAAGGTGGCGGCGATGCTGTACCGGCGCCTGCCGCGAGCGCGCAGGCGGGAAAAAAAGCAAAATTCACGATTGGCATGTCGCAATGCAATTTAGGTGAACCGTGGCGCGTGCAGATGAATGCGGACATCAAAGCTGCGGCGCAAGAACATCCGGATTTCGAGGTGACTTGGCGTGACGCGCAAAACGACACGCTCAAGCAGCGCGCGCAAGTGGAAGAATTGGTCCAGGCGAAAGTCGACGTGTTGATCATCAGCCCGAAAGAGGCGCAGCCGTTGACGGATCCCGTGGCCAAAGTCATCGACGCAGGCATTCCGGTGATCGTGCTCGATCGTGCGGTTTTGGGGGACAAATACACGACGTTCATTGGGGCGGATAACAAGAAAATCGGCAAAGCCGCGGGCGAATGGGTCAAACAGGTTTTGGGTGGAAAAGGCAAAATCGTCGAGCTGAAAGGACTCATGACCTCGACGCCGGGACAAGATCGGAGTGCTGGGTTTCGCGAAGCCTTGCAAGGCAGTGAAATCGAGGTGGCCTTCGAGGCGGACATGAAATGGCTCGAGCCCGATGCCCGCAAGGAAATGGATTCGGCGCTGTCACGTCTGCCGAAAATCGACCTCGTGTATGCGCATAACGATCCGGGAGCGCATGGGGCGTATTTGGCCGCCAAAGCGGCGGGGCGCGAGAAAGAAATGAAGTTCGTCGGTATCGATGCATTGCCGCATGAAGGAGTGGCCTACGTCGAACAAGGATTGCTCGACGCGACATTTCAGTATCCGACGGGCGGCAAGGAAGCGATCGAGACGGCGGCCAAGATTTTGCGTGGGGAAAAAACGCCCAAAACAATCACGCTTGGCTCGAAGATGTTTACGAAGGACAACGTGAAGCAAGGTGGTAAAGTGATCGAGTGAGATATTCGCCTTTTCCGATACTGCATAAGCCGTCGTCACGTGGAGCGGGCTCATGTCCGTGTATGGCGTGCCGTAGATCTAGCGTGCGAACTGCTTGAACACCAGCCATCCCTCACGAGCCTCGAACGCTTTGTCGAATTTCGCCTCCGTCAGGATCTCTTCAATCTGAATCGCGTTCTGTTCCAAGTAATCACCGAGGTTCTTTTCGGTTGTTTCGCCGAGCCCCAATTCGAGACGTTTTTCTTTCGGCAACAGCCGATAATGAATCCCATCCGCGTCGATTTTCGCCACCCATGACTTGGCCATGAGCCAATCAATCGACAGCGACGAGCTCGCTTGGGCCAGCCCCGTGAGCATTTGCTCTTTGCGAATCGTTGGCGTCGGTCGCAAGTCGTCCCAGGTCAAAACATCGTCCTCGCCGGTCGCAGTTTTTTTCCACGTTGCTTCGCGCCAAACCACGTCGTATTCGGGATCTGCAGGCAGCGGCAAATCGTGACTGCCTTGGCGCGTTAGCAAAGGTCCTGCTTTCAACCATAGCTCGATCCTTTCGAGACTCTCTGCGAAATAGGCGGCGGGCACGTCGATGACTTTCGTTGGCAAAATGCCGGTCGTCAAATGCACCACACCTCGTGGGTCGAACAGAATGGTCAGAGCCAAAGCCGGATCCGAAATGGTTTGTCGGAGATTGATGGTTTGACCCTCGAATCGCTGGATTGGGTCGTCATCCCTGGGCGTCTTTTCATGCGCCTCGATCTTGTACCCAGTATCGAAACGCCCGTTGCCCAGATTGGCTACGTCGTCCGCGGCTTGCGCATGAAAACATCGATCGACGAAACTGCCGTCCGGATGTTCGAGCCAATAACCAGCTACCCCATCATTGAGCCGCCGGTAGTCGCCCAAGCGCATCGGAAAACGAATTTTGGCAAAACCATCGTCGGAGGAACGCTCTCCACGAATACGCCGCTCGAAATCGAGCCAATCACCACGCGCCATGACCGATTCCAATGGAAAGATGTCCATCTCCGCCCGGGCTACTGCGAGCGGGCGACCCATGAGCATCGCCATGCTGTTGTATTGATTGCTTGCGGTGGGATCGATGTTTTCCTGCGCGTCGGTGAGCGTATCGATGAATGCTGACAAATACGCGGTTGGTGCCGACCATAAATGGTCGACCACGCGGCGCAGGTGCTGGTTGTTTATGGCTGCATTCATTTGCAATACGTCTCGGTCGCGAGACGACATGGCTTTTTCGTGGGCAAACGCCGGTTGCCCCGGGGCGGGTACCCATTCGACATAATCTTCGTCCCGGTCAATCGCCAAGAGCCCCAACCCTACACCCGACCGACTGAACACTGTAATCGAATGCGTATTCGGGTTCGGTACAAGCCAGCCGCAAATCACCTCGCTTCCAGGAACATCGACGAGTTCGTCGCGCCATTGCTCGGCGTCGAGCCACCGAAACTTCGCGTGCATCGCCTGCACGACGCGCGGCGGGAAATACAAGGCTCCGCTGCGTCCCGCAGACATGTAACGAATTGGGCCCAAGACCCGAGTTGGCTCGATGTCCACCAGTTGCCCGAAAGAATCCACGATGCGTAATGCCGACACTTCCAGCTCGCCGGATCGGATTGGCGAATAAGGACTCGTCGGTTCGGGCGTGACGACCTTTTTTCCGGTGAGCTCTCCAATCGTCCGCGTGAAATTGCGATACGAGCCAAACCCAATCGGCTCGTCAATCGGCAATACGGGCAGTTTGGAAAAGCCCATTAGTTTGTCGTTGAATCCATCAAGCGACGTCGAGACGAAGGCCCGGCGCGATCCATTGGCTTCGTATAACCCATCCAAGGCGCAAATCGCCGTCCAAAGAGGGTCGTCAAATCGTTGGGCCGCGGTGCGCGCCGCGAGCTTTTCGCTTCCATTCGGTCCGAGCGGTCGCTCCAAATACCACAGCTTCAATGCTTCGCGTTGCGTGACGTCGAAACGATATCCTCCTGCTAACGCAGGGTCAGCCGGGTAAAACGCCTTTCCACGCGCTTGCGCATGCCAAGCCGCGAGCATGTCGCGATAAGGCTGTTCATACCGCGAATCATGGATTGGGCCATAATCATCGAGCAGTTGCTCTTTGAGCACCGCACAGATCCTGGCCAAAATCAAGTCACTCGCGTGTGAACTCAAAAAACCCCGACCCTCATACCGATCCGGATCCGCAACGATGTTCACGCCCACCCGCGGATCCAAGTCCGACGCCCGAGGTGGCAAGTCGTAGTTATGGACGATCACGTTGGGATCATATCGCTGTCCCGCAAATCGCGGACCGCTATGGCTCTCCGCGGGAAAAAGATCGATGTTCCATTCGACGAAAATGGGATTGTAGGGTTGTCCATTCGTTTCGGAAAAACCCGTGCACCGACTCGGGTCAATCTGGGCGGGGACCGCAAGCCGATCGGCAATTTCGGTAAAATCAGGCTTGGTTTCTCTCCACGGATCTCCTGCGATTTCCCGCGCCGAACAAAGCAAATACCCGTCCGGATCACCTCGACCATCCTGCCCGTGACGCTCGGTGACGCGAATACCTCCACCCGTCAATAACACCACCGGATCATTCGGTCGCCAATACCGAGGTCCCGGAACCTGCTCCACCTTGAATGGCGCCGGATCCGTCGTCTCGCTCTTTCCCGCCGGCAGAAGCGTCTTCTGGAAATCTTTGATGGACTTGGTCAAACCATTGACGAGTTGTTCGATGGCTCCTGTAATTCGTTTGATCGCCTGGGCCTTTTCCACAATGACCGGCTCGATACCCAATTTGTCGGCGCGCAAATGCGTTCGTTCGATGTAGTCTTTGATGACGTCAATCTCGAGGTGCGGAGCCTCGTCCGGCGCGTGATACGCAACCGCCATGTATTTGCACCAGTCGGCATAAAGCGCCTGCTGGCTCGCTCGAAACTCCACTTTGCGCAAGTGCAGCTCCGATTCCAGGGTATTGAGCGCGTGAATGCCTTCTTCGAGGGTCGCAGCCAAGGGCTTCGATGGCGCGACATCCCCATCGACCACCGTGATTTTCCACTTCGGAACCCCATTTTCTGGACGAAATCCCTGCTCGTGTCGCGCCGCTTGAAGCTTCGGCAGCAGGTCGACGTCCCGGCTGTTCAAGAGGGTGCCCATTTGCAATGCTTCGAGTTGATCTTCGATTTTGACTTGTGTTTCCGCGTCTACCTGCGCCGCTTTGGTCACTTCGGCCGCCAAATACGTGGACATTGCTTCCGGGCCCGTATTCGCAACGACGGCGACGCAGGTATTGCTTCGTGGCGTTTCCTCCGCGACGACGCGCGTCGAGGCAAAACAAACCGTGCGTTGTGGCTTCGCCGGCCACGAAACCTTCCATTGATGCGACGCCAGTTTCAACGTCGGCATTGATGCTTCATACGACTGGTCCCACGAAATATCTGGCGCCATGAGCGGATCCTGCCCCGGATCCGAATACCAACCCAACACGCGATACTCGATGTTTTGCGGCACGTTGCCCGCGCAATCGAGCGGATCGAAAAAACCAAAAACGCTATGGCAATGCGGATGATACGCCGCAAAGGCGATGTCTCCAGCACCAACGGCCGTGAGTTTGTCCAAGCGCCGGGCGCCTTTGCCTTGCGATTCCCGCCACGAATTCCACGAAAACGCCCGCCCCAAATGCTGAAAAGGTTGCCCGTCATCATTGCTGGACGACGCCAGCAATGTCACCGCGAGCCCACGATGATACCGGGGAAAACTCTCGTCCTTCGGCCAGTTTGCCAAACTCGGCCAAACATGATCACTCTCCACGATCCAACGTGTCACGCCCCCGTCGAGCACCCGCGTCACGAGCCAGCGATTGGGCACCGCAGGAAATATCACCTTGCCCGTATTCGAATCGACAACACCCCGGCACAACGCGTCCGGCAATGCCCAATGCAAATGAAATCCCGCCTCGAGCACGCCTTGCGTTCCCCCAAAAGGCGGCACCGCAATCCCCGAAGTCATATACGGCGTATCCGCATTGACGTCCCGACCCCAAGCGGTCGATGCCCAAGGCAAACGTTCGAGGTCCATCAAAGGACCAGCGACACTCCGGCTCTGCGACAAACGCAGCACATCCAGGTTCAACGGAACGAGCAGCGCAGAAGTCATGTGAAAGCGCCTCCAATCGGAATGGTCATGCCTCCCGCGCCACTCTCGATGAGCTGCAGGGCATAATGATGACTCTCGACTTTGATCGCGCCATGCGCGACATTGAAATCTCTGGCCAATTGGGCAACATTGAGCACGCCACGCGCCAAGTTCCGATAATGCGCAGCGGTCAAGATCACGTTCAGCGTTTCCTTGGTCGTCGTATTCGTAATGATTTCCTCGAATGTCGCTGGATTACGGAGATCCTTCTGGAAATACTCCGCTTCCAAACCGCCCTCTTTGAACCCGAATTGTGCCGCCTTGGGCTCCTCACTGGCCTCGATCTTTTGGACCAACCCCTCCACGACCAAAAGCAATACGTCCGTGGACAGCCGCTGTTGAAACAAGGGCTTCAACGTCACGTCCGTCGTCCCTTGGAGCAACTTGAGCAAATAGGTTTGTCTGGGCCTTTCGGCCACCACCGGCGACCGAATCAATATGCCCGAACGTTTGCTCATGCCCGCCATCAAGCCCCCCAAATACACGAGCTCTCGCTCGCGATCGCGCGTGCGGGCTCGCCCAAGACTCAACGCTCCGCCGACCAAACAACAAATCCAGCGTTCGTCAATCTGAAACACACGTAAGGACTTTTTTGGCAGCATGCGCGGATCCGGCACCAAGTACGGGAACGGAACCCCACGTAGCTCAATGAGGTCCTTGCAAAATGACACGATGTCGTTCGGCGGAATGTCCGCCAACGTCGGCACGACGTCGTGAATCAAGAGATGCATCTGATCGACGGCATTGTCCAATTGTCCAGCCAACGCCGATTGCTCACGACGAAAACGAAAATAACTCATGGCTACGTCTCGACGCCGGAGCATCAACATCCGCCCCAATTCCCAAGCCGCCGAGAAGGAAAAATCCGCCAAACCGAGGTTGCTGAAATAATCGACCAATCCCTCGCCGCTGTCCAAACCCGCCGCGCGATTGCAACTGGCCTGCAAGGTCTCCTCGAGCGTCACGGGCACCAACGGGCCACGATAAAGCCCATGCGTGCGATCGCCCCAAGCCAATCGATACGGCAACGCGGCATATCCAGCATGACGCAATGCCCGGTATTCTGCCGATTCGATGGCTCGTTTCGGCAAGCGCAACCCGTCGCAATTCAGCTCCTGCAATCGCTCCACCAATCCAACGCTGTCGCTCCCGCACGTGAACTCCCAGCTAAAAAGACTCGGCAATTGGACCTTGCCCACTTTCACCATATCGGGACGTCGTCCTTCGAGCGAGACGAGATGCACGGCATAACGCGTATTCGGCAAGGGCCGCCGATTACCCAAAATCACCGCCTCTTGCATTTCGCCCTTCCATTGCCGAACATGCGCCGACAAGAGCAAATCATCGAGCGTCGGCAATAAACTTTGCAAAAACGACCACTCCGCTTCCACCACCGAAATGGAGGCTTTCACGTCATCGGTGTCCTCGCTGGGCAGCTGGGCCGAGGTCCGAAATTCTTCGACCAAAACGCTCTTCACTTTTACGTCGTCCGCGAGTTCCTTCTCCGAAAGAATCAACAACGCCAAAAATGGATGATTGTACAATATCGCGTCGACCTGACGCTCCCACGGCAATGTCGCTCGGCGCAACGTCACGTACGGCACGAAATTGTTGTAATCGCCGTTCGTGTTGGGTGGCGGAAACATCTGCACCACTTGATCCGATTCGAGCGCGAAACGGGGACCAGCCACGACGAACTTTTGCTCGAAGGTAAAATCATTGCTGCTCGGGCCAACGGCCACCGATTGCGACGCAACAATCGTGTATTCCCCGAGGTTCAGCCTCGTTTGCAGCTCACGCGTACTCGTCAATTCTTGCTTCATGACGCCACCAGCTTCTTCGTCTTTTGGGTGGGAGTTTCTTGCAGCTCGGCGATCCAGAAGCTCCGCCGCTCGGTGAGGGGATCGGGTTTGTCGGACCCAATGTCGAGCATCTCGCGCAGAAGCGCCGTGCGTTGCGCAGACGGAGCCGTCCAGTTCGTCTCGTAATTGCTCGGCGGAGCGTCGAGCGCGCCCAGATCATTGTCCCAAGCCCGAGGACCTTGGGGATGCGTGTCCCAATTGATCATTTCATCCCGTTCGACGAGCGTCGAAAACGATTCGGGCGTGAAAGGATCACCAAAATCCGTAATCGCTGCTCCCGCGAGAAGATCAGGGACCAACGTCTTCTTTACGCTGCTCGCGCCCCATTGCGCCGCAGGCATGTTGCGCGTGGAAGCTGTAGCTACGCAATGCACGGGTTTGCCATTCGCATCGAGGACCTTGATCTCGATACTGGACTTCGTGACTGCATCGACATTCATGGGCCGGACGCCGAAGCTCGAGCCGCTGAACGAAGTGGTTTCCTTCGTGAGTGACATCGCGGGAATCGCGGACTCGAACTCGATGGCCAATTCGTCGGGCGCCACAATCCAGGTGGTTTTGGAGGCTTTTTCAATTTGCCCCCGAATGCCCGATTTGGCCCGCAATGCGAGGGGCTCCTTGGCCAGGAAATTCTGCCGGAATCCAGACCAGTCGAGGGGCGGACTATCGACGTTGCTGGCTCCAAACTCGAAACTAACGTCGATAAAGACGAGCTTGAACGTGACCTTGCCGCCGAGATCCGGTCCCCAAAGCTCGACATCTGCGCCCACGGAGACCTCGAAATCCACCGAGAAGAGACCCACGTCGAGCGTATACGAAGCCCCAATTTCGAGCGACAGCTTGGCCAAATATCGAAATGGATACCATTGCAGCAAAAAGTCCGCTTGCAAGCTGTACCAAGCATCGAAGTCGCCACACGAGATGCTGTAATTCAACGAGCCGCCGAGCATCAAGGCGTTGGGCGTGATTGCACAATATCCTTCAGCCTTGACCGAAAGCGTCAATTTCCCAATGCTCTCGGACCAACCCATGGCAAGACGCGAGGCTTGGGGATAATGTTGCGGGACGTTATACGAAGGATGGTATCCACCAATCGTGAATACGAAATCTCCAGCGTGCGGGCCCTGCGTCCACGCCTCGAACGCCATTTGCCCCGTGAGTTGAAACGCGCTGTGGAAGGCCCACGAGCCTCTGCGCACTTGTCCCAATATCGAGATCTTGTCGGCATCGGGGGACCATTTCCCTCGCCAACCAATACGCACGTCCGCAATGCGTTGCTTGCCAGCTTCAGCCGGGAGTTGCATGACGGACTGGCCAATTAAATCGATACGGAATGAATTGCTGATGGTCGCCAAAAGCACGAGGCTCGTATTGATGACGCCGAAGCTGGTGGCTTCGATGCCCATGGCCAAGACGACGGTACCAGGAGCACTTCGTTGATAATCACGTAAATCATCGGCGACGCGAATGAGGTCGGAGAGATTGGGGGTGGTGACCAAGTTCGGCGATTTTACATCGCGGACGAGAGGGAATTCATAAGCTCGGTCGACTTCGGGCAGCTCGAAACTCATATTCACGCCAAAACCCACGGACGCCCGGGTCACGAAGAAAAACGGAGGGCCACCAAGGGGTTTGTGCAATGTGCCATAAGCGAAAAGAGACGGAGAGCCACCAGGCGGCATTTGAAAATTGCCGAGGGCCGAAATGGTCATCTGTTTGGTTTGGATGATCATTGCGCCGGCATAAACGTCGTATTCGACGATTTGGCCGTTGACCGTGGTTGTATTGGTGCGCCGCAAAAGCGCTCCGCCCGCGGTCATGCCGCCAGATGTGCGTACTTCGACGCCAAGACCGTCAATTTGAAATGCAGGTAGGGTGAGTTCTCCGCCCAAGAGTTTGGCAAGGTCAATGCCCATGCCCAAGCCAATGGCGGTGAGTTTGACGGGGCCCATTTGCAGGCTGGTATCCATGAGCAGCCAGAATTTTTCGTCCTTGAAACCCAAACCAAGGCGATGGAGCTGCAAAGGGCCAAGCGTGGAGTCGACGTTGCCCCAAAAGACGGGGCGGATGGAGCTGGGTAATTGCTTTTTGGCAGGGGCGGCGCTGTCGCCAAACGTGTCTTGGCTGGGGAGCATGACGAGGGGCAAGCGGAAGGGGGCGCCAAAAAGCCACAATTCCGGCCGCAGGGCGGTGCCAGCGGGCGTCCACACGAGAGCCAAGCCGCGGAGGCCCATGCTGAGTTCGGGAGGAAGCTTGCCGCCAATGATG
This sequence comes from Polyangium sp. (in: bacteria), assembly GCA_035437985.1. GTDB lineage: Bacteria > Myxococcota_A > Polyangia > Polyangiales > Polyangiaceae > Polyangium. The sequence continues at coordinate 3,489 of DAOMZH010000194.1, read as the reverse complement.
GGAATGTCGGTCAAATCGAGGGCTGCATCGAAAACAACAGCAATGGCGCTGTTTGCAGTGGCCAACATCGACTTGGTCGCCGCTTCTTGGGCTTCGCGGGGGGAAAACCAGAAGTCCTGCGCGTCGGTGATCTGCGGGATGCTCGACACGGAATCGGGCTCGACGAGCTTCGGGTATGCGGGAGCTTCTGCTCCAAGCAAGGGTCGCGGCTGTTCGGAGGTGGTCACGACCTCGCCGAGAGCGGGTCGACGAGGCTCTTGGGTGGTCACGACATCGCCGAGGGCTGGTCGAGGCTGTTCCGATGTGGTCACGACCTCGCCAAGAGCAGGTCGAGGCTGTTCGGATGTGATTACGACCTCGCCAAGAGCAGGTCGAGGCTGTTCCGATGTGATTACGACCTCGCCAAGAGCTGGTTGACGAGGCTCTTGGGTGGTCACGACCTCGCCAAGAGCTGATTGACGAGGCTCTTGGGTAATCACGACCTCGCCCAAAGCCGGGGCTTGTGTTTCCCCGATAACTGTCCAAGGCTCGGCCCCGTCCGTAAAGACGAGGGGCGACATCGGCAACGGTTCAAAACGTTGCTTTTGCGGGTCGGGGCCGAGCGGCGCAAGGACAGGGTCATAACGAAGGGTGAGATCCACGTCCCCTTCGCCAGCAGCGGCGGTGTCTAACACCTCATGAACACAAACACGCAGCGAAATGGCACTCGCCCGCGTGTACCTCTCGACCAGCGCCGGAATCGTGAAATCGACAAAGGGCTCGTTCGATGTGTCAGCCATGATGAATCACCGCCTTGGGGATGCTGCCGGGCTCAACTCTTCAGCTTCAGGTAAATGCGCTTGAGGCTCAATTTATCGAGCGGCGCGGGCGGCGAGAGATTGAGCTCGACGGATACGCCCATCTCGAAACTGGCGGAGGTGCTGCCATTGTTGCGGGTGAGGGTAATGCGGAGCGATTCCAAATAATACGAGGCATTGGCAATCGCATTGCCCGCTGATTTGAAGGGCTCGGGCACATTGGTCCACAAGTCGCCGAGTTTGGCGCTCAATTCGGAAGCGGCCGTGGAAACTGCGTCGCCGAGGATGGCCTTGCCAAACGCGCCAACATCGGCGTTGCTGCCAATGAGGAGCGAGCCAGAGTCGCCCGACATCGTGTAAGTGATGGACCCTGAAGTCGCGGTGAGAGATGGGACTTTTTCGGGGAAAAGCCAGACCTCTTTGCCCGCGATGCCAAGAAGAAAGCCCAGTTCGGTGCTCGTGCCTGATGTTCCACTCATTGTCGATGTTCTCCTGTTTGCATGACTACGTACGACCTGCTCGTCACGCCGGCACATCCGGCGCGGAATTTGATGGTGGTCCCTTGGTTTTCAGGTCTGGAGAAGGCGGGACCCCTGGGCCTTCTCGAGGACGCCGCTGTTTGCTGGCGGCGATCAGAGGGCGTTGTATAGAAGCGCGACGACGACGACGGTGACGGTCCACTTGTACTTGTCGTCCCAGACACCGGTATCATCTCGCATTCCAGCCTCGACATACACAGTCACCGTCGAGCCGGAGGGGCTACTGCATGAGGGCTCGATTTTCATCCGGCGGAGCCAGTGTTCTTCTGCGCCGGAATCATCTGCCTTGCGGAATTCGATATCGAAGCTTTGGAGGAAGACCTGGGCGCTCTTGACGCTTCGTGAGAATGACGCCGAACCCGATACGGACGTTGGAGATCCGGATTGCGTGTGTGTGAGCGTGACCGTTTGGAATTCCACGACGGATACGCCGGACACGGATGCGCCGGAGGGAACGGACAAACCACCATTGGCCGCGAGACTTCCGCTGACGGCGAGGCTGCTTTGCGCCTGCATTGCGCCGGTGCTGGTAATGGTTCCCGAGGTGAGGGTGGTGGCATTGAGGGTGGTGGCGGTGAGTTTGTCGGCGGTGACGCCGGAACCGCCGGTGAACTCGGCGGATGGGCCAGTGCCTGTTTGGTTGACGATGAGGGCGGCGGCGGTGTTGCTGTTGGCGGTGACGGACAGTCCGGTGCTGCCGACTTTGAGTTGATCAATTCTAAGGCCACCACCGCCCAAAAATTCAGCTGCGTTTCCCGTGCCTTTTTGATCTACATAAAGAGCCGTGGCGGTGCTGGTGGGTTTTGTGGTGATCTTGAGGCCAGATTGGCCATCGGCTGGTTTGTCGATGACGACGCCGTCGCCGCCGAGGAATTCAGCGGAGAGACCTGCGCCTTCTTTGGTGACGGAGAGGGCTTTGCCAGTGTTGGTCTTGTTGATGGATAGACCTGGGCCTTTGTCGTTTTGCTCGACGAACACGGCGGCATCGGAGGAGGTGGCCGCGACGTGAAGACCATATTGTGCGCCGGTCTTGTCAATGCGGGCAGCGGCGACTTTGCCATTGTGCACGACGTGGAGGCCATGGCTTCCGGCTTCGGTCTTATCGGGAGAGTCTGTCTTGTAAACCCGAATTCCGTGGCCCTTGCCATCTTGCTCGACGAACACGGCGGCGTCGGAGGAGGTTGCGTCTACGTGCAGGCCGTGGCTGGAACCGCCGCTCTTGTCGACGAAAATAGCGGGTCTTGCGGCGTCGGGGCGGGTGCGGATCCAGAGGGCCGAGGCATTGGGATCGGGACTGTCGATAGCGACGCCGCCTCCGCCGACGAACCGAGCGGCCATTCCTTCGGACGATTCGACGAATAATGCTTCATTGGCAGGATCGACACCGACTTGATTGCCGTGGCGAATGATCACGGTGTCGCGGTCGCTGACTCTGGAGAAAGCCAGGGGGGCGATGTGCACGGGGATGTGGAATTCGCCTTCGCCGTAATTGGCAATGTCCTCGTAACGGACGGTGAGATAAATGGTGCCGTGGCGCTCGTTGGTTTTGAGTTGGTCAAGCGTGATGGTCAAGATTTCGTTTGGCTCGAAGAACATTTCTTCGGCGGGAGGCTTTATGCACCAACGGGATCCTTCGCGTGTGCAGGTCCAGATGTGGCGCGGGCTGGTGGAGGAAGACTTGACGACGACGCTGACGCCATTGATGTTGTCGCTGGTGCTGCCGTCGACGTCGTCGAAGAGATTGGGGAGCTGGACGTAAAACTTGGGGGTTGTATCGACGGCGCCGCTCGTGCCGAGTTCGAGACGTGCGGCGGTGTCGTCGTGGAGGCGGAGATTTTTGATGGAGAAGTCGAGTTTGTTGGGACCACCATCGTTGAGGAGGGTCTTGGAGCTTTGAATCTTGATTTCGACGGGGAGCTTGGCGTCGGCGGTGAGTTGCTCTTTGACGAAGCTGGCGACGACGCCGGCAATGCTGCCGGCTTCCGCTCGTGGTTGGGCCAAGATGTTGAGCAATTCGATGCGTTGACCTCGGGGGACTGCGGTTCCATCGGGGAGACGCATTTGGTCGTAACGCATGAGGACGCGGCTGGGGCGGCTGCCGGGGCCGAGTTTGACTTGAATGTTGCGCAAGGGCAGGACGAGGCGGGCTTTGG
>DAOMZH010000193.1:0-13740 GCA_035437985.1 Polyangium sp. (in: bacteria) | reverse complement strand
GCGGAGGCGTTTGTGCGAAGCCTCGAAGAAGACGGCGAACGTTGAATTAGGTCCGGTTTCGTTACGGGCGACGCAGTCCTGACGAGTTTGCCGTGACCCAATCGTTTCGAGGTGTTTCGAGGTCGTTGGAATTGGTGGCGACTTGCGCCAAACTCCGCGCCCAATGGAACCTCGTTTCGCTTTTCTTCTCGGTGCTCTAGCGCTTGGGGCGTGTTCTGGACCGGCGGTGCCACCTGCGGTGACATGTCCTTCGTGTCCGCCGTGTGCAGCGAACGTAGCGTCCGTATCAGCAGCGCCGAGTGCAAGTGCGGCCTCGTCAGTGGCCGTTCCCGACAAACCGCCGCTGGTTGCTGATCCCATCGTCGACAAACTTCAGGCGCTTGCGCATTCGGATTCACGAGCGTTTGACCTGGTACGATCGCTCGTTGATGAAGCGGGGCCGCGGATGTCGGGTTCACCCGGGGACAAACTCGGTGTGGCTTGGGCATTACGCATGATGAAAGAGTTGGGACTTCAAAATGTGCGGGCCGAAAAAGTAATGGTTCCGCATTGGGAGCGAGGGGCGGAGAGTGGGCGAATCGTCACGCCAACGGCGCATAAATTGGCGGTGACGGCGCTGGGCGGCAGTGTGGCGACGAAAGGCAAAGGACTCGAAGCGGATATTGTGATGGTCGATTCGCTCGAGGCATTGCAGAAGCTCGACGATGCCCAGGTCAAAGGAAAGATTGTGTTTTTCTCGGCGCACATGGAGCGTACGCACACGGGTCGTGATTATGGGCGCGTTGGGCCAATGCGTTCGGAAGGTCCGATAGCGGCCTCGAAAAAGGGGGCTGTGGGGGTCGTCATTCGTTCGCTGGGTACGGATCACGAGCGATTGCCGCATACGGGGGCATTCAAGCATGACAAAAGCGTGCCCGAAATTCCGGCGGCGGCGTTGTCGGTTCCGGACGCCGAAATGATCGAGCGATTGGTTACATCTGGAAAAACCGTGCGTTTGGCGTTGTCGCTCGAAAGCAAGAGTCATCCGGAAGCGGAAAGTGCCAACGTCGTTGGCGAAGTGATTGGCCGAGAAAAACCAAACGAAATTGTGCTGATTGGCGCGCATCTCGATTCTTGGGATGCAGGCGTGGGAGCCCTCGATGATGGTGCGGGTTGTGCAGCGGTCCTGGAAGCGGCGCGTTTATTGACGAAATTGCCCAAGCGTCCGCGACGCACGGTGCGCGTGGTCTTGTTTGCGAATGAAGAAAATGGGTTAAAGGGCGCCAAGCAATATGCGGTTGATCATGCGGGGGAGGTCAATGCGCATCAATTGGCGCTCGAAATCGATTTGGGCTCCGACAAGGTGCATACAGTGCGTTTTTTGCGGGGCGATGGAGTCGAGCCGGCGTATACGAAGATCGCGGAATTGCTTCGGCCGTTGGTGATAACATTCGATTCGGAACCGGCATACGGCGGTGCCGATCTGATTCCTTTGCGAGCGCTTGGTGTTCCACTCGTCGATTTGCATCAGGACGCTTCGCATTATTTCGATATTCACCACACGGCCAACGATACCCTCGACCAAGTGTCGAAGGAGAACCTCGAGCAAGTCGTTGCGGCTGTGGCTACGGTGGCGTGGACCGCCGCGGACACGACGGATTTGTTTGTACGGGTGCCCGAAGGGCGGCGAGAACGCAAGCGATGAAAATGCGCGATTGGCTCGTATTCGGAATTGCGATTGTTTGCGGAGGATGTGATCGTTCGACGGCGAAATCGACCGCGGTCGATGAATCTCCTCGGTCTTCGACGTTCGTCCTGCCAAACGATGCGGGATCCGAGCCAGATGTAGTCGAAATACCTGATGCAGCAGCCGACGTTGCTGACGACGTCACGAATGCGCCGGCTGCGGATGCTGGGGAAAAGAATGAAAAGTGCCCAGCGGATATGGCCTTTTTGCCTGCGGGTGAATTTAGCCTCGGCGAGAGCGGGCGACGGGTGAAGGTCAATTCGTTTTGTATGGACAAACATGAAGTCACGGTCGAGCGATATGCTCAATGCGTGAAAGAAAAATCGTGTTCTCCGCGGTGCATCGAGGAAAACCGGTGTAGTGCGGTACCCGTCGATACGGAATGGGGCGACGAATCCGAAGACAAAAAGGCGAGCCAACGATGCAATGGCGGAATTCCGGGGCGCGAGCAACATCCGGTCAATTGCATTAGTTATGACGAGGCCGCGGCTTATTGCGCAGCTTATGGAAAAAGGCTCCCTCGGGAAGAAGAATGGGAATGGGCCGTTCGGGGCGGATCGCGAGCCATGCGTTATCCATGGGGTCGATTCGATGCGCATGCCGAAGAGCTCTGCTGGGGCAAACCCCATGAAGGACGTCCATTCAAACGAGCTAGCACCTGCATTGTCGGATCCCATCCGCTGGATACGACACCTGACGGAATCCAAGACATGGCGGGAAATGTATCGGAATGGGTGGTGGGCGCATCGGGAGGCCGGACATATCCCTCGCTTCGGGGAGCGAGTTTTTGGGCGGTGGATGACGGATACGTAAAAGCGTCGATGTGGGGATTCGATTCACCAGCCAAGCGGAGCGAAGTTTTCGGCGTTCGTTGTACTCGGGACGCGCGTTCGTCGGAATGAGACCAAAAAAGAGTAAGGGGAGCGTATTTTCGTGGCAGTGGCGGATCGCTGGGTATTTCTTTTCATGAATTTTCGACAAAATACCTCTCGACAGCTGAAGTCCGTCGCGTTATGAGGCGCTACATGAGAACAGGACAATCGTTTTTCGTTGCACTCGCATTGGGTGCATTTGTTTCGGCATGTGGTGGGGAATCGGCACCGGATACCAAGACGCCCGTCATGACGGCAACTTCGACTGCGGCAAATTCGCCTCCCGCGGCTTCTGCGACGACCGAACCACCTCCGCTGCCGCCGGCTGAAAAGAAAATGCCGCCTCCGGTCATCGAGGACATGAAGGCCAGTGATGATCCGAAGCCGATGCCGAGTGTGAAGATCACGGCGCCCAAGAATGATACCGCCGTGGGTGATTTGGCAAAAGCCAAAGACTTCGAGGTGAAGCTCGAGGTGAAGGATTGGGCCACGGTCGAAAAAGGCCCGCACGTCCATTTGATTCTCGATGGTCTGCCGTACAAGCCCATTTACGATACGACCAAGCCCGTGAAGATTTCCGAGCTTTTGGCGGGAACCGAATTGGCGGACGGTGAGCACACGCTCGTGGCATTTGCGAGCCGCGCGACGCATGAATCGGTCAAAGGTGCCGGCGCGCAATCGCTCGTTACGTTTTGGGTAGGCAAGAAAGGCAAAGCGGCATTCGATGCGAAAAAGCCGCATGTAGTTTATAGCCGTCCCAAGGGCGAAACCAAAGGCGCAATGGCGCAGGACTTGCTCATCGATTTCTACTTGTTCGGCACCAAGCTCGACAAGGGCGAAAAGGTGAAATACACGATCTCGGGTGGAGGAATGGCCGCTCCGCTCATGGGTGAATTCACGACATGGGCACCCAAGATTGGCAAAAACCTGCCGAAAGGCGATTACGAAGTTACGCTCGAACTCGTCGACAAGGATGGAAAGGCCATTGATGGGCCGTTGACGAAGACGACGCGTAAAGGCATCAAGCTGGACCCGGATGCTCCGGCCGATATGGGTCATGGTGGCCATGGCGCGACGCCTGCGACGCCTGCGACGCCTGCAACGCCTGCAGCACCTGCTGGTTCCGCCGCAGCTGGGCCTGCGACGCCTGCGACGCCCGCGACGCCCGCCAAGAAATAATTCTCTCCCGACAATCCCTCCCCGCATTACCGCATTTTCAAAGCGAGTTCGTCCACGTAGCTGGCGACGAACGTTTGTCCCCATTCAACCATTTCGTCAACCGAGGCCATGACCATTGCAGGTATCGCACGTATTGATGCAGGCTTGCACTCGAGAATCAGCCGTACACGCGATGGTGTCGTCGCAATTCGGCGCGGTGCCGGCTTTGCACTCCATGACTCGATCGCATGTTTCCACACCGTTGCAGAACAAACCGTTCGAGCAAAGAGTGTCATTCTCGATATGGGCGCCCACCCATACCGCTCATTGGGGAAGGACAGCCGACTTGCTCATTTCAATATCGCCAATTCATCTGCATTCATGCAACTCGAATTTGGAGTTCGAGAAAAAAATTCCATTGCAATGATGCTGCTCGTGCCGAAATACGACGAAATTCATCCGCCCTCGAAATCAGCAGTTGATTCATGCGACAATGCTCGACGCCGTCTCTCGCCTGAGCCAAGAGTACCTGTCGATGCAACAACCTCGCGCGGAACTTGCCTCCAAACTCCTCGATCCCAGCTTCGTTCGCGAGCTCGAGGTATTGCGCCGTAGGCTCGAAATTCGCGCTCGATCTGGGGCTTCTGGTGAACACGCGGCCCGACGTCGTGGAGGTTCGGCGGAATTTCAAGAACATCGCCCATACAGTGCGGGCGATGATTTGCGGCGTATCGATTGGGCGGCATATGCCCGCACGGACGAACCCGTGCTCAAGTTATTTCGTGCCGAAGAAGACGTCATCGTTCGTCTCGTGATCGATACATCGGCGTCCCTCGATTTCGGTTCGCCCCCGAAGTTCGAAGCCGCCACTCGTTTGGCCGCGGCATTCGGATACATGGCGTTGGCGTCGTCAGAACGAGCCCAAGTCTTTGCGGCTGGCGAAGGCATCGTGCGCGAAGAGACGCCTGTTCGAGGGCGAAATGGCTTGCTCGGATTGCTTCGGGCCCTGGCCGCAATCGCGCCGCGTGGAGGCACCGATCTCGCACGCGCACTCGACGCGATCGTGCGCAAGAGCAAACGCCCCGGGATGCTTCTCGTCGTTTCGGATTTTTTTGATAGCGGTCCATTGCTCACGTCTCTCGGTCGCGTCGCTGCTGCCGGTCACGATTTGGCTCTCGTGCAAGTCGTCGCCCCAGAAGAAATCGAACCCGCTTACGATGGCGATTGGGCGCTCGAAGATGCCGAAACAGGAACCCTCGTGGAAGTGACCATGGACGCTGCAGCGCTCGAAGCTTACGCATTGCGCTTTGCAGGCCTGTGCGAAGAATTGCGCCAGATCGCAAGGCGCCATCGCGCGACCTACGTGCGCGCTCGTACAGACGAACCCCTCGAAGGTGTCGTTCGACGTATCGTGTCGAGGAGCATTGACTGAATGGTCCTCGGCTCGATTTCGACAAGTGGTTTTGCTTCGACAAACCTATCTTCGGGTGTGCTCGTTGCCTCGGGCGCGGCATCTGGAGCACCGCTCGATTTCCTCACGCCCAAAGGGTTTGCCCTGCTGGGCCTTTTGGTGCCCCTGATCGTTCTCTACATCCTCAAAGTTCAGCGCAAACGTTTGCGCGTAGCCTCCACGTGGCTCTGGGCCTCCGCCAAACGCGACCTCATCGCGCGTTCGCCGTGGAAAAAACTCATTGCCCAAATCCCCCTCATTCTTCAGGCCCTCGCCCTCTTGCTCCTCGGGTTTGCCCTCGCGCGCCCAGCAACCCGCGGTCGCGCAATCATGGGCGATCACGTCGCCATCATCATTGACGCGAGTGCCTCCATGTCCGCGGAAAGCGTTCTCCAGGACAAACCAGCCACGCGGATCGAAATTGCCCGGCACGTTTCCAAGGACATTCTCTCCGCTCTTTCGCCCGGTAGCGACGCGATGCTTCTCGAAGCAGGTCGGGAAGCGCGGGTCGTGACGCCGCTGGATCGTGACGTCGTTCGCCTCAAAGCGGCACTCGATGCCGTGCATGCTTATGACGTCGAGGGTGATCTCGAGGCTGCCGTTGCGCTTGCTGTTGATCGTCTTCGTCAGCTTGGTGGTTCACGGCGCATCGTGATCGTGACCGATGGCAACCTCGCGGTTCCTGCGGCGCTTAGTGGCGTTTCTCTTCCGGTCGAAGTCATCACCGTCGGCACGCCGCTTGAAAATACGGGCATTGTGCGCGTCGATGTGCGGTCGGGGGTCGAACCATCTCTGAAGCGCGAGCAAGTTCAGGCGTTTCTGGTCGTGGCGAATTTCGGAGCGTCCGCGCGTGAGCTGTACGTGACGATGCGTGAAGACAACGCCTCGGACGTCTTGGCGTCGCGAAAAATCTTGGTTGGTCCGGGCGAACGTCAGCCCGTCGTGCTCGATTTTTTTCCAGCGTCCGGTGATTACCGACAAGGTCTGGTTTTCGACATCGCGCCGCACGACAAGATGCCCGTCGATGACACCGCGTTTGCCCGAGTACCCGCGGGCGACAAACTTCCCGTTGTTTATGCGGCGAAGGACCCCGCAAAAATATCTCCGTGGATCGAAAGGGCCATCATCAGCGATCCCGCCACGACCCTCAAATCCGCTGCCCTGACCGACTTGAAAACACCCGGCACGGTAGAAATGGATGCGTTTGTCGTTCTGGAAGGCGCGTGCTGTCCTTCGGATTTGGTCGGAGGAAAGTGCCCTGACCTCAACGCCGGAGGCCAACCGCTCATCCCCGGAGGCGATCTGCTCATCGTCAATCCTCCTGCGGGCAACTGTTTCGGCACGCTCGTCGGACGAACGCTCGAGCATCCCGCCATCACGTCGTGGGAGACAGGCGATGCTCGCATGCGTTTCTTGTCCCTCGATGGCGTGAGCATCGCCCGCGCGATGGCGCTTGCTCCCGAAGGCCCCACGCAAGAATTGATTCGCACCCAAGACGGCACAATCGCCACCGACATCTCTACGCCCACACGCACGGGCACCTTGCTCGGATTCGACGTGGGCGATAGCGACTGGCCTCTCAAAGCGAGTTTCGTTTTGTTCATGCGCAACTTGCTCGAACAAGCGCGTATTCATCGCGCGTTTGGCGTGACCGGACCTTCGCGCGCGGGCGAACCTTTGCGCGTGCGTTTGCCCGCGTCCGCGAAAGAGATCGAAGTCCTTGCTCCTTCCGGCGACAAACTCGATGTTTCGATGCGCAGCGGCCTCGCGGTCGTGCCGGAAACATCGCACGTGGGTCTTTACAAGTTTTCATGGACCGGCCCTGAAGCGGGCTCGATGGTCGTTCCCGTGAACTTGACGAGCGCCGCCGAGAGCAACATCACCACGGTCATTTCGGCCGCTGGCTCGACCGACAAAAGTGCTGTCGAGATTCGAGCTGCGAGTGCGGAACCCGATGCCCACAACGAATGGACCTGGGTTCTCGCACTTTTGGCGCTTGGGTTTGTCTTGGCAGACGTTTGGTACGTGACGCGCAGACCGCGCCAAACCAGCCTCGAACCTGCAGTGCCACGTAAGCCTCCCGCGCCGGAAAGGAGGGCGGCTTGATCCCGACACATCTTCGCCCGTACATCCCGTTTGTCGCGGTCGCTCTGCTCGTGATCGCCGTGGGCCTTCTGTTTCGGTGGATCACCAACGTTGCTGGTCTACGTCGTCGTCCCATTTTGCTCGGCGCGATGATCCTGGGCGCCTTGCCTGCGCTGTATGTCGGCCTTGGTTGGACGACCCTCGTGCCGGGTGGATATCTGCGTTTGGCTCGGCCGTGGATGACGCTCGTCGCGATTGGCGCCATGTCGTTCATCGCGTATCGCTTGGGCACTGGGTTTGTCAATCAAGGACCGTGGCGCACGCGGCTCACCGATTCTCTCGCGCAACTCGCGGCGTTTGTCGCGGCACTTGCTGCCGCCGGACCAGAACTCGGCCGGCCTCTCGATCGCCTCACCGTGCTCGTCGCCGTTGATCGCAGTCGCTCGATCGATCTCGTTCCCAATGCCGAACAACGCATCAAGCAAGAGCTCAGCGTCGCGGAGCTGGGCATGCGCGACGAGGATCGAATTGGGACGATCATCTTTGGGGCTGATGCCGCAACCGAAGATCCTCCGCGGCCGAAGTCCGATTTGCCTGCGCCACAACGCGTGTCTGTTGGTCGTGATGGAACGGATCTCGGCGCAGCCATTCGTCGTGGCTTGGCTGAAGTGCCTGCCGACAGTGCTGCACGCATCGTGATTTTGTCCGACGGCGTAGCCACACGTGGTGACACGATGGCCGCTGCAGCTGCTGCCGTCGCTGCAGAAATTCCAGTTGATGTCGCGGTTCTCGAACAAAAAACCATCCCCGACATTCGCGTCGTTGCGCTTCGAGCACCCACCCGTGCGGACGAAGGAGAGCCCATCGATTTGCGCCTCGTGACGTCATCGCCGAGTGCTGCGGGCATCGAAGTGCGCCTGTTTCGCGATGGCGAACTCATTGCCAAGGCCGGAGCGAGAATTGCCGCGGGCGAAGATGTTTTGCGCATTCGCGAAAAAGCGCCCGGCCCTGGGTTTCATCGGTACGACGTCGAGATCACTGCCGCTGATCCGAACCTCGATCAATCGGCTGAAGACAACTCCGGAGCGGCCTTCATGCGCGTACGTGGGCAAGCCGCAGCGCTCGTCATCGATGGCGACAAAGGCAAAACGGCCTTCATCGCGCGCTCGCTCGAGAACGCATCGTTTCGCGTCACCGAAGGTTCGACGAGCAGTGTGCCTGCCGATCTCGCTGGGCTCGTGGGCTTCGACGTCCTCGTGCTCGGTGACGTTCGAGCCGCGGATCTTTCGCCGGGTCAGATGGAGGCGATTGCGAGCTACGTCCGAGATCTCGGCGGGGGACTGCTGCTCATGGGCGGAGATCGCAGCATGGGACCCGGAGGTTTTTCTCGGACAGCCATCGAAGAAATCTCCCCAGTTTCTTTTGACCTCAAACAAGATCGCCGACGCGGAAGTTTGGCCGAAGTCATCGGCATCGACATTTCCGGGTCGATGGCCGCAACGGCTGGTGGGCACACGAAGCTCGAGCTGGCGAACGAAGCAGCGGCGCGTAGTGCGGCACTGCTTGGGCCTGGGGATCGTTTGGGCGTCGAGCATGTCGACACCTCGGTGAACTGGAGCGTTCCGCTTGGACCCGTCACCGACAAAGGAGCGATCGACAAGGCGATTCGTGCAGTTGGTCCGGGCGGAGGGGGCATCTACGTCGATGTCACGCTCGATGCGGGGTACGCGGCACTGGCGAAAGAGACCGTAAATCTCAAGCACATGCTGCTTTTCGCGGACGGATCAGATGCCGAGAACATGACGGGATGCCGCACGAAGGTGTCGGATGCGCTTCGTGGAGGCATCACGACAAGTGTGGTTGCTCTGGGCAATGGAAGCGATGTGCCCGAGCTCGAAGTGTTGTCACGTCTTGGTGGCGGAAGGTTTTACCTGATCGAAGATGCGAATCGATTACCCGCAGTTTTCACCCAAGAAACGATTCTCGCGGCGCGCAGTTCGATCGTGGAAAAAGAGTTCAACGTTGGTCGCGGAGCTCCATCGTCGATTCTTGGAGGCATCAATTTTGCCGAAGCGCCCGCGCTGCTCGGCTACATCGTGACGCTCCCGAAAGGTCGCGCGAGCACACTGCTGACGGGGCCCGATGGTGATCCTGTTCTTTCCGTGTGGTCGGCCGGTGTGGGTCGTGCAGCGGCGTTCACGAGTGATCTCAAGGATCGTTGGGGTGTGAAATGGACCGAATGGCCTGGGGCTGCGCGCCTTGTGGCGCAGCTGGGTCGAGACATCACGCGCAAGGGTGAAGATGGCCGCGTGCGTGTCGAAGCAGATGCTTCCGGGGGCGAGCTCCATGTGCGCGCGACGGTCGTGGGTGATGACGGTCGGGCTCAATCATTTCGACGGCTCATCGTTCGGGTCGCCGGACCCGATGGTTTTTCTCGCGAAACAGCCTTGGAAGCTACGGGCGCTGGTGCGTACGCAGCATCGATTGGTTTGTCACGACCAGGTACCTACATCGCCATCGCCAAGGACGAACAATCGGGAGACGTTGTGGGGACGGCGGGTGCAGCTCTCACCGCGGGCGAGGAATTACGACCCACGGGAAGTGATCGTGCGCTGCTCGGACGAATTGCCGACATGACGGGTGGACGTCGACGCGACACGCTGGCGGGAATTTTCAGCGACCGCGCATCGCGCCGCTTTGCGTACCAAGACATCACCGCGATTCTCATCATTTGCGCCGGCTTTTCGCTGCTGTTTGCCGTTGCAGCGCGTCGGTTTGCCATTCCGGAACCCGTGCTCGAGTTTTTCCGGAAAGCCCAAGCCGCGCTCAAACCGAATCCCGTTACGGCTTCTGGCCCTGATGCGCGCTCACCCGACGCTGTCGTCGGGGCTTTGCTACAAGCCAAGGAACGGGCGGCGAAGGAACGAGCCGCCGAAGCACGCCCAATCACGCCGCCACCGGTCGGGACAAACCCCATTGCTTCGCCCCGAGTGCCTTCAGCCGCACCACTCATTCCCCATGCCGCTGCGCCCAATTCGCTTCGCACGACTGGAGCGAATCAAACTTCGGCTCCCGCTGCAGGTGCACCTGCTCAACCCTCGGCGCCTGCACCTCGAGCTTTGACGGCGGCCGAGATTCTTCTCGCCCGGCGCAAGAACCCACCACGCTCGTAATCGTTGGTGGACAAATCAATTGGCGGGTATCGTCCGATACGCTTGCGTCCACGCTTTTCGGCCATCGGGCAACGAGATGCGCGCGCGGACGTATTGTTCGATTCCGCGGAGCTGGTAGGTCGTTTCGCCGTCTTTGCCGCGGTCTTTCTTCTCGAACACCTGACCTCCGTTGCCGATGAACTCGACCGTGGCGCCCTCTTCTTTTGGCCAAACGCTGAAGGCTTCGGACGTTACGCGAATGCGGCTCAGGCTCGCGCCCGACGATGAATACAGCTGTTTCTTGCGCAAGGCATCACAGATTTGGTTGCGATCCGCAGCCGCAGCAAAGACTTCCACCCAGCCGAATCCGGGTTTGGCGGAGTTCGCGACCTTGAGTTTGTCCGTGTTGAAGTAATGCGCGTCGTCGACGGCAACACTGCCGATGGTTTCGCCTTGGTCGAGCAGTTTTTCCCAGATGGCTTCTTGTGAAGGATGCTGACCGTCGCCGTTCGTGTTCACGTCCGGATGGCTGCTGTAGATCTCCAAAAGCTCGGCCCCGGCGGCGCTCTTGATGTCATCAGCGGTCAGTGCCCAATCGAAGTTCGGGTGATTGATGAGAGCGATGCCGCCTTGAGCGTGCACGTATTCGATCGCGTGCACGAGCGCCGCGCGCACGGAGGGGTGTTTGCCGCCGCCGATGGTTCTCTTTGTGCACAAACCATTGACGTGAACACGTGTGCGCTGGACGGTCATCGTCACCTCTTCGCCCGCGATGATGACGAACGTCGGTTTTTCCAGGGCCTTGAAGGTCTGTGGGCTGGCGCGAGTGTTGTGATCGGTGAGCGCGACGAAGTTGAATCCGTGGGTGCGATACCAAACGTACACGTCACGCGGAGGTCGATCTCCGTCGCTCCAGTTGCTGTGCGTGTGAATGTTGCCGCGTTGAAACGTGGAGACGTCGAGCGGTGTTTGGAAGGTACGTCGGGCCGTGATTGGAGGAAGTGGCAATGGGCCGACCGAGGCGCTCGTATCGACGACGGGTCCAGATGAAGGAGACGGCAGCGGACGACGCCCGACGAAGAACGCCGCGATCGTCACGAGCACGATGGCACTGATCGCTGCGCCTACTGCGCCTCGAACTCCGATCACTTGCCAAAGCGTTCTCTCGCCGTTCACGTCATCTCGTCGGGCTTGGGGCGAAGGGCGCCAAAGGCGACCCGAAGCAGCCTGGAAGTGGAAGGGTTTGGAGGTTCAGTCGTCGAGCACGAGACGGGCTTTGACGGCGACCTCGATGCCACCTGGCGGCCAGGCCAAGAACTTCGGGTTGGTTTGTCCCGTCCACTCGAGCCGAACCTTGCGCCCGTCTTCGAAAAACGGTCGCACGTCACCGGTATACGCGAGGTCGAGAATCACATCCGGTTCGCCCTTGGGGAAGGGTGACTGGGACACGATCTTCGTTCGCTCGGTGCTCGTGACCGCTTCTCCTGTGACGGCGGAGAGGAACGTCAGGTCTTCAGCGGGCGGTTTGACGTCGAGCCGGACGAAACCCAGATGAGCGGAGCCATACGAGTTCACGTCGTTGTCGAGGGTGATTTCGTTCCACCAAAAAAACGTTCCATCGATTTTTGGGGAGACGGTGAAATTTGCGTCGACGTCGTATTCACTGACGACTGACGAGCAGCCGAAGGATCCCGCGGTGAGCGAGAGTGCCAGGAAGAACGAGGCGCGTCGTGACGACCGCCCCTGCACCGAACGCGTGTCGATCATCGTTCCAGGTTAGCACGTAGGCGACGCGATCTTGGCTCACGACACGACCCAAGGAGCGTTCGGGATGTGCATCCAAGGCAAGGCGCCACGTGGTCGATAGGGGGTGACTCTGTCGCTGACGGGGCTTTGGACAACAAGGAGTCGTCGCCGATGGCCACGATGCAGCAAGGCTCCCTCCTTTTTTCGTTGAAGTATCTCTCGGGCAGCGAAAAGAAAAACGTTTGGGAAACCGAGACGGAGCGCGCCTTCCAAGAAGCGCGACGATCAGCCATCGAAGCTGCGTTGGCTCGAACTCGAGCCGACGCCGAGCGAAAGGCGCGGGAAGAAGCCGATCGGCGGGCGGAACGATTGCAGGCGGAATCGGCGTACATCGTGGCCATTGAACGGGTCCGAGCCGAAGCGGAGATGGCGGCCCGCATCGAGGCGTCACGAATTGCCCTCGAACATGAACGGACGCTCGCAGCGATCAACGCCGACGTACAAAAGAAGCGTCTTGCCCAGGCAGTTCGAATCAGCATCATCGGCCCGGTCTTTTTGTTTGTCACGACAATCGGCATCTACTTCGGCAAGGTCAAACCCGACGCTGAAGCGCGGATGCTCGCCCAACAAGCCGACATCGCTCGATGGAACGAAGAAGTTCGGCAGCTCCGTGAACAGGTTGCCGCACGTGATACGCGAATTCGTGATGCCGAACGAGTGCTCGCCGGAATTCATGCCCGCGCGAAACGCGCCGAAGAAGGCCGCGAAGATCGCTGAGACAAACGTCACGCATCGCTCGAGCCTCGACCCCTACCCGCACAATCGTTTGTAGACCAACGAATGAACTGACGGGTTGATTCGTCAGGGGTTGGATTGGGGAATTGGGCGGTGGCCGTTCATTGGCGTTCAAACGGCATGCAAATGCGCCGACGGGTCAGTGTTCCAGGGGTGAGTTTGGTGGGCAAAACTCGAATTCGTCTTGGCCCGCTGAAATTTTTGGCCAATCTGCCGAGATTCTCACACTCAATCATCTTGCGCAAAGCGGCCTAGGGCGATAGCCTCCATTCGCCCTAGGCTCGTTCGTCGTCGTACTCGAAACCCCGCTCTGCTTGCGGCTACTCGAACTGTATCGGCTGACGGTCGCTCGTCTGTGGTCTCGAAGCGATCCGATGCACGGCCCGGATCGCGTCCGGGGAAGGTCAAGCAGAGGCGCGTGCATCGGGTGGTTCGAGGATGAGTAAGCGACTGTACGTGGGCAATTTGGCCTTCCATTCCACGGAGGAAAGTGTTCGCAGCGCGTTCCAAAGTGCAGGAGTGGAGGTGCTCTCTGTCCAAGTCATGACCGATCGAGTGACCGGGCAATCACGCGGGTTCGGGTTCGTGGATGTGGCAGGCGACAAGGAAGCGCAAGCAGCGATCGAGGCCTTGCATGGCAAGCAGCTTGATGGTCGTTCATTGACCGTCAACGAGGCGCGTGAGCGCACGCCAGGCGGCGGCGGCGGTGGCGGCGGCGGTGGTGGCTTCCGCGGCGGTGGCGGAGGCATGGGCGGC
>DAOMZH010000192.1:12240-13854 GCA_035437985.1 Polyangium sp. (in: bacteria) | reverse complement strand
GTATGAGCAAGGCGGCATTGTCGACGCAATCAACACGGCCAATCCATTGATGGGCCTCGTAAACTTGGGTTTTGCCATTGACGAAGGGGATTGGTACACCGTCGGGCTCGAATCGGTGGGTGTGGCCGTGATGGTGGCCGCGGTGGTCGTGGGGAAGAAGGTCGGCCCGGGGGCGCCACGGGGGGTACGTCTCCGAGGTTCCGTCGCGCTGGATACAAACGCACTTATCGCGAGCGTCGAAAAAGGACAGGCACCACGTATTTTAGACGGCCGTGCGCCAGTTGTTCCTATAACCGTTGCAAAGGAGTTTCTTCAAGGAGGGGGTTCATCTACTGCTCTAAGGACATTTCTCACCAATAACAATGGACGCATAGCAGCGGCGGGGACCGAAGCATCTGCCAATGCTCTACAAAAACAAGCAGTTGACATGGGCAGAGTCTTGCATAGAGCTGACGCACGAATTGTTGCAGGAGCTGCACGCGAGGGCCTGCCTCTTGTCACGAACGACCTGCGTCTTAGTAAATACTTGCAAGCTGCTAAGTTGCCGGTGGAGGGATTTTAATGAGCGCATTCAACATAGTTCGTGGACAAACTGTTTGCCCCTCATGCTCGAGCACGGTCGAGGTCGTGGCGCAGTTCAAATTTGGGAGCGTCTGGCAGCACGAATATCGAATAGGCGACCAGCTGCAATGGGGCCGTAACGATAGGGGAAAACGTGGAATCCATCACGTCGTCGTGGATGCCGTTACGGAATCCGATTGTCCCCTATGCGGAATCTCGAAAGAATGGGATCTATATCTGCACATCGAGCATGATCTGTTGGTTCGGCTCGAACTAGCCAATGGCAAATATGATTTCGTTCAGGCGCGGGAGAATTTCATCATCCTGGAACCCTAATGCATACGAACCACCTCACCGACGACGATCTCCTACAAATGCAACAACGCTGCGATGCTGCAACCCCAGGACCATGGAAGTCATTCATTGAAGATCGGGACCATGAATCAGGTTCGAGCTTCATTCAAACGGCCGGCGCAGATATCGAACTCAGCGGCGCTTCGGAAGCTGATTACGACTTCATTGCCCACGCACGCCAAGATTTGCCACGTTTACTCGATGAAGTCCGTCGACTGCGGGCTCGAATTGGGGAGCCAAATCATATGGGCTGAGCAAGTGGTAAAGTACGGTCCATGATTACTGAAACGCTCTTCGAGTGCCCCTGCTGCAAACTACGGACATTGACCGAACGTAAGCACTACGAGATCTGTTCGATCTGCAACTGGGAGGACGACCCGCTTCAGGAGGAACGGACGGATTATGCGGGTGGTGCAAATACGGTGAGTCTGAACGAGGCACGCAGGAATTTCATGAAGCACGGCACCATTGATCCCCGTGCCCCGAGTTGAATCCAAGACCGAAAACATGAATTGGAAAAAGCTCTATCCCAGTTTCGTAATGGAACTCGAATCGATTGACGCGAACGTCAGCCGCCTTGAGTTCCTGCAACGTCTTCAAATCTGGCTCAAAAACTCATTGGGCAAGTGGAGGCCAGAAGTACGAGCGTCTTACGGCCTGGATGAATATGCGACGCTCGACCTGAGCCAGTTTCCGGTG
>DAOMZH010000192.1:0-12140 GCA_035437985.1 Polyangium sp. (in: bacteria) | reverse complement strand
GTCTTTGCCGGTTGGAAAAACCGCAACTCATAAATTGCAGAAGGGAGCATATGCAATGACGTCGTCAAGCCCATGCTTATTTGGGGTTACCATAGAGAGCGCATGGCCAAAAATGTAAAAGAATCAAGCTTTTGTATCGTCTTCGAGCCTTCAACGCTGAACCAGGGCTCAAATCGAAGTCGATCCGTGACTGGCGTGATCTACTTTGACTTCGGTGGCGCATATTTCCCCGGAGAACAATGGAGTGACTTCCCGGTCGTTATTACGAAGTGGTGGCTAGATGCGCTTGAAAAACTCCAACGAGGTTTCGATAGTGAGGTCAAGCTTTATTTCATGGATGGTCCCTATTGGCTGACGCTGACACGGCAAGACGGCGATGACGTGCAAATACACTGCATCGAAGATCGCAAAGGTGGTGGCGTCGTCCATGAGGAGTTGGTCAGCCTCCAGGATTTCAGTATGCAAGTCCGAAAACTCGCAAGGCAAGTGGCCTCAGCATGTCAACGATATCGATTTGAATCGAGCGACGTTGACGAACTCCGCAAATACTTGCCGAACTAAATCCAAATACGGCGAACCCATCTACTTCGATGCCGTGTCCATGAAGGAATTCGACTTCTACAATCCGTTTCCGGACCTTCTTTGAAAACGTTTCCCATCAAAGAGATGCGTCGTATAGACGAATGAACGGGCCCTCCATTTTCACTCGTAATGCCCTCTCGCCCGTCCTGCCATGCCGCTCCACCATTGCCTCTCACCCCTGCCGATTCTCGCCTCGCCCCACCTCCCATCCTGCCCAAGTCCCGGCAAGGCGCGTCGTCCCCATTGCCACATTCCTTTTGGTGCGTCCGTTTGGTGCTGCCGAACCTCGGCAGCCCCACAACGCAGCCCTGCCGAGCGTCCGGCAGGCGGTCCATGCGCGCGTGCATGGTCTTTGCAGCGCCGACCAGCATCGTCGCGCCGTGGAGAAAGTCGTTGGCACCCTGGTGATTTGTGTGCATCATGTCCGCCCAGACGTCCTGCCAACACCTCGGCAGGGTGAAGGAGTACCAATGGCGGCGTATGGTTATGGGAACGTGAGCGATCGCGGGTTCGTGGCATTCGATCGCGAGCTGGAAGAAGGCGCGTGGAAAGACATCATAACCCACGATCATGAAGTGGCAGCCAAACAGAATATCGCGGCCCTGCTCACGGCACCTCTGCCAGTCGTGTGGAAAATACGATTACGTTGGGGCATTGCCAATGTCATTGCCGTGCTCGGGGCACCGGCGCTCGCAAAACTGGATGAAGCCTGGGATTCATCGCAGCGGCGTCTTTTTCATCGCATTGCGATTGGAGTCGATAGTGAAAGCCCAGCAATACGCGCCGCGGCGGATCGACTCCGCGATCAACTTCTCACCGGTACCGGAATCGCTCAAACCCAGCTCAGCTGCGATGATGAAGTGGATTTTGGTCTCCGCCAAATTGCTTTGACCCAAGAAGGCGGACCCCTCGCCGCCGATGCGAAAAAAGCAAAAATCACCGATGCCTTGGCAGACGTGCAAAAAACGACCGAAGCCTTGGCCACAGCCCTCGGTCGAAGTGGCGGCGAAAAACGCAAAGCCCCGAGCAAACGAATGCGTGACGCGTTGTCCGCCTGTGTTTCTGCATTTAATGGCGTGCACGATCAAATCATGTGGTTTCTCGCGCAAGCTTCCCCCGGAGCCGAACGAGATCAATTGATGGCCCTCGTCGAGCCGCTCGAAGCATTGCTTGCCCGCACCGAAAACCCTCCCGCCACGCCTACTCCTGAAAATCCCGCGCCAACGACGACCACGGGATGAGAAAACTGCCTGGGCCGACGTACAATTTCGACAACCCCCCCTTGATCTTTCCACCGCACGTCCTCCTTGCTGCTATCGTTCGGCCGACCCGACGTGCGTACCCTCGTTTCGCTCCTTGCTGCAGTCATGACGTTTGGCCTTTCAGCCTGCGTCAAACCCGCTTCCGGCCCGCCTTTGTGCGGCGAAGGCACTTCATGCGCCGAAGGAACCACCTGCGTCGTTGGACGATGCCGTTTGGCAGGAAGTACCCTCGTCGGCCCCTCCGATGGTCAACGCATCGTCCTCGCCCCTGACGATCTTGCCGTCACGTCCTCCCGAGATCCATCGGGCGCCGCCCAAGAACTCCCCGCTGTTGTCGTGCTTGGTCGCGGCTCGTCCACCCTTTATTTGCACTTCGCCGTTCCCATTCATGATCCCCGCGACGTCACGGCCGCTGTTCTCGTCCTCGAACCTCCGCGCGACGCGATTCCCCCGGCCGTTCCCATCGCCATTCACGTCGCCCCCATTCTCGAATCTTGGCGCGGCGAAGACGTCACCAATGGTCGCGCGCCCCGTTCTGCCCTTCCCGAGCGCGCTGGCGTGTTTTCTGGCGCATTCGGAGGACTCGTCCGGATCGATGTCACTTCCCTCGTCAAACGTTGGGCTGAACGTCGCGCCGATGATCACGGCCTCGTGATCGTGGCGGATGAAAGCGATGCTTATGGCGCCGCGTTTTCCCTTGGCGTCACGGAAGGTCGCGGCCCGCACCTCGAGGTGTATTTGCGATGAGCCCGTCGACCGAGACGCCGCTCTTGTCCGTGCGCGACTTGTCCGTCTCATTTGCGACTGCCGAAGGTGGAAAACTCCAGGCGCTCGACGGCGTTTCTTTCGACGTTCCATCGGGACGAACCGTAGCCATCGTGGGTGAATCTGGTTGTGGGAAAACCGCGACGGCATTGTCGATTCTGCGATTGCTTCCCATACCTGGCGCAATGGTCGATCGCGGACGCATTCTTTTTCAAGGCGAGGATCTGCTGCGTTTGTCCGAACGCGATATGCAACGCATTCGAGGCGGCAAGATCGGCATGATTTTTCAAGAGCCGCTCACCGCGCTCAATCCTGTCTACACGATTGGTGCTCAAATCATCGAAGCCATTCGCCTTCACGATCGGATGTCTCGTTCAGCCGCCCGTAGTCGCGCCATCGAACTCTTGCATCGCGTTGGATTTGCTCATCCTGAAGAGCGTATCGACAGTTATCCCCATGAACTCAGCGGGGGCATGCGGCAGCGCGTCTTGATTGCCATGGCGCTCGCTGCCGGTCCGCGACTTTTGATCGCGGACGAACCCACGAGTTCCCTCGATATGGCGCTCAGGGCGCAGATTCTGGGGCTGCTTGGCGACATTTCGCGCGAGCTGGGGATGAGTTTGCTCGTGATCACCCATGACCTCGCGTTTGTCTCGGAAATTGCCGACGAACTCGTCGTGTTGTATGCAGGTACGGTCGTCGAAGCTGGAAAACCTTCGCGCGTACTCGCCGACCCCCGTCATCCGTATACGCGGGCACTCGTGCAAAGTATTCCTCCGACAAACAGTTTTCGGACCCGCGGTGAGCGGCGCGAGCCATTGCCCGTGATCGAAGGGACCATTCCGGATTTGCGTTTGGCTCGTGTGGGTTGTTCTTTTGCCGCGCGTTGTCCACGAGTATTCGACCGTTGTCGTACGGAGTCTCCACCGATGTTCGCCTCGTCCCAAGGGGCAGTGCGGTGCTTTTTGCATGAGTCGTCTACTACGCGAGGGAATGCGGCATGAGCGAGCGCGAATCGCGTCCGCCGGCGCGGGCCCATATCAAGCCGTTGGTGGTCGTCGAAAAACTGTCAGTATTGTATCCACATCAAAAGGGAATTTTTCGAGCTCCCACGTTCGTGCACGCCGTCGATGGTGTGAGTTTGTATATTCGTCCGGGCGAGACATTGGGTTTGGTTGGAGAATCCGGTTGTGGAAAAACCACCCTCGGTCGCGCGGTATTGCGGCTCGTCGAACCAACCGTGGGACGCATCATTTTCGATGGTCAAGACATTACGGGGTTTTCCGAGCAAGAGGTACGACCCCTTCGTCGGCGCATGCAAATCGTGTTTCAAGACCCGTATTCGTCCCTCAATCCGCGCATGACCGTGGAGGAAATCGTCGGCGAAGGCATTGCGGCATTACGTTTGGCCAAAACTGCGCGAGAAGCCAAAGATACCGTCGTGGAAATGCTGGTCAAGGTCGGGCTCGGCGCCGAAATATTGGATCGATATCCCCACGAGTTCTCTGGAGGGCAACGCCAGCGTATTGCCATTGCCCGAGCGCTCGCCGTGCGTCCCGATTTCGTCGTTTGTGACGAACCGACCAGTGCCTTGGATGTTTCGGTCCAAGCGCAAATCCTGAATTTGCTCGAAAAGTTGCAGAGTGAATTGTCGGTGAGTTACTTATTTATTTCCCATGATTTGCGCGTGGTGAGTTATACGAGTCATCGAATCGCCGTCATGTATTTGGGGCGCATTGTCGAAATGGGGCCGGCGAAAGAAGTTTACGAACGTCGATTGCATCCATACACGCACGCCTTGTTCGGAGCTTTGCCCAAAGAAACGTTTTCCCAAAATGAAACGCCACGGCAGCGGCCCAAACGAGTTCTCGAAGGCGAACCACCAAGTGCCCTGGAGCCGCCGCGAGCTTGCGTATTTCATACGCGTTGCCCGCGCGTGGAAAAAGGTCGGTGCGACGTCGAAACACCCGAGCTCACGGAAATCGTTCCTGGGAGCCATCATCGTGTGGCGTGTTTTCATCCCGAGGGAATGGACGAGCCAGCGTTGGTCCAAATCAGTCGGAACAGCGTCGAACCTCTTTCGGATGGTTGACCCCAAACCCGAAATACGTGGCTGGCTCGATAAGCAACTCGGACAAACGAATTGACGTCATTGCTCACGTCAGTAGCGCAATGTCGTCCGTATCTTCGATTCGTAAATCTGGGCTCGGTAATTCCAATTCTTCGCAGGCCAAAATGGCTTCGAGCTTGATTGGGCTCGCAATGGTCGGCGGCTGTCCTGCAGTGAGAGCATCGACGACGACCCCCAGCGTCCAGCGACCCAAGGAGACGACTTCCGCATTTTCGCCAATGAATTTAATCGCTCCGCGTACTTCGGTGTTTTCCGCCAAAGATGCAAAGACCTCGTCACCGAGCACCATGTGGGCTGTTCGCAACACCCGTCGCAAAACGGTATTCCAAGCCGCTCGGGTTTCGTCATCCATGATGTCGTCGAGGACATCGAGACCCACGGGCAGACGTTCGAGTCGCTCCATGAACCGCGGTATGAAATCTCCGCGCAAGAGACGACCATGTTGCGGGGCAATGATTTCGACAGCCGGATAAAGCGCGCGAATCGACGCCATAACTCGCGTCAAGACCCGGTTGGTGGGCATATACGTTTGATGAAATGCTCGCATTCCGGGCCAATCAGATTCGTCGGCCCATAAACCCGTTGCTTCGAGCGACGTCAAACCTCCAAAAAGGTCCCCGGTGAACAACACGCGCGTTTCCGGGTCATAAAGCATCACCGCGCCACGGAAATGACAGAATGGGCTGGGTACCGGAAATAACGTGTGTCCCGTCGGCACGTCGAACCCTCGTGGAAAACGCGCCGTATCAATGAAGCGTTCCGGGGGCAAATTCAAATGCACGATGAGCCGCCACGTCGATTCGGAACAAACGATCGAGGCTTGGGGCGCGTATTTGGCACAAATCACCGCTGCACTCGAACCGACGTCCGGATCTTGATGATTGATGAACAAAGTCGAAACTTTGTTCATTCCGCCAATGAGCGTCGCGATTTTTGCAGAAACCACAGCGAAATCGGAGCTGCTTCCGGGATCCACCAAAAGATGAAATGGTGCCGAAGCTTCGGCACCCGCTTGAGGTCGAAAGATTCGCAAATAAGGATTGGCGTGAAAAATACTGCGTGGGTCACGTTTGCCCACCCAATACGTGTCCTTGGCAATCTCGATGGGCGAAACGACTTCCGGCCGCTCTGCCGAAGCCGCCGGTTTGAGCGCTCCCGATTTCATCGCCCCCTTGGTATGCAAATGCGGCGTGATTCGTTCGCTGCTCCCCGGGGCAATCAACTTTCCCGGTGGCGGACTCGATTGAGGAGGTAGCAATGGGGGCGGGCGATTGGACGAAATGGCCTCGACCACGGGCAATCGGCCGGGCGTAGGATTCGGGTTGGGTTTGTCGTGATCATTGCGAATGAAATTCACGATGGAACTAATGGTTGCCGGGCCTGGTTCGGGAGGAAGAACGGGCCGATGGTCATGGTCTTGTTCGCTAATCGTGTCGGCCAAGGGCCGCGACGCTGTTCCCTTCGGCTCTTCCGCAGGATGTTCCGCCAGCTCGCGCATTGCTTCCGCGACGGCACTCCGCATGGCCAAAGCATCGTGGAATCGTTTTGGTTTGTCGAAACAGAGTGCCCGATCGACGACTTCAATGACCACGCTGGGCAAATGCGGGGCAACCACGCCGAGCGAAATAGCCGGCTTCGTCGCCGCCATGATCAAACTGCCCGGAAGATTATTTGCCTCGTGCACCAATCGTCCGGTGAGCAACGTGAACATCGTCGCGCCAAGCGCCCACAAGTCACTCGTTGCATCCACCTGATCCCAATCACCCCGAGCTTGTTCTGGCGGCATGAAGCCTGGCGTGCCCATCGTCGTGCCCAGACTCGTTGCCAAACGCCCCTGTTGAATGGCGGATTCGAGGATTCGGGCGAGCCCGAAATCCAACACCTTGATCGTCCCCCCGTTTGTCAGGAAAATATTTTCCGGCTTCAGGTCCCGATGCAAAACGTGCTTTTCGTGGGCCGCGACGAGCACGTCGAGAACCGCGTGCGCCACAGTCAACACTTTGGAAACAGGGAGTTTGCCGCCGTGGCGAAGGGCAATGCGATCGTATGTCTCGCCTTCGAGCAGCTCCATCACCAGAAAAACGAGCCCGTCTTCCGTCTCGTCGTCGTCGAGAATGCGTACCGTTCCCGGATGCCCAACCGCATTCGCCGCGTACCCTTCATGGTGAAATCGCGCGCGAACCGACGGCTCGGTCGCAAGATCCGGATGCAGAACCTTCAGGGCAACACGGCTTTTGTTGCGATGGGTTGCCGCATAAACAGCGGCCATTCCACCAACCCCGAGCAAAGCGTCGAGTTTCCACTTGCCTTTGAGCAGTTTTCCGACGCGCTGCTCTGCACGCTCACGGTTGGCCTTTTCTATCCCAAACACGTTCGTTCCTTCGAGGCTCGTAGGGTCAGTGGCCGACGGGAGATCATCGGTAAAACGGACATCCAAATTAGCATCAGCAGGCGACGACGGGACGTCGATGACCACGTGATCATCACGCTGATCCAACGTGTTGATACGTCAGAGCGTTGGCGTTTTCGGGCGTCGAGCACGAGCGGCGGGTCACACGCGCATGCGTGACGGCATGAACGCCGTTTGAGGTCAAACGAGTGTCACTTGACGAAAGAAATGACGGGAAGCAGGGAGGCGATGCTTCGTGACGCGCGGGTCAGCTTGCGGAAGCTTCTTCAGCAGCAGCAGCTTCGGCTTCCGGAGCGGGAGCAGCAGGGGCAGCAGCGGCTGCAGCGGCCGCTGCGTGCCCAGACGAACCCATGAGCTGGGTACGCCATGAGACGAGCGTCTGGGCGCGTCGTCCGGCAGTCGACTCGGACAAACCAGTGGCCTTGACGATCTTTTGGGTGATGGCGTCTTGGGTGGGCGGTTTGGCGGAAAGGATTTGCGGAGCAATCGCGGCGACGATTTCGCTGTCGGCAATCGCGCTCCGGAAACGCTCTAGTTCCTCGGGTCCGTTCGCGGTGAGGGCGTTGAGCGACTTGCCCGACTCGGTCGCGCTGAAGCCGCCTCCTTCGTCCTCGACGACGAACCCAAGAACGCGGGCCGTGTGGAGACCGTAGAGCACGTGGCGAGGGTTGATCCCAGTACGTTCAGACACTTCCGCTTTCGTTCTCAGACCATCGACCACGGCGTCGACGATGCGACGTACGTTTTCGAGGCTGTCTGCTTGCGGAATGTCCTTGCTTTCGAGGCGTCGGCGAGCTGTCGGCATGTTGGAGGCCGCAGTTTACATGCAGAACGCCGTCCGTCTCTCCAAAAATTTGGCCCATGGGCGAAACAAGCTCTAGGGGCCTCCCTGATTCTGGAAAAAGCCCGCGAAAAATCGCCGTTTTGTACGTCCGTTCGTTCAATTCGTGCTCGAGGTAGCGGTCGCTGCCCGGTATGCAGCCATCGCCTTGTGCCAGTCCACCAGCGCATCCACGTAACGAAGGCTCGCATCGAGCGCCGCTTGCTCCCGCAAATTCACGAGCAACACGTTGCCTTCGCCCAGCTCCAAACGCTTTGCTTCTTGTGTTGCCAACAGCTGCGCCATGTCGACTTCCGTGCGGGTCGTCTGCACGCGCTCTTGTGCCGCGATGAGGGCAGACACTGCATCACGGACGTCCGCACGCACGCGATCGCGAAGCAGCTGCGTTTGTGTTTCGATACGACGAACCTGTGCCGATGCTGCTTGGGAGCGACCCGTTGCCGTGCGGTTGAGCAGAGGAATGTCGATCATCAAGCCCGCTTCGAGCATGGGTTTGTCCTGCTTCGGATCTCCCGGCCCGAGGTCTTTTGCTCCCATCACCACCACATCGATCGCCGGACGTCGCTGGTTCGTCGCCAGTCGTTCTTCGACTTCCGCCTGTTTTCGTTGGAGCTCCAACCGTGCCAGATCCGGCCTTCTTTCGAGTGCGATACGTTCCGCTTCCGCGAGACGTTGCACGTCGAAATTCACCGGTTCCGGTATCTGCCCAGGTAATTGCGTCGGTCGCGGTAAAACTGCCGCGCCTCGTTCATCACGCAGGTACATCGACAATTCGATGGCCGCTTGTTCGAGCACACGTCGTGCTGTCACCAAGTGCGCCGTGCGTTGCAAAATCGACCGCTGATTGTCCTGACGCTCGAGCTCCGCCAGGTCACCTGCTTCCACACGTCGAGCCAGCCCCGTATCTCGCGTTCGCGCCAAGTCGAGCCAGGATTGAGAAAGTGCGAGTTTCCGGCCCGACCCGACCCAATCCCAATACCGAAATGTTCCAAGACGAACGGCATCGATCCGTTGCTGGTCCAAGCTTCGCGCGGCTACGTCCACTCCAATTTCGGTGCGCTGAATGTTGGCGCGGCGCCGATCGATCGGACCATCACGCAGCAAGTTGATGCGGGCTCCAGCGCGCACTTCACCGTATTGATTCGTCGCGAGCTTGCCGTCGTACACCGGGAAATCGCCGAGTCCCAAGCGATACCCCGCAAAAACACTCGAGCCCCAAAACGGTAGCGGTTGCTCGACCACGGTGTCGAATCGCCCCGAAGGATATCCCCCGATCGGGATCACCGTTCCGCTCGTACGCCAGGACGGATCGAAGCCGCCCGCAGCGGCGAGTCGGTCACCTTCGGCCGCGATACGATCTTGTTCCGCCGCCAAAATCGACGGAAATCGCTCTTCAATCACGCGCACGACTTCCGCCATTTCGAGCACATCGCTCGCGGCACTCGAAGTCGGCACCGGAGCACTCGTTTGTCCCAGCGCAACACTCGGTTCACCCAGGGCCAGAGTCAAACACGCCAAAGCTCCGGAGAGCATTCGTTTGAGATGCAACGTTCGACTCATTTGCTCGTACCTTTCTCGCTCGCTTTGCCGTCGGCTTTGTCCGTGGTCGATGCTGAAGGCCATGACGGTGGAAACCCATTGAACTGCCGCCAAAGTTCGTACCCGAGCGACACGCGGTCGAGCAGAACCCATCCATTCGCCCGCGTGCCTTGGCGCAAGTATTGTTTTGAGGGCCAAGCATCGGGGTGATCCGGAACGACGAGCACTCGGAACTTTCCGTGTCCGTCATCGGTTGCGTCAACGAACGCCACGGTTCCTCCGTACGTACCCACGGCGACCGAAGGCCATCCGGAAAACTGAATCGCCGGCCATCCTTCGAACTGCAAACGTACGGTTCGTCCTGGCGCAACGAGGTTCACGTCGTTGCCTTCGACCCAGAGCTCGACGGCTGCATCGTCCGTATCCGGCACGATGCTCAGCAGCACCTCGCCCGCCTTCACGATTTCGCCGCCTTGTTTGGCGACGATTCGCAGCACGGTTCCGCTGCGTGGCGCTTTCACCGCCTGCATGAGTTGTCGCGCCAAACGCACTTCCATCCGCGCGAGCTCCGCTTCGGCAGAGGCGATCTCTCCCTGGGCACTCGCGCGCGAAGCACTGGCGTCGTTGATTGACGCACTGGCGTCGTTACGAATCTTCATCAGGTCCGATTCGAGCGCACTTTCTTCGGAGCGGGCTGCCGACAGGGCTGCATTGGCACGCTCGATTTCCGTAAGGGCCCTGGCGGCATCCAGTTCGGCAAGTTCCACCGTACGCTTTGAGGTCAAACCATCTGCGAACAGAGATCGTTGGCGTTCCAAGTTTTGTTCGGCGGTCTTGCTCGTCGCTTTTGCGGCGACGACGGCTTGTCCTGCGGAACGCACGCGATCTTGCGCCATACGCACGCGTGACGTCGCCGCTTGGAGTGCGCTGTCTCGTGACGACTCGAGGGAATCGATACGTTCACCCACCGCCTTGGTGCGCGCACGTGCCGCTTCGATGCGGTCACGCAGCGCTTCTTTTTCGCGCTCGAGCCGGGAGACCAGATCCGCATCGTTGTCGGCGATGTCGACGAGCGGCGCACCTTCTTGCACGCGATCGCCTTCACGTACGTGCCAATGCATGACGCGGCCATCCACGGGAGCTTCCACCGTTTGTTGTCGCTCTAGGGGAGCGAAGGCAATCACGCGCCCATGAGCCGAAGAATTTTGCTGCCAAGGTACGAAGGCCAAGGCAACGGCGACGATCACGAGAAGTGCGCCAAAAAGACGCGCAATCGTTCGGGTTAGTCTGGGCGAACGCACGAGACGCAAGACGTCGGCATCGCCTTCCAAGTCCATGACGGGTCGTAGAGAAGTCGACATGTTGTTCCTCGCTCTGCTCAAGCGGCCAGATCCGTGGCGCGCAGTGGTCTGAGTTGGCCCTCTTGAAGGGCGTGGATTTCATCGCAGTGCCGCAGCACTTCGCGATCGTGCGTCGTGACGATCAGCGTCCACGGAGCACGGGCATCGAGAAGCGTGTCGAGCACGAGCTTGCGGGTGGTCGGATCGAAGTCCGTGACCGCGACATCCAGCACGACGAGACGTGGTTTGCCGGCAATTGCCCGGGCGACACAAAGTCGCAGCGCCTGACTTTGCGAAAGCGTGGGCCCTCCGTTCGCGAGCACTTCATTCAAGCCGTCGGGCAATGCAGCGATGTCGTCGTACAAGCCCACGGCTTGCAGCGCAGCGCGCACATCACTCGTCTGCACGTCGCGTCGTCCGACACGGACGTTGTCGAGCACGGTGCCCTCGAAGATTTCGACGGTCCGCAGGAAGGCGATTTGTTCGCGCAGCGACGCGACTTCTATGTCCCGCACATCGATGCCGTCGATGTCGATGCGTCCGCGCGTTGGCGTGTGCAATCCGAACAAGAGGTCGACCAACGTGCTCTTGCCTGCGCCACTTGCCCCCACGATTCCAATACGTGCGCCTGGTTCGATGTTCAGTCGTGCGCGGTCCAAGATTCGAGTGCCGTTTGGATAGGCAAACGAGACATCCCACAAGCGCAGCTGCATACCGACCGACTTGCGGGGCAACAACGCCCCACCTGGCGCTTCAACCGGCAAATCCACCAAGTGTCCGAGTTTGTCCACGCCCGCGAGCAGGTCGTAGAAGCTTTCGAGGTGCTTACCGAATTTCGCAATACCTGAAACGACCGCGGTCACGATCAATTCCGCAGCCACGAGCTGCCCCAGGGTGAGTTTTCCCGCAATGACCAACCAACCACCGACGCCGAGCAGCGCCGTGCTGGCCAATGCTTGCACCCAAAGACTGCCCAAGATTTGTCGAAACAGAACCTTCCAATGCTTGTTTCGTGCCGCAATCCATTCTCGCAATAGATCCTCGGCCCGCTCACGCGCAAATGCACTTCCGCCGCTCGAACGAAATGTCACTTCGTGCTCGGCCATTTGTTCGAGCCAAGAAGCCACCGCATACTTCATTTTCGATTCCTTCAAACTCGTCGAAACGGCACCGCGACCGAGCCCAAAAAGGACGAAGACGACTGCCAGAATTAGCGCCACGTCGAACGCCAAGAGAATTGGGTGATATACGGCGAGAACCACCATTCCAA
>DAOMZH010000191.1:0-13904 GCA_035437985.1 Polyangium sp. (in: bacteria) | reverse complement strand
TCGTCGCACGGGGGAGTAGTGTCGTGTTTCCTGGGTTTTCAATAACCGGAAGTGTTAGGCAAAGCAGCGTGTTTGTCGAGTACGTTCGGGTATCGCGACGATTTGATGGAGCGTGTGGCGGCAGAGCCCAAGAAAAATGTGCGGCTCTACATCGATAGCGGCTGGCCCGAAGACAATTACGAAAATACGGCGGCGATGCGCGATCAGTTACAAGCTTCGGGATACGAATATGGCAAAGACTTTTTGCATTTCGCATTTCCTGGCGATCTCCACAACGAAACATCGTGGGCCGCGCGTAGTCACGTTCCTTTCCAATACTTTTTCGGTAAAGCTGCACGGACGAAATAATTCGCCGCATTGTAGCTAGCATCCTGGATGCTCTTTTTTCTAGGCACGCCGCGCGGGTGCTGGTAACACGCGGCGCATGTCCGCGACCAAAGTCGAAACCCTTGTTGAATCATGGCTTACGGGGCTGCCCATAGGGGCAGATCGATTCCCGCCTCCCAAAGTCACGCCGGTCGACGCGAGTATCATTCGCACCACGATTGGGCCGCTGCTGCTCATGATGGCGACGCCAATTTTGATGCTTGCTTTATGGATGACGGCGCGATTTCACGATGGCTCCCTGCTCGAATTTGCCAAAGCAGGACCGAGCGTCTGGGGGCAAAATTTGCCGGCACCGACGGGAACAGCGGCGCTCATCATCGTGGGTTGGGTGGTCGTGCAAGCGATTCTTTTGCAATGGCTCCCGGGCAAACGATTTCTCGGGCCTGTGACGCCCGCGGGTGTGCAACCCGAATACAAGCTCAATGGCATTGCGGCGTGGTTCATTACGCACATCGGCCTTTTTGGGGTAGCGTGGCCGGCGGGATTGCTCGATCCGGGGAAACTGTACGACCATTTTGGCAGTGTGCTCGTGACGTTATGCGTGTCGGCCCTCCTTTTTTGCATCTTTCTGTCGTGGAAAGGTCGCAATTACCCGACGGCGCCCGACAACGTGCTCACGGGTTATCCGATTTTGGATTTTTTTCAAGGTCCAGAGCTACATCCGCGGCTTTTTGGGGTAAATCTAAAGCAGCTCATCAATTGTCGCGTGTCGATGATGGGCTGGAGCGTGATTGCGATTTGCTTGGCGGTGACGCAATGGGAAAAACAAGGAGCGATTTCGACGTCGATGATTGCGGGCGTGACCGTGCTCGTGGTGTACCTCTTCAAGTTTTTCTGGTGGGAATCCGGATACTTCACGTCGCTCGACATCATGCACGATCGCTTTGGGTATTACATATGTTGGGGCGTGTTGGCGTGGGTGCCTTCAGCGTATGAAATACCGTTCCTTTACTTGGTCGATCACCCGATTCAATGGCCCATTCCGGTGGCGGCGGGCATGGTGGTTTTTGGGCTGCTGTCGATTTGGGTGAATTACGACGCCGATGCGCAGCGCCAACGGGTGCGGGCGACGAATGGCGAAACAAAGGTATGGGGCAAAGCGCCGGAAATCATTCGGGCGCCGTATACCACCGCGGATGGGCAAAAACGTGAAAGTCTGCTACTCGTATCCGGTTGGTGGGGCGTAGCGCGGCATTTTCATTACGTGCCGGAACTCGCGCTGGCCTTTGCGTGGACCGTCCCCGCAGGGTTTTCCCACCTCTTGCCCTGGTTTTACTGGGTATTCCTGACCATTTTGCTCTTCGATCGGTCCGTTCGCGATGACAAACGATGCACGGCGAAATACGGGGACGCTTATCAAGAATACAAAAAGCGGGTGCCGTATCGGATCATTCCGTACGTGTTCTGAAGGCCATCTGCGTTGGTGGGGCTCGGGAGGCTTGATTTCCCAGCACGCGCGGCACCCCGAACTCGCCCACTTCGTGGGCTCAAACAGCGGGGCCCCACCGCGGCGCCGGGAAATCAAGCACTCCCAAGCAGCGTATTGTGTTGATTAAGCGCCCTTCCGAAACAGCACGACATTTGGTCGTGGCATTTCGACGGCGTAATTGAATCGCTTTGCAATCCACGACATCGTCCGCTCGCGATAAAAACTCACATGCGTGGGATCGCGAGGATAATGCCATTGTTCGAATGGTTTGTCGTCACGCCAGAGCTCGGTCATCACCGCCAGAATTCCGCGGGGACGCAGGAGTTGGTCCAGACGAACGAATTCCTTTTCAGGATGACAAAAGTGTTCGATTGTTTCGGTGGCCGTAATAAAGTCGTATGTTTTCGTAAATATGACAGGGTTTGGCGCAAAAAATGGATCGTAGATCTCCATGGGAAAACCGCGTTCTTCGAGCATGAGGGACAAGGTTGGTCCGGGGCCGCAACCAAAATCGAGCCCTCGGGCGCCGGGAACGAGGTGAGCGACCAACGGAAGCGCCAAACGATCGAGAAATGTCCGATATCGATCATCCAGCGGATCGTTTTCGTGGGTCAGATAATGGGCGCGTTCGGCGTCGGGGGAGAGTCTTTGGTCGGGGTGCAAAAAGACGAGCGCGCACGTGGGGCATTCGAAATATCTGCGTTGATGGGCTTCGGCAAAGATGCGAGTCACGGCGGATTGGCACAGCGGACAATCCAATGAGCCGCGGGAAGGCGTCGAATGCATGAATTACAAGCGACCTTCGCTTAGAGGCATTGGAATCTTGAGCGTTCCGGTCAAACCCACGGACACGCCGGGGCGTTGTCCTTCGGAAAGCGAGAGAATCGGAATGTCCACTTGCACCGAGAAAGACACGATGCCGAGCGATGCATACGGGGCGATATGCAATCCCGTATGAGCGGCGCGGGTTTCCGTATTGGTCTCGAGTACCGGGCCGATTTCGGCGCCAAGTACGGAATAGCTCAATTGGGGGCCAAAAGCGACTCGTGCGCGCTCGAGACCGACGGCGCCAACTTGAAGAAAGCCGCCCCAAATCCAGGTGGTTTCTTTGAAATCCGGAGAATGGCGATGCCGATTCAAGGTGAGTTCAGCGCCGATTTGCCCCAAAACGGGCTTTTGCCATTCGAATACTGCCCCAAAATGCGGGCCAATGCATAAAATGTACATGGGCCTATATTCGATGGGCGTGAGCATCGGCGCCTGAGCTCGCGCTGGACATGGATAGGTCGAAGCGCCAATGGCTACGACAAACCCGAGGATCCAGCGCAATGCGTGCATGAAGGGGCCGACGGCGATGCTCAGTAATGCCAGGGAAACTTGGTATAGTCTTGTTTTCGTTTTTCCAGGAACGCGTCGCGACCCTCTTGCGCTTCTTCCGTTCCATAAGCCAAACGAGTCGCTTCGCCCGCGAAAAGCTGCTGGCCTACAAGCCCGTCGTCCGGCAAATTGAATCCATACTTGAGCATCCGCATGGCCGTGGGGCTCTTGCCATTGATGAGTTTGCCCCATTTCAAGGCTACGTTTTCGAGCTCGGCATGAGGTACCGAGGCATTGACCATGCCCATGGCCGCCGCTTCGTCCGCGGAATAATCGAGCCCCAAAAAGAAGATCTCACGCGCTTTCTTTTGCCCAATTTGACGCGCCAAAAGCGCCGAACCATACCCGCTGTCGAAGCTCGCGACGTCCGGATCGGTTTGCTTGAACTTTGCATGCTCTTTGCTGGCAATCGTCATGTCACAAACGACGTGCAAACTATGCCCGCCACCAACGGCCCAACCAGGAACGACCGCAATGACCACTTTCGGCATGAAACGAATGAGGCGCTGCACTTCGAGAATATGCAAACGTCCAAGACGCGCCGGATCCGGCTTGAGCGCTTGGTCGCCTTCGTATTTGTAACCGTCTTTGCCCCGAATGCGTTGATCACCACCCGAACAGAATGCCCACCCGCCATCTTTCGGCGACGGACCATTGCCCGTAATCAACACGCAACCCACGTCGGACGTCGTGCGCGCATGCTCGAGCGCCGTATAAAGTTCGTCCACGGTATGCGGTCGAAATGCATTACGAACTTCCGGACGATGAAAGGCAATGCGGACGGTGCCTTGATCTTTCGCCCGATGATACGTGATGTCGGTGAACGAAAATCCTTCGACGACATTCCAACGATTGGGATCGAAAATTGCCGATACAGTCATGAAACAAGTGCCTCCTCGCGGGCGCGACCCTACACGTCCCCGCACAATCTCGCAATCGCGTACTTGCGAAAAACGAATGACACTTTGTCGCAAACGGAGGTGTATCGCGACAAGTTGTCCGGAGGATGACGTTCGGTGCGGAAATGGAGTGCCACGTAGGAAAGAAACGAAGCTGGATTTGCATCATGGCACGAGTTGTGCTGAAACGAAGAGGATGAACTCGAAGGAACGAGACGTTTTGGGAGTGGCGGGGCGTCGAACTTGGCGGCGGAGGCTGGCGACGTTTGCTGTATTTGGCGCGATATCGATGGGGGGAGCGAGCGCGTGGGCGCAGGTGCAGCTGACGTATCAGTCGCCGAGCATGGCCTCGCGCTCCCCGGATAATCGTTCGGGAACAGCGAACCTGCGGTGGATCATCAATTTCGACGAATGCATGAAGGACGGCGCGACGATGTCGTTCAACCTCAATGTCACGGGTTTTACCGCGACAACCGTGGGTTCTTTCGAGGTATGGGGGGCGACACAGAATGCCATCGATTGTTCGTTACCGGAAAACCGAAACACGGGGGCGGCAGGGGACACGAAACCATGTTTTGCGCTCAAACACACCGGAGGACCTTCGGCAGGACAAACTCAATCTGCTTTCACCATCACGGTCAAGCTCAAAGATTTGGTGGCTGCGCACTTCCTCGACAAAACGATTGCTGACGATTGCAGAGTTGCTATTGGCAATTCCGTACCACAACCGTTGAACGTTCAATTCATGTTCATGTCTGGCGGAACGGTTGTAGGGGATAGATTAATCTGGCCACCTCAAGGCACCACATCTACAATCGATTTATGGGGTCCACAGCCGCCGACGAATGTAATCGTGACGAGTAGTGATGGGGCGGTTGACTTGACGGTCGAAGGTGAGCCTGGCGAAACTCAAACGACGGTCGTCGTTTATTGCGCCAAGGACGGCAAAATCGTGACGAATACGGCAAGCTCGAGCGATTCATGCGGATGCAGCAACGTCGGCGATGATAGCGGATCTGGAGGTTCGGGAGGAACAACGTCGGGCAATGGGGGCACGACAAATGGTTTTGCTGCTCCGTCAAATGGTTTGGCCGGAGCTGGTGGCACCAGCGGAATGGGCGGAGCAGGAGGAAGTGGCGGTGGTTCGTCCGGTGCGGGAGGAACGGGCGGTGCGGGAGGATCGAGCAGCGGAAGTTTGGAATGTACTACCGAACCGCTCCAGCCCAACAAACGCCCCGAAGCGGAATGGACTCCATGTGCCGAAGGGACGACCGTCGACGGTCTCGAGAACAATCAAGTGGTTGCTTTGGGCGTGGCCTATCGCGATCAAGTGGGCAATGCAGGAGTTCTCGCGCCCATTGTCTGCGCAACGCCCGAGCCCATTGAAGATTTCTTTGAAAACTACCAAAAGAGCGGCGGAACGGCGGGCGGCGGATTTTGCTCGATCTCGCCGCGTGCGCTGCGTAATACGTCGTTTGGCAGTGCGTTCGCCCTGGGATTTTTGGCGCTCGTGTGGCGTCGTCGCAATCGTTTGTCCCGTAATGCCTCGGTGAAGGAGGTCTCGAAGTGAGGTTCGTCCAAGTCGCATCGGTGCTGGTCGCCGGGGCAATCATCATGGCGGCGTTGCCAGCCGAAGCGCAATCACGTCATATTCGGCGCAACAATTGGCGCCAGCACAATCGAGGCAGCGGAATTTACAAGGGAACTCCGCAACGATTCGCGTTCGAGCTGCGCGGCGGGCCGTATTATCCGGCTGTAGATGAAGAGTTTGGCGGCAATGGACCATACAAACGATATTTCGGTGACGAATGGCGCTTCTTTTTTGGCGCGGAATTCGATTGGCAAGCCGTACGCATTCCCTGGGTCGGAACGCTCGGTCCAGGTGCAGGATGGGGCTATATGTCCGCGGAAGCAGGGGCATTTGTTGATGGCGTGCTCGATGACCCCAATGCAGTGGACACACGTAAAGGCACGACGGCGCTGAAGATCATGCCCATGCACGTGTCGGCAGTGGTTCGTTTCGACGAATTTTTTCGGCGTACGCAAATTCCGGTCGTTCCGTACGGCAAAATTGGGCTTGGTTATGGCTTGTGGTGGTGTACGGCCGGAAGCAACGATTGCAAATCGGGATCGGTCGATGGCTCGGGGAGCAGCTACGGCGTGCATTGGGCCCTCGGTGCGTCGCTCGTGCTCGATTTCCTAGGCCGTCGAGAAATGTCGGCGCTCGACCAAGAAACTGGGGTCAACCACATTCACCTGTTTGGCGAGTGGTACAACCAAAACCTCGGTTTGGGCTCCAATCAAATGCGTATTGGCACGTCGACGTGGATGACGGGAATGACGTTCGAGTTTTAACTGGACGAACTCTCGCCACTACTGCAGCACGCTTTTCGCCCCGTCCATGTGCATTTCGTAAAGCTCGGTCGTCGTCTTCGCGTTGTTCGCCAAGCCTTCGCTACGGACAAACCCATTAATCGGCACCGCAGGGTGATTCCACGATTTCACCTTCATCGACATGCCCATGACGCTTTGGTCGATTTCGTGGATGTAACACCCCTTGAATTCGCCCGCATTTACACTCGCATCACCACGTTCGGCCTTGTCGAGGTTCGGCCTGCCAAACATCGCGACGTAGTTGTCCGTCATGGCGCTCACGGCGGCCATGGCAGGACCCGAGAATTCCTGAACCGGCGCCAAGCCAACCTTCATTTTGATTTTCTTGATCGAGCCTTTGGAGAAATTCCCTTTGGTGACGTCGTCCATCAAGAGCTGGATGACCGTCGTGCCATTGGGCGTATTCGATTCGATTTCGTACCAAAACGAATCGCCTTCTTTGCCCACGATGCGGATGAAGGTTTGCGCCGGTGGTTGTCCAACGGTTTTGACGAGCATGCGAATCCATTGCCCGACTGCGAGCGGGGCAATGTCGAATTTTTCCGGGGACGGATAAGATTTCTTCTCGGCAGCCGGGGCGCTCGTCGATTTCGTTGCCGTTTCCGGGGTTGCCCCAGGCGCCGCCGCATTGCTTGCTGGCGTGGGGGCAGTGCTGTCGGTTTTTTTCGATTCACAACCACAAGCTGCGAGGGCCAGAACCAAAAGAACTTTCGAGGATTGCTTGACCAACATGGGGCAAAAGGAAAGCACATTGCCCCGTCGCTGGCAAGTATTCTCCTTTTTCGCTTCAGCTGTCTTTCGACGTCTTCGGATCGTCTTCCACCGCGCGATTCCAGTACGCGATGATCTGCCGCGCCAAAAACAACAAAATCACGAAGTCAGCGCCCGCCGCCACAATGTCGAAATAAAGCGTATTGCCGGCCGGAGGACTTTGAAGTGCACGGACCAAAAACGCGAAAAGCGCTCCGGCTCCGGAAATGACGAAGGTCCACAAGTCAATCGCCAACTGAATCGACTTGCGCTCTCCGCGGAGTTTGTCGCGACGATGGAAGTGTTCCCAGCCAAACGGGAAATCTTTTTGGTCACTACCAATGAGTTCCTTGATACGCTTGGCCAAAGACTTGTCGATGTAGCGGCGAATGGCCGTGATTTTTTCGTCGTTGACCACGTACGTCCAGCCCAAGATCGCTGTCAGCCACGGCACGATCAAGAAGGCATGGCGTACCGTGCCCGCCCCAGCATTAAAACCCCCAAGTCCCACCGAAGCAATCGCCCCGACAGCCCCGATTGTCGTATACAGCATGTTGTCCCGAAATTGAATGCGCGAACCCTGCTCGGCCTTGAGGGTCGAGTATTCCTGCAACAACACCTGCAAAATGCGGTCTTTATCAGCGCCATTCATCTCGGATGCGTTCATGATGCGGCGAGTGTACTCGATTGTTTCATCTGGGGTCAACTGCATCGTACCTCACGCGATGCGCATGAACGAAAAATGAAGATCCGTCCGCAGATTCCTCGCGTAAACTTGCCGTTATGAAGCGAAATGTGTCGATGTGGGCTTTGTTGATCACGGCCGGCGTGGGGCTCCTGGGTTGTTCAGATGCCCAGACAAACTCGGTCGATCCATGCAGTGCAGAGCTCTTGGTGGAAGAGGGATGCGATCCGCTAGCGCCGACACAATGTGGATTTCCTTTTCCCAATAATTTTTGGCTGAAGGAAGACGCTTCGACCGTCACCGGCCATCGGGTTGCATTTGGACCCAAGACTCTCCCTGCAGCGGCAGGATTTGATCATATGGACCCGCAATGGTGGGCGGATAGTGATGGTTTTTCCGGGGGACAACCAGCACTCGTTCATCTTCCCGGCGCCACCATTACTGGATTGCCCACCCAGCACGACATCGAAACATCGCTATCGGACAGCTCGCCAACGGTCATCATCGACGCCGAAACGGGCGAACGGGTGGCCCATTTTTCCGAAATCGATCGCAGCATTCTCCAAGACCTGGACGAAGATCGGACCCTCATCGTTCGTCCGGTCATACGATTGAAAGATGCAACGCGGTATATCGTGGCCGTTCGTCATGTCGTCGATGTCCAAGGAAAGGAGATTGCTCCGTCGGCGTCGTTCGTGGCTTTGCGCGATGGAGCTACGGCGTGCGAGCCGGGGATCGACGCGCGACGCCCTCTGTACGACGATATCTTCAAGAAACTCGAGAATGCGGGCGTAGCGCGAAAAGACTTGCAAATCGCGTGGGATTTTACAACGTCGAGTCGTGAAAACAATACGCGTTTTTTGGTGGCGATGCGCGACGACGCGTTGGCGAAGGTCGGTATGGCGGGGCCCGAATACACGTTGACGAAAACCGAAGAGTTCACGGAAGCCGAAAATACGCACATCTGGCGGCGTTTTATTGGCACGATGAAGGTGCCGCTATATCTGGATCAGCCCGGACCAGGAGGCAAGCTGGTTTTGGGGGCCGACGGTTTGCCCAAACAAAACGGCTGGGCCGATTACGAGTTCGTTGTCCATGTGCCTCATGCCGCAAAACAGGGGCAGAAACTGGGCCTCGTGCAAAATGGTCATGGCCTTTTGGGGTCCAAATTCGAGGGTGGCGACGGATACCTCGGAGAATTCGCCAATCGTTTCGGCTATGTGGCTTTTTCGGTCGATTTGCTGGGAATGTCGGAGGAAGATGTCGCATCCATCACGAATGCAATCGTCAGCGATGCAGGCGGGTTTCGCCAATCGGTCGACCGACAGCATCAAGGCATCCTGAATAGTTTGCTCGCCATGCGCATGATGTCCGGTCGGTTTGTCCAAGAAGAACTGGTCCAAGTCAATGGACAAAGCGTCATCGATCCGCAGCTCAAGTTTTACCGCGGCGATAGCCAGGGCGGCATTTTTGGGACCACGTACATGTCGGTCACCACGGACGTCAAACGCGGCCTCGTGAGCGTGCCTGGAATGCCCTATTCAATGCTGCTCGACCGCAGCACCGACTTCGGGCCGTTTTTCGTCTTCTTGCGCAGCGCCTATCGCGAAGGCAAAAACATTCAGCTCGTCGAAGGGCTCTTGCAAATGCTTTGGGATCGCACCGAACCCAGTGGTTATGCGCCTTATATGCGGGAAAACATGCTCCCCAATACACCAGCTCATGATCTGCTGATTCATGTCGCCATTGGTGATTATCAAGTCAGTCCACTTGGCGCGCACATCATTGCTCGCACGGTTGGCGCGAAAAACCTAACGCCCGTAAATCGCACCATTTGGGGCGTCGAGGAATCGGCGGCGCCTTTGCAAGGTGCCGCGATGGTCGAATACGAGTTCGGTTTGCCCCCAGCGCCAGATACGAATACACCGACGAAAGGCGATAACGACCCGCACGGCACCGTGCGCCATCTCGAACCTTCGTACAAACAAGCGGACAAGT
The DNA here is from genome assembly GCA_035437985.1 of Polyangium sp. (in: bacteria). Taxonomy (GTDB): domain Bacteria; phylum Myxococcota_A; class Polyangia; order Polyangiales; family Polyangiaceae; genus Polyangium. The sequence goes on along the minus strand of DAOMZH010000191.1, from coordinate 3,985 downwards.
TTTTTCGCACGGGGGTCATCGAGGCGTTCTGCAGCGGAGCCTGCGATCCCGAATGACTCGTTTTTCGTAGTTTCCGAATCGCATACGCCGCCCTGCTGACATTCGAGCATCGAGAATGGTTGGCTCCCTTGGTGAAAGCACATTGGAGCCTGCTGCACCCGCTTCGAAAATCGACATCGCCGTCTTTCGAGCGCTTGTCATTCGGCCCGCTTCCGGTGATAACAGTCAACATGGCTACGAGCACTGGCGGCGCGCAATTTAATCGGCGTGTTCTCGTCATCGACGATCAACCATCGATTCACGAAGATTTTCGAAAAATTTTGGTGGGCGATGCCGAACCGGTCGACCTCGATGCGATGGAGGCAGCCGTGTTCGGAACACGCGCGCCGGAGCCTCGGCGGATTCGTTTCGAGGTGGACAGTGCGTACCAAGGTGCGGAAGCATTGGAAATGATTCGGCGCGCTCGGGCCGAAAAACGCCCTTATGCCCTGGCGTTCGTGGACGTTCGAATGCCGCCGGGATTCGATGGGGTGGAAACTCTGTCGTTGATTTTCGAGGACGATCAAGACATTCAGGCGGTGCTTTGTACTGCCTATTCGGATTGGTCGTGGAGCGCCATGGCTGAGCGTCTCGACAACGAGGGGCGTTTTCTCATTTTGAAAAAGCCGTTCGATGCGGCCGAAGTGCGCCAAATGGCCGCGGCCATGACGATGAAATGGTCCGAGCAAGCTGCATTGCACGCTGCATATCGACGTCAGGAATTGCTGCATACGGTCACGCGTTTGCTCGTGCGTTCGCCGTCCCCGGGATTTTGGGCGACCTCCGTGGTCGAAACGATTGGCAAAACGCTTGATTGGCCGTTCGTGGCTCTTTGGTGTCGCGTGAGTGAAGGCCCATTCGAGTGCGTGGGAGCGTTTGCCGATTCTGTCCGTGAGCCCATGCTCGAATTACGAAGCAATAGTTTGGCAATGGACGAATCGGCTCGCGTGTTGCCGCGCGAAAAAATTGGAATTGCAACATTTCATTCCCGCCCGTCGGTAGACCAGGACGAACGAGCTGCGCTCATGGCCCAAGCTGGTCTGCACGGAGCTCTTTTCGTGCCAGTGCGTTCAGGCGATCGAGTTCTCGGCGTACTCGAAATGTGGCGCAATTCGAGTATTGCTCCGGATCGCGGCGATATCGCTTTGCTCGAAGAAATGTGTATGCGACTTGGGCAAAGTCTCGATCGCGCGCAGGTCATGGCGTCGCTGGCGCGACGAGAAGCTTCCCTGCGTGCGCTTTTTTTGGCTTTGCCGGATATCATTTATTGTGTGGATCGGACGGGCAATGCCTTCATCCCGCCCTTTTTGCATGGCGAGGTCGTGCCGAATTTATCGGCCTCTTGTGTGCTCGATGTCGTGCCCATTCACCAACACGGGCGCTTGCTCGAGACCCTTGTGCGCGCAATGGACACGGGCGCGATACACCAATTTCAATTTTCGGTGGGTACCGACGGGCGCCGATTCGATGCTCGAATCGCCCCCATGTTCGAGACTGCGGCGATTGTGGTTTTGCGCGACATAAGCGAGACCTGAAGTTTCCCGAGCCAGCCGGTTTATCCGGGGCGCGCGACTCTTCTCGGTAAAACCAGAGTAAATGTGGCGCCTTGCCCAATGCCGCCGCTGTGAGCGAAGATCTCGCCTCCCATGCTTTTGGCCGCAACGGCGCACGAGTGAAGTCCGAATCCGTGTCCACCCGACCGCGTCGTAAAACCAAAAGAAAATAGTCGGGCCATGACTGCGGGCTCGATACCACAACCCGTGTCGTGCACGGTAAAACGCAAACGATCGGCATTTTCGACGCTCGACGCGACGATGATGCTTTTTTTGCGACCGTCGCTCGTCGCCAGCAAAGCGTGAAAGGAATTGGAGATGAGATTTACGAGGACTTGCAATACACGATGTCGTTCCAGAGGCCAATGCGTTGGCGCTGGCGCAATGTCGCGAACGATCTCGATCCCGTGCCGTAATTCATCAATGGCGCTGATCCGCAAGGCATCGTCGACCAATTCGGCGATGACCACATCATCGACGAGCCGCTGCGCTCCCGCAAACGATTGTTGCAAAGAAACAATGTCCCGAATGTGTCCGACGTGCTTGTAGACCCGTTGCAGATCTTCCAAATTCCCGCGCCGTTCTTCCGCGAGGTGTTTGGCGAGAGAATCAATCAGCTCGGGCAATTGCCGACTGCGCGCCTCCGTCGCAAAAAAACCAGGCAAATTCGATTTGTGTTGGTGAAGCAGTTGCGCAATTCGATCGAGTGTTCCGATACGCGAGTTTTGCAATCGTCCGAGCACGACGTCCGTACTCACGCTGACGCTGTTCAAGGCATTGCCTACATTATGCAAAACATTCGTGGCAATTTCCGCCATACCAGCGCGATGGGCCGTGTCGACGAGCCGGCGCTGGGCTTCTTGCAGCTCGGACGTGTGATCCTGCACGCGTCGATCCAATTGCGCATAAAGCAATGCATTGTCGATCGAGACGGCGGCTTGCGCGGCGAGAATCCGAATGAGTTCCAAACGCTCGTGCGAAAAAACTGCTGCCAAGCGCCGGTGTTCCAAAATCAATAACCCCAGCAAATGGCCGTGATTCACGAGTGGTATGCATGCGAGCGCGCGCGGACGGTGCCGCACGATATAACGATCAACCGCACAACGTGCGTCTGCGCGGGCATCATGCACGACGATCGCCTCGCTTGTGCGCAAAACGAGGCGGGCGAGAGAGGTCGGGAGAATATCGTCGCATTGATCGAGGGGAATGTTGGTCAATCGCGGCGTTTCCGTGACCTCATTCGGTCCACTCGCCACCAGAATGGGCTCGCCATATTGCAGAAGCACGAAATGCCCCCGCTCTGCACCGGCATCCGCCAGCAAGACTCGCAATACGGTCGAAATGAGTTTGTCGAGGACGATTTCTTCGGAAATGCTTCGTGTTGCGCGGAGAACGGCGGCGAGATCGAGCGCTGCGTGCAGGTTGCGATCGGCAGTCGTCGTGGCTCCTGGCGTCGATGAATTTCGTTCGGCGGACGGGCCGTCGATTACGCGCAGTTCAGGGAACGTCCTTTCCAACATGCGAACTTTTCCCGCGGCTCCCCAACGCGCATACGCATCACGTGCGGCCCGCAAATACGCGATCGCAGGCACGTGCACCTGGCGCAGGCGATAAAACCTCGAAGCCAGTTCGCACGCCAATGCTTCAACATGAACGAATCGAGCATTCTTGGCCGCTGCAATCGCTGTCTCGTAGAGAGTCTCGGCCTCGATGGTTCGGCCGTCGATGCGCGCCCATTCGGCGCCCACCAAATCACGCCGACAAACGAAATTGTCCGGACTGTGTTCGGCCCAAGCATCGAATTGTTGATGATTGCGCGCAATCGTCTCCCGAATTTTCGCCCGCTGCTTTTCCGTGGCCGTGTCCCACGTTCCGGCCATAGCGATTGCCCCGAAAAACAGATGCTCGGCAAGCTCCGCTTCCGACGTGAAACTCCACAATAGTTCCTCTGCTCGTGCTGCGGCCGCTGCTGCTTCTTCGAATTGGCCACCAAAAACGCGCGCTTCCGTTTTGCGAATGTAATACCAGCAGGGCACGAGCCCCATTTGGCTCTTGCTGATCCGCTCTTCGAACGTTTGCTCATCGAAATCCGGGCCGTCAAAATACCCAACCTGTACGGTGATGCCCCGCAGCGACGCAATGAGCCGCTTTTGCGTCGACACGGTATCGACGATGTTATGGTCGCGGGCGCGTTCCACGAAATCCCCCAAATGCTCCGATTCGCGCCAAGCTTCGTCGAGCGGGTCGGCACAAATCAGCATGTTGGCGAGCAGGTGATGGCATGTGTAGCAGGTGAAAATCAAATCACCATTTTCTTGGCCGGACTGCAGGCCTTCCAGCAAATACCGTCGATTGTCGCGATAATGCCGCCCGTACGGATTGACCATATCGCC
>DAOMZH010000190.1:0-13999 GCA_035437985.1 Polyangium sp. (in: bacteria) | reverse complement strand
CTCGCAATCGAGGGCAGTGACCGGGTCAAACGTGTCGTGGAAAAGGCCCAGGAAGAAATCGGCCGAGAGGCGCTCGTGCGTACGTTCGAGGTCGGTGCGGCCTCGTTCTCGGGCGAACGTCGGGAGCTCAACGTCGATGGCGAGACGTTGGTCCTGACGATCGCACGGAGTGCGTAGTCGTTTTGCCAAGACAAACGCGCCGTCTTCGTCTCATTCGCGAGGCGGCGCGACGTCGACTTCACCTTTGGGATCCGCCGTCACACACGCTTCGCCCAAGCCGAGCTGACACGCTTTGGTGTACAGACGCATGGCGACAAGTGCGTCTTTTTTTACGCCTTCGCCCCGATCATGGAGTTTGGCCAGTTCGAGGCACGCCTCGGCATTGCCGCGCTCGCAGACGCGCAAGAAAAACTTGGCGCTAAACGCCGGACTACGTTCGACGCCACGTCCTTCGAGATATGCGCGACCAGCTCCCAAGCAGCCTCGATTCGCCCCTGCGTCACAGGCTCGGGTGTAAAGGACAGCTTCGGCAGCGGGATCGTCAGTCAAAACTGCGTCGTGATAAAGGTCTGCGAGTTTGATACACGCACGGGCGCTGTCGTTGAGACACGCGCCGCGAAAGAGATCGATTCCGCGCGTGGGGTTCGCGTCGATTCCTTTACCTTCGTAATAAATGAAGGCGAGGGTGGTGCAGTCTTCGGTGACGTGTTCGTCGCAGCCTTTGGTGCATCCTTCGAGATCGCTTGCCCCGCAGGGGAGACGAAAAGGGAGTGCGGGCGGAGTCGTTTGAGCAGCAACGGTCGTTGCGGAAGTTGAAGGGCCGGTCGAGTTGGCGTGTTGTGGAGGGTTTTGGGTGGTCGATCCGCATCCCATGGCGCCGCTGACGCTCGAAATGGCCAGAAAAATCATCGGCAGGGGGGATCGTTGCATGAACGAAGGATGCCACACCGATGGCGTGGACACGTCAATTTCGCCGGAGGGGAGCAATCGTTCGATCGCCGCCAAACGCCTTGGTGAATAGCTTCGGTGACGCTAGCCTTTTGCCGCGGGGCGGGGCAGTGTAGGACTGGAATTCATGAGCAGCCCCATTTCGTTGAGATCCGCGCACACGCTCGATGAGCCCAAGCTCGAGGCGCTCATCGAGATCATGTACCTCGCGGCATATTCAGATGGCTCGTTTGCCCCTGAAGAACGCGCACATTTCGCGCGCAGTGTTCAATCGTTGACGGATCGGAAGGTCACGACCGAGATGCTCGATGAGATCGTGTCGCGTTTGGATGCTGCGCGGAAGGCGGCTGGAGCTGCGGCATTGATTGCGGGGGCGCGAGCGACCTTGGGCAGTCCTGGTGCATGTCGCGTCGCCTTGAACTTGGCGATGGACGTAATCATGGCCGACGGCAAAGTGACCGATTCAGAGCGAACGATGATGTATGAAATCGGCTCGGCTCTTGGTTTCGAACGCGCAGTGACCGAAAATCTTTTGAAGGAAGCGCAAGGCGGTCAATCGCCAGCATGACGCTGACGAGAACCGCTGCACAGCTGCAACGCTTGCGCTCAATCTTGCTACGTTGACCGATCGTGAACTGGTCTCCTCCCACCGGCGCACAGTTGCTTCCGTTCCCAACGCCGGGAACGACGCTGACGTCTGCGCGCGGCACCTATGTCGTGGGCGCGCTCATTGGCGATGGCCAGTACGGATCGGTCTACGAATGCATCGGTCCCTTCGACCAACGTTATGCACTCAAAATGTTGCGACCAGCGAACAAGTCTTATCAGGCGGTTCGCGACGAATGGACGCAAGAGCTGCAGCGTTTGGGACAGTTTCGCCATCCAAACATCGTCTACATTCACGATGCGTTCGAGAACAACTACCTGTTTTACTTGGCCCTCGAACGATGTGACACGAGCCTCAAAGCCCTCATCGGAAGGCCCTTTCCGGACCTCTTGCTCGCGGAAATTTCTCGCCAGCTGCTCATGACGTTGCAGTACCTGCACGACAGCGGCGTGGTCCACTCCGACCTGCACACCGGAAACGTCCTGATCTCGCAAATCGATCGCTCGCCGATCGTCAAACTCACCGACTTTGGTGTCGCGCATCAACTTCAGGGCAATACGCGTTGGTTTCGTCCGCAAGTGGCCAATCCGAAGATCCTCACGCCCGAGCTCGTGACGGCGGGGTACACGACGACCCAGAGTGATTTGTACCAATTCGGATTGTTGATGTTTCAGATGCACACGGGGACGTCAGCCATCGAAGTGGAGGTGCCGTACCCCGAGATTGCGCGACAGATTTCCGATGGTGCTCCACGCAAGAAGGCCGAGGCTCTCGGGACGCCGGTAGGCAATGTGATCGCCAAGCTGCTGCGGCGTCGAGATACGTACCGGTATCAATATGCGCGGGAAGTTTGGGAGGATCTACGGCAAGTGGTGTGGCGCTGAGCCTGTTGGGCTCGACAAACGCGCGCTCACTCTTTGGGCTGTTCGGCTTTGACGGCGGGTTTGTCTGAACCAGCCTTGGTTTTTTCCTTGGACTTGTCCTTCTTGTCGCCGTCTTTTTTCTCGTCTTTCTTTTCCGTTGGAGGCGCAACGATTTCGAGCAACTCGACATCGAAGACGAGCGTTGCTTTACCGGGAATCTTGGGCGGACTGCCGTTGTCGCCGTAGCCGAGTTTCGAGGGGATGGTGAGCTTGCGTTTGCCGCCGACTTTCATGCCGACGACACCTTGATCCCAACCCTTGATGACTTCGCTTTTACCAAGCGTGAATTCGAACGGGGTTTTACCAACCGAACTGTCGAACATGAAGTTTGTCTTGAGCAACCGACCGGTGTAGTGAACCTTGACCTTGTCGCCGTCTTTGCATTCAGCGCCGGTTCCAGGCTGAACTTCTTCTTTGACGAGATCAGCCGGTTCGGGTTTTTCCGGCTCGGTTTTGACTGCAGGGCGAGGCTCGGGGGTCGGCTCGGGGACTTTTTGTTCACAACCCAAAGCGCTTCCGAGAACCAAAAGGAGGGCGCACGTGAGCAAACTGGACCTATGAAGAGCCATCATGCGTCCCTGCGTATTCGACGCGCGGCTTTCGAGCAAGCGGGGGAGGCGGGTTTTCGCTAGCGAGGAATGGGGCGCCTGGTGGGTGCTGGGGCAGGAGCGGGCGCTGGGGGGAACTTGATTGGCGGCCTGGTCGTAGGCGGAGTGGACACGGTCGGAGGGGGTGCAGGGGGTGGTTTCGGCGGCGGCGTCGACGTTTGAGGTGGGGGAGCCGTTGGCGTCGTCGTTGTCTTCGGCGTGGTTGGCGTGGTCGTCGTCGTTTTGGTCGTCGACGGAGGCGTGGTCGTCGCCACCGGAGTCCCGGTATCCGTTGCGGGAGCGGCTACGGGTTCCTGGGTCGGCGTTGTGGGATCAGGCGCCACGGTCACCGCTGGGGGAGCTTCGGTCGGAACGATGGGCACGTCTTCCGTGGGTTTTTCACGGAACATGAAAAACGCGAGTGCTCCGCCGCCAACGATGAGCAATCCGAGAAACCCAACGATGCCGATGATGAGCCCCGCTCCAGAACCTGACCCGGACGAACGTGCTGGTTGTGGAGGAGGTGGTGGAAACGCTTGTCCGTAAGGCTGTGGGCCCGGGTACGGCGCGCCTTGCGGAGGAGGTCCACCATAACCGTACGGAGGTGGAGTTTGTCCAGGCGGTCCACCTGGAGCGGTTTGTCCTGGTGCACCATAGGGAGCAGGAGCTGCGCCGTACGGAGCGGCCGGGGCACCAAAAGGAGCTCCTGCTGGCGTGCCGTAGGGCGCTCCAGCTGGCGGTCCACCTGGTTGCGTTCCCGTGCTTGGCGCTGAACCGGCCATCGGAGCAGCTGGGGGATCAACGAAGGTTTGGGGTACGGGTGCGCCCGCTTGCGGACCTCCAGGCGGTGGAAATCCACCTCCAGCGGCGCCTGCGGGGGGATACAGCGGTTCGCCGACGACAGTTTTACCTGCGCCGTAGGGGTTTGCCGGAGGACCTCCACCTTGTTGATTGTTCATGAGGCGCTCTCGCTCCTTGCGTAAGCGAATAGGTCTTTTGCTTAGGGATTTTTCTTGGTGGGAAAACGAATGATAATCGGTGGGCGACTCGAACTACTCGTGGGTGGCGGCGAACTCGTCGTCGTCGGAGGTCGAGTCGTCGGGGGGCTCGATGCCGTTGGTTGTCCTCCACCGAAAATCGGTGGCCATCCAGTGGGCAGACCCGAAGGCAGCTGAATCGGGATTCCAGGAATCGAGCCGAGAGGCGGCAGTGTGGGAGACGATGTCGTCCCTGATGGCTGCGGTGACGATGTCGTTCCCGATGGCTGCGTGTGCGGTCCCGTCGTCGTCTGCGTCGGCGTCGTGGGGCGTGGCGGCGGCGGCGACGTAAAAACTGGTGGGTTTGTCGTGGCCACCACGCCCGTCGTCGCTGTTTGTGTAGCCGTGGGCGTCTCCGACGTCACCGGCACCGTAGGTGGTAGCGTTTGCGTCGGTTTGGTATCAGGTTCGTCCGGACGACCGAGCTTTTGAGACAGGTACACGCCACCCATGACCACTGCGGTCACGGCAAATGCGATGAACAACATGATGGCGATGCCTGCGCCGCCGCTTCGTTGTCCGCTGTTATTCGGCTGCGTCGGAGCTGGCGCATAACCTGGGGTTGGTCCGTACGCCCCCGGCGCGGGATAACCTGCTTGGGGTTGCCATCCTGGAGGCGTGGCTTGGACGGGCGATGGTGCATATGCACCCGAGGGGACGTTGTATGCACCAGGGGCGGGCGTGTACCCGTTTGGCGGGGCGCCGTATCCCCCTCCGCCACTTGCTTCGAGTGACGCACCGACAGCTGTTCCACCTGGGCGCGGATGGGACTCGAACGCAGCTGGCAACGGAGCTGCTTGTGCTGTTCCATCTTGACCAACTCCGGGGAGCGGCATGTTGATGGACGTTCCAGTTCCACCGGCCGGTTTGGCCTCGAATCCACCAAGTGGCGTGGCGATTTGCGCTGGCGGGGACCCTGGTTGCGGGGTTACGCCAGGACCAACCACACCCGGAGGCGGCGTTTCATCAGCGGGCGGAAGCGTTTTCGGAATCGGCGCGGGTGCGAGTACCGAATTTTGTGCCGTCGGGCCATTGTTCACGGCGACAGGAGCAGGCTTCGGCGTCGCGACGAGTACACCTGCCGATGGCGCATGTGCGGCAACCGCAAACGGTTGAAGCTCGGCGCGAAAGTCCGCCAATGTGTCGTAACGATCCGGCGGCTTGGGCCCCATCGCTTTGTGTACGACCTTGGCCAGATCTGGCGGCACGTGCGGCGCTAAATCCGTGAGTTGAGCGATTTGTCCTGACAAATACGACGAAGCAATTTGTTGCGGCTCGTCTCCACCCACGGGTCGCCGACCAGCCAACATTTCGAAGATGATTACGCCCAGCGAAAAAATGTCGGCACGCACATCGACGGCATCTGCTGAATAAGCCTGTTCGGGCGCCATGTACTCCGGCGTGCCCATGATTACGCCTGGACGCGTGAGCCCTCGATCCAACTCGCCCGTCACCTTCAACTTCGCAATGCCGAAATCGAGGATCTTCAAGAGCGGTTCGCCCTTCGGGCCTTTCGTGAGCATCACGTTGTCGGGCTTGAGATCTCGATGCACGACACCCGCGCGATGCGCCGCTTCGACACCATCGAGCATTTGGCACGCGTACTCGAGCGCATCGTTGAAAGAAAGTCGCTGTCCCGCGTTGTAGAGGTCTTCGTAGAGGGTCTGGAGGGTTTTTCCTTCCAAATACTCCATGACGATGAACGCTTGCCCTGTCGGCATTTGGTCCACGTCACTCACGCGCACCACATGCGGGCTCTGGATCTGCGCCGACACTTTCGCTTCTTGCAAAAAGCGTTGCACGAGACCCGAGCGTCGCGACAGTTCGGGATGGAGGAACTTGAGTGCCACGGTGGTGCCAAGCACCTCGTGACGAGCCTCGTACACACTACCCATCCCGCCATCGCCGATGACGCGGACGAGCCGGTACTTGTTATTGATGACCTGGCCGACCTGAGGGCGCATGGGGACCTGATTTTTGAGACTTTATGACGGGCGAGAGTCGCACAACCCTATAGACGAACAACAAAGAATTTCGAGTTGTCGCAGAACGGCTCACGCAGTTATTCGCCCTTGGCTGTACGAGCTGACCAGAACGTAACTCAGGTCAGCAGTTGCACAGCTTGCTGTATATCCATGACGTCGTTCGATATACACTTTGCGCATGCTGCTACGCACTTTTCAGCTTGAAAAGTGACGCGTCGTGTCGGTCGTTCTGCCCTTTTAGATGTCGACATGTCGCACTAGTGATAGGCGCATGCGTTCAGCGATTCTTGGAATTGGTCACTACGTGCCAACGAAGGTCGTCACGAATGATGACCTTGCCAAACTGATGCCCACCAGCGACGAGTGGATTCAACAGCGCACGGGCATCAAGCAGAGACGGTTCATTGAACATAGTGGAATTGGTGCGAGCGACTTGGCCGTACCGGCTGTCCACATGGCTCTCGAACGTGCGGGCAAACGTGTCGAAGACATCGACATGATCATCTTCGCGACGTTGAGCCCGGATCACAACTTCCCTGGTTCGGGTTGTTTTCTCGGACAAAAGCTCGGTTTGCCAGGCACACCAGCGCTCGACGTTCGCAACCAATGTTCGGGCTTTCTTTATGGCTTGAGCATTGCCGATGCGTGGGTTCGTCTCGGTGTGTACAAGAACGTGTTGCTCGTCGGTGCCGAAGTGCATTCGACGGGTGTGGAGTTTAATGACCGCGGACGTGATGTTGCGGTCCTGTTTGGCGACGGAGCTGGGGCTGCATTGATTGGACAGAGTCCTTCGGAAGATCGGGGACTCATGTCGATTCATCTGCATGCCGATGGTACGGGCGCAAAAGATCTTTGGTTGCCTGCTCCGGCCTCGAACAACCAGCCGCGTTTGACCCGGGAGATGCTCGACAACGGAGACCACTTTCCGAAGATGAACGGCAAGCAGGTGTTCCGTTGGGCGACGGAGAAGATGCCCGAGGTGAGTCGGGCGGCGCTCGAATCGGCAGGGATCGACATCACAGGAATCGACTTGTTCGTTCCGCATCAAGCCAACATGCGCATCAATCAATATGTCGCGGAAAAACTGGGTTTGCCCCAGGACAAAGTCGTGCACAACATCGACCGCTACGGCAACACGACCGCTGCGACGATTCCGATTGGTTTGTCCGAATCAGTAGCTGACGGACGCATCAAAGAAGGATCCAAAGTTCTCATGGCGGCGTTCGGAAGTGGTTTTACCTGGGGCGCGGCGGTGATGAACTGGTGAACGACGAAAGACATCCATGATCATTCCTTCCCTTATCGACAGCATCGTCGATCGTGCTCTCGAAGAAGACTTGGCCGGTGGTGATTTGACCGGACAAACCTGCATCGAAGAATCGGCGATGGCGACGGCCGACGCGGTTTGTCGCAAGGATGTGGTGGCTTGTGGGGCCGACGTGTTTCGGCGCGTGTTCTTGCGCGTCGACTCGCGGTGCTCGGTCGATGTCTTGGTGGCGGATGGCACGCGTGTGTCTGCCCGAACTGCGCTCTGGCGTGTTCGCGGACCGGCGCGTGCCGTGCTCGCGGGCGAACGCACCGCGCTCAACCTCGTGCAGCGCATGACGGGCATTGCCACGGTGACGCGCAGATACGTCGATGCGTTGCCTGCGGGTTCGTCCACGCGCATCACGGACACACGGAAGACGACGCCTGGTTTGCGGGTGCTCGAACGTTACGCCGTACGAATGGGCGGCGCGCACAACCATCGCAACGATCTCGGCAGCGCGGTGATGATCAAGGACAATCACATCGTCGCTGCGGGCGGCATCGCCAAAGCTGTCGCGCGTTGTCGGGCTCATGCGCCGCATACGACGCGAATCGAAGTGGAAGTCGACGGTTTGGCGCAGCTCGAAGAAGCGATCGCTGCAGGGGCCGACATCGTTCTTCTGGACAATTTCTCCACCGAAGATTGCGCACGGGCTGTCGATCGTTGTCGCAATCTGGTGCCGCGTCCTCTCTTGGAAGCCTCGGGTGGAATCACGCTCGAGCGCGTCACGGAACTCGCCAAAGTGGGGGTCGACGTCATCAGCGTCGGGGCCCTGACGCATTCCGCTCCAGCCGCAGACATTGGGCTCGATTTCCAGTAGCCTCGACAAACACCCGTGACGGATCTCGATGCCGCGCAAATCGGAGCTCGTCTCGATGAGTTTGGAGTGACCATCGGTCGTCCGGTCGTGGTCAAATCCGTGACGGAGTCGACGAACGACGATGCTCGTCAAGCCGCGGCAAACGGGGCTCTGCACGGCGCGATTTTCCTAGCTGATGCGCAAACGCGGGGTCGCGGGCGGAGTGGTCATTCGTGGCATTCTCCGCCCGGGGAAAACCTGTACTTGTCGATTCTTTTGCGTCCCAACCTTTCGCCGCTGGCCCTTCCGCCGCTGACGTTGGTGATTGGGGTGTGTGTGGCGCGTCTGGTGGATGAAGCGCTTGGTTTGGAAGGACAAGCGCGGCTCAAGTGGCCCAACGACGTGTATGTCGGTGAGGACAAACTCGCCGGAATCCTGGTGGAATCGTCGCTACGTGGAGGAAATGTCGCGGCGGTGATCGTGGGGATTGGCGTGAACGTACACACGCAGGTTTTTCCAAGCGAACTGCGGGCGACGTCTTTGCGTTTGCTTGGGGCGAAGGTTTTGGATCGCTCGAAGTTGGTGGTGCATTTGCTCGGAGAAATCGAAAAGGCGACGCGATTGTTCGAGCACCAACGACTCGAGCCGTTTCATGCGGAGCTCGAGCGGCGAGACATGTTGCGCGGGCGATGGGTAGAGATTTCGGGGGTTACGGGGGTTGCGTCGGGGGTGGATGCGGAGGGATTTTTGTGTGTGACGTGTGGGGATGGCTCGACGCAGCGATTTGGTTCGGGAAGCGTGATTTTTCGGCCGATCCCGTCATGCCCGACTAGCTCTTCCGGGGCGGCGGAGTAAAAGAAGCCGCGTTGTGAAAGAAGAGACCCTCGTTGTTCATGAGATTTACGCCAGTGTGCAGGGCGAATCGTCGTTTGTTGGAATTCCGTGCACGTTCGTGCGCTTGACGGGCTGCAATTTGCGCTGCGCTTGGTGCGATACGGAGCAAGCGTTTTATGGGGGCAAACGGATGCGTCGCGAGGCTATTCGGGAAGAGGCATTGCGATTTGGAACGCCATTGATTGAATTGACGGGGGGCGAACCATTGCTGCAGCCGGGGGCGATTCCGTTATTGCGTGAATTCTGCGAAGCGGGACGAACGGTCTTGGTGGAGACGAGCGGGGAGGCGGACGTGTCGCGGGTGGATCCGCGGGTGCACAAGATAATGGACTTGAAGGCGCCTGGTTCTGGGGAATCGCATCGGAATCGGTGGTCGAATTTATTGTTTTTGACGAAGCGGGACGAAATCAAGTTTGTCTTGGCGGATCGAATTGATTATGAATGGATGCGTGCGGTGATTAACGAGCGCCAATTGAATGCGCTTGGTTGTACGTTATTGGCGTCGCCGGTATGGGGAAAGCTGAATCCGAAGGATTTGGTGGAGTGGGTATTGGCGGATGGTTTGAACGTGCGGGTGCAGGTGCAATTGCACAAGGTGATTTGGGGGGCGACAGCGCAGGGGGTTTGAGGGGGATGTTGTTTTTGTTGTCGAGGACGTGGTAGGGTCGTTTGCCGTGAAGTTTCACTTCAAAAACCTGGGGACGATCAAGAAAACGACGCTCGATTTGCGCCCGTTGACGGTGATTGTCGGGCCAAACAATACGAGCAAGACGTATTTGGCGTATTGCGTGCATGGGATGATTCGGGCTATTGGCAGTCAGCAATGGGAAATGATGGCGGGCGAACCCGGTGCACGGTTTACGGAAAGTGACTTGTTCGCGAGAGCTCGAAAGCAGCTCAAGCATATTTCCACTAAATTTATCAAAGAGTTGCCCCAATACTTTCAAGACACCTTTGGCGGATTGTTCAAGAACACCTCAGTGAGTATTGATTTCGATGATGACGAGCTGAAATCGGCAATTCCGCGACTCGTTGCGCAGTACCCAGAGTACGTTGATAATTTCGGTAATGAGATAACATGTCGATTTTATTACCGTGAGCAGACTGACGCAACAGGGCCATTGGCTATTCTTCTCGTAGCGGAAGTTGCAAGAGAGTCATTGGCGCTTCCAGCGGAGCGGAATGCGTTCATTTTGAGCTACAAGATGCTTGCTACGCGACGGTATCGTTTACTTCGCGATCGTGAGCGCTCATTCTTTGGACGAACGAGCGCGGGGGCATCTCGTCCGGGTACTGGTCGTGAGATCCCCATACAAGAAACGGGGCATCAAAGCTATCCTGTGCCCATTGAAGATTTTCTAGATTTCCTAACCGATGTAGAACTCGAGGGCGCTGGGCATAAAAATAATAACAAATCTTCGTTCGGAAAATTAGCTGATGTAATCGAATCTCAGATACATGGAGGCCATCGCACCGTCTATCAATCGACGCCGGCTGGCGGTCGAAAACTAATGCTGGAGATTCGAGACGATTTTCGCATCGATCTCTACAACGCCTCCTCCTCAATCAAACAACTCGCCCCGCTGCTTCTTTACCTCCGATATCGTGCCGCGCCAAACCAAGTGTTGATTATCGACGAACCCGAGATGAATCTACATCCCGAAGCTCAAGCCAAATTGCTCGAAGCCCTTGGAATGCTGGCGAATCTTGGTGTTCACGTTTTGCTCACGACGCACAGCCCGTATTTCATGGCGCATCTCAATAATCTCATTGCCGCCGATCAAAAATCGTCGGCCCGGAAAAAACGTCAGGCCAAGCATCTGTACATGGGCAATCCCGCGGCGTTCCTGTCCCCAAGTGACGTGAGCGCGTATGAAATGCGTCCGGAAGGACTCGTGTCTCTCGCCGATTCTGAATACGGCATTCGCTGGGACACATTGAGCGACGTTTCTGCCGAATTGCAAAGGCGGCATTTTGCGATTGTCGAGGAGCCAGCGGGACGTGGCAAAGCAAAAGCCTGACGGCAAAGCGGAGCGACGCGCCAAACGAGATAGCGAAGTCGGCGAGAAATTCACGTTTCTGGAGAAACTCGTTTTACGAGTGCTGCCAGGAAGGCAAGTTCCCGCAGAGAGCGGGGTGCGATTCGCCATTAGCTCGAAGGCGAAGGATGATGGAATGTGCCTCGTATTTCGCGTTGACGATGCGGATGCTCCAATCGTCGAAGTGGGCCCGCGACCGGATTATCTCGTCGTGCACGCATCGCAGCAGCGGTGTTTGATGACGATTGTCGAGATGAAAGGGACGGAAGCGAAAAACGTCGAACATGGCATTGAGCAGATTCTGGCGTTTTATCACCGGCTGCGGGCGGAAATGGCGACATGTCTTCCTGGAGTCTGCCGGCGAGTGCAAATTCAAGGGCTATTGCTCACGCCTTTCAATTCACAAATCAATTGGAAGAAAATTGACGAGGCTCGAAAGCAAAAAATCGAGATTCTACCGCTTCAATACAGTCATCAAGCCGAATTGTACCCATTCATCTCGAAACCCATTTCCCGAACGATGCGGTATACTCACGAAAAGCTGCCGCGACAGACTCCAGAGCTGAATGTCGTCGAGCAGATCCTGGCCCTTGGAAAACTCGACCGACGCATCCGCGATGAATTCTTCAGCGCGAGGCGTGGTTCCGAGGACGATACGTTTTTTCTAGACTTCCGTGCGCCGGCTGGTGGCAAAGATTCCCGCGTGAGTTTGTCGGCGAACACGAAAGATGTCGTGATGAGGTTTGTATCGAGTTCACCGAAGTGCCGTGAGGTAGTGCAAGCCCACCTCGACACGCACGGCCTTCAATGCGGTTGTTTGCGCATGGTTTGAGTAAGAAATTTTCGCCCGCTCCGATGACGGCGCGAAAGACCCGTGTTATGATTCTACGTGCACGACACGCAATTGCCGTGTCGTATCGTTACGTTGATTGCGGCCATCATGACCATTGATTCTGGTAATGCGCTTTCGGTCGTCGCCATTTTCATGGCGCTTTTGGCGGCCACGATTCTGGTGGTCTTTCTCGTCCGTCGTCCGCCACTTACCCGCGTCGTCAAGTTATGGCTTTTCATTGGCCTCGGACCCTTGCCGATCACCGCCGCAATGGCCGGCAATGTGGCGAATTTCGAGGTGACGACGGAACGCAAGTTTTGCGCGTCGTGCCATACCATGACCATTCACGCGAACGATGCCTCCGATCCGCACAGCACGACGCTCGCCTCGATTCATAGCAAAAACCCATACTTCGGCAATAAAAGCTGTTATGTCTGTCATGCCGATTATGGCATGTTTGGCACGGTCCTCACGAAAATCGGCGGTATGCAACACGTCTGGGATTATTATACCGACGATTGGAGCGCGCCGGGACACAGGCCCCCGCAGCTCTACAAGCCCTATTCGAATAACGTGTGTTTGCAATGCCATCCAATGGATAAGCCGCGACAACCGCTCGAGCACAAGATTCATGGCCAAGCGGCGAAAGAAGGGCACGTTTCCTGTGCCGCGGCGAATTGTCACGGCCCACCTCATCCGCGCCCTGAGGCTCGACCCGAGAGCGGAAAAACAGCACAAGCCCTCGGAGACCAACCATGAATACGTCGAGTTCGTCCGAGCAAAACGATTTGGCATCGGCCAAGGTCGAACGCCGAGTCCGAATGGCGTGCATTCTGGCGCTCGTGGCCTTGGCGCTCATCGTATTTTCATTACTCGTTCCCAAACCATTACCGGTCATCGTCGCCATGTCCGTGGCGCAAGGCATTGGAACATTGTCGCTCGTCCTATTTCTACTCGTCGTACGCCGGGACATTTGGGGCGTTATGGGGAGCAAGACAATGTCTGCCAAAAACGATTCTTCGGACGAACCTACGTCAAAGAGCTGATTCAGCGCAATATGTGAAACGCATGGCAACCCGCGCATGTGCGTGCGGTGGGCTCGTGCTTGCGCGATTTGACGTGGCAGTTCGACATGCATGTCTGGCGATCGCTTTTGGGTGCATCGTGTGCGGTATGGCATAACGAGCATTCTTGATGCGGCGGCAGGACGTGCAACGAACCCAAATGGTCAAGCGGATGGCAGGACAAACACGGCGCCGTGTGGTTTGGTCCAGCAGGGCCTTTGGGAGCGTCGGGGCCGTGGGCACGATGGCACTTCGTGCAGTCGCTGATGTCGTGTGGCCCCTCGGTTTGTTTCTTATGACAATCCGGACACGTTTTTTTCGGCGCGCGACCTTGCGGATGATTGTCGTGGCATTGAAGGCAATTCAAGTGTCCTTCGACAGCCGTCAAATGCTCTTGCGCGTGACACAATGCACACGCGGGAGGTTTTTCTTTCGGTGCATGCGCATTGTGGCATTGGGAGCAGTCGCCGTGTCCGTGACCTCCAGCCGAAGCGGCAGTTTCCTTGACGTGACATTGCTTGCAGGGAATGGCGCTGGATTTGTCGAATGCATGAGGAATGTGGCAATCGCGGCAGCGCGTCGTGCCCGCATGAAATGCCTTTTCATTGGCAGCTTTGTCGTGACAATCGGTGCATGAGCGCGTGGGGGATGCATGCGCGTTTTGGGGATGTGGATCATGACACGTCGTGCAGCCGTGGCCTTGGGGATCCGGATGTTGCGGGGAGATGGTTGCATGGCAGGTGGCGCAGGAATGGGCAGGGTTTTTCCGGACGTCATGGGCATCGTGGCACGACGAACATTGGCTGTGTTTGTCCTGGCCGCGCCCGGTCATGGTGTGCATGTTGGCGTGACAGGAGCCGCAGGTTCGAGGTGGTGCATTGGGGGTGGCATGAGCGTCATGACAGGATTGACAAGAATGCCCCTTGTCGAAAACAGCCAGTGAAAACGCGCCTGGCTTTTGTTTGTCATGGCACT
>DAOMZH010000189.1:0-14055 GCA_035437985.1 Polyangium sp. (in: bacteria) | reverse complement strand
GCAAGGAAGGCGTGAGGACGAACCACGCCCCCGGTGATTCCAAGCCCAAGGCCAATCTCCGACCAGCTCGGCGTTTGGCCTTGGCGCAATTGGATATTTTTGCCGAATTGGGTCTCGTGGCCGCCGATCGAGTACGCGCCATTCGTTCCGACCGTGGTCCGGTCGACGAAGCCAATGACGCCGTCGCCATTGTCGCCTTGTTTCGCGAGAATGCCGCGGCTTGGCAAAACAAGCATCCCTTCAGCGCAGCCTTTTTGCAAACATTGGCCGACGATGGCCAATGGCTGCTCGGGCAACTCATTCCCAAAGGCGCCAAGCCCGAACAAACCGGCCCCTCCGATGACGTCATCGTGCGCAATCGATTGTGGACCGAATTGAATCGGCGCTACGACGATTTGTACAAGGCAGGCGTCGAGGTCTGGGGGCGGCGCCAGGTGGATGCACATATGCCCACGTTGTTGACGCGCGTGGTGACAGCGACGAAATCCGAGCCGGAACCAGCGCCAACAACGGGGGGTTGAGCCTCCGATGCCATAACGCAATGACGATCGTCGCGTATTCCCTCGATCAACGCTACGCCTGCTCCCCTTCGATACCCCACTTCTTTTGCCCCGACGTGCAGATCATGCGGGCACAGTCTCTTGCGTTCCGCGCGCTCGGGCCACGGTGACGTCGACCCGTTGGCGAAGACATTGGAATGAACGTGCCTGAACCGACAACAGCAGAATCCCATCTTTGCGGTTGACATCCTCCTCCTCCACGTTCCACGCGACACCCCACCCCGACCAACCCGTCCCATTTCGACCAACCGTTGTCATGACCAACACGCCACAACGAGACCAACCGTCGTCCAGACCAACCGTCGTCCAGACCAACTCGTTCCTGCCCGACCAACGTTGGCTTCTCGCAGCGGTCTCCAGCACGCTGTCAAGCTAGATCCACGGACGCACGATCGGCCCGACATACATCAGCGAGTTTCCATCACAAATCGTCGTGCGAAACAGTTTTTGTAGTACGGCATGACGACCGGAGCATAAATTGACCAACTCATCAGATGACATTTCCTTGCTGGGACACGTTCATGGCTTCGGAACTCAACGCCCAAAACCCCTCGCTGAACGACGCTGACGCCCAGACGCTTTCAGCGCTTGCTCCAGCGCATGCTCGTAAACGGAACGCCCACACCAACAGGCCCGATTTGTCTCCTGGCGTCGTCATCAAACACTACGAGATCATTCGCGAGCTCGGTTCGGGTGCCATGGGTTTGGTCTTTCTGGCTCGAGACGTTCGTCTGGGCCGTCTAGTCGCCATCAAGTTCTTGCTCGTCGAGACGGGTGTGGCGGTCGAACGTTTCGTGATCGAAGCTCGAGCGACGGCGTCGTGCCGGCACGAAAACATCGTCGTCATCTACGACGTTGGCGAAGTGGCGGGGTTTCCATATTTGGTGCTCGAATACATCCAAGGCCGAACACTTCGCGATGCGATGCAAGAGCCGATGTCCGATCGAGCGCAGATGGCCATCGAGCTGATGCTTCCCGTCGCGCGTGCGCTGGCATGTGCGCACGCCATGGGCATCATCCATCGCGACTTGAAGCCGGAAAACATATTAATTTCCGATCCGGGCCAAGTGAAAGTCGTCGATTTCGGGATCGCCAAGCAGATCGTCGACACGGAGCCGCAATCGATTGGCAACTCGGCCATGAAGAAAGCAAGCCGCCGGTTGACGGACGACGATGCGATCGTCGGAACCACTGATTACATGTCTCCCGAGCAATGGCTCGGTGAAAAGCTCGATGCGCGCGCAGACATTTGGGCGATCGGAATGGTTCTTTTCGAGCTGGCGACGGGTGGGCATCCGATGGATCGGCTCATTGCGGACGATTTGGGCGATGTTTCGATGCTCGACGTGCCCATGCCGACTGCCCGAGACGAATTGCCCAAACATTCGGAGCTAGCGGCGCTCATCGACAAATGCCTGATGAAGCGAATCGATGAACGGCTGGGATCGGCGCAGGAGCTCGTAGAGGCGCTCGAACGATTGCAACGACAAGAGCAGAATCAGGCAGCATTGTCCGAGGATGAGAGTCCTTTCGCGGGTCTTGCGGCATTTCAGGAGGCGGATGCAGCGCGTTTTTTTGGCCGCGACGACGATATCGCGGCCGTCGTTGCGCAGCTTCGACATCGCGCGTTCGTCGCCATAACCGGACCTTCGGGCGCGGGAAAATCGTCCTTCGTGCGGGCGGGCGTCATTCCGGCACTGAGACGAGCACATTGCGATTGGGAAGTGTTTGTCGTGCGCCCCGGGCGAGACGCGCTGGCGTCGCTCGCGGAGATCCTCGTTTCAACTGGGAACACGCCTGCGACCGAAGAAACGGATCAGGCTTTGCTCGTAGAAACCTTGCGCACGCAGCCGGGTTATTTCGGAACGCAGTTGCGAGCTCGATGCAAAAAACATGGCCACGAGCACCGCATTCTCTTGTTCGTCGACCAATTCGAGGAGATCTATACGCGGGGAACGGCGGCACCGGAGCGGGCTGCATTTGGCGCGTGTTTGGAAGGCGCAGCGGACGATGCGTCGTCGCCTGTGCGCGTCATTATGACGATTCGCTCGGATTTCCTCGACCGTGTGGCCGAAGAGCGACGGTATCTGGCGGCGATGACGCCAGGGCTCGTGTTCTTGCCCTCCATGAGGGCCGAAGGGTTGCGTCAAGCTTTGGAAAAACCGCTCGAATTAGCAGGGTATCGATTCGAGGAAACGCAGCTCGTCACCGAAATGCTCGAAGGTCTTGCCGGCATGAAGACTCCATTGCCCATTTTGCAATTCATGGCATCGAAATTATGGGAGGCGCGGGATCGGCAGCGACGGCTTTTGACGCGTGATGCCTATATTTCACTAGGCGGCGTCGCCGGAGCATTGTCAACGCATGCGGATGCGGTTGTTGCCGCAATGACGGCGAAAGAGCAGCGCCTGGCACGGGGCATTTTCTCGCGCCTCGTGACGCCGGAAAAAACGCGCGCGGTGTTGCATTGGGACGAAATTCTTGCCATGTCCGGAGATACATCGAGCATCGAGCAGGTGGTGCAACATTTGGCGGACGCTCGACTCTTGTTGATAGAAGCGAGCCGTGAGCATCAGCCGCGGACGGTGGAGTTGACCCACGAATCGCTGATCGAGGGGTGGACGACGTTGCGGCAATGGCTGACCGCCAATGAAAACGACGCGAAGTTTCTGGGCGATTTGCGGAATGCTGCGGGGCAATGGGAAAACAACGGGAGGACAGAGGGTTTCTTGTGGCGCGATCGAGCGGCCAAGCACGCGCGAGAATGGTTCGAGCAATATCGAGAAAACGCAATCGATGATCGGCATCTCGAACTTGGCGCGCGAGAAGTCGATTATTTGGAAGCGGTTGTGGGACTCGCGAATCGTGCGGCACGAAAACGAAAACAATTGCTTGGTGGGGTGATGGCCGGTCTGTGTGGGGTGGTTTTCGTGGTGTCGTTATTGGGTTTGCAAGCGAAAAGCGAGGCAAGACGGGCGGACTCCAAAGCGGACGAAGCCGCGCAAAAGGCCGATGAAGCCAAGCAAAACGCCTTGGAGGCTCGGAATGCGACGCGTATGGCCGCGGTTAGTGCGCACGCGGCGGATTCCACGCTGGTGCTGGCATTGCTGCGCGAACTCGAGCCAACCACGACATTGCCTCCCAAATGGAACGAATTGGCGCAGTTGACATTGCGGCAAGAAATCGCGCGGGTGGTTCTGATGCACGACGAGCCCTTGCAATGGGCGTCGTTCAGCCCCGATGGGCAACATATCGTGACCGCTTCGTGGGATGGGAAAGCAAGGGTTTGGAATGCCGATGGCCGCGGTGACCCAGTGGTGCTCGAAGGCCATACGGATCAAGTGTTGGCGGCGGCGTTTAGCCCAAATGGCAAACGCATCGTGACAGCATCGTCGGATAAGACAGTGCGGATTTGGAACGCCGATGGTTCGGGCAAAAGCATCGTGCTCGAGGCGCATGGTGGGCCCGTGAACGCTGCTGTATTCAGCCCGGATGGGAAACGCATCGTGACAGGTTCGTCGGATGAAATGGTGCGGATTTGGAAAACCGATGGCTCGGACAAACCCGTTGTGTTTGCAGGGCACGAGGATGCCGTTTCTTCGGTCGCGTTCAGCCCGGATGGGCAACGCATCGTGACGGGTTCCGACGACGGTACGGCGCGGGTGTGGAATTTGGATGGTCACGGTGAACCGATTGTTTTACGAGGGCATCGAGACCACGTGTTATCGGCCGCATTCAGCCCGGATGGGCAACGGATCGTCACCGGGTCCAGCGATAACACAGCCCGCGTATGGAATGCGGATGGCAGCGGCGTGCCCATCGTGTTCACCGGCCACGTGTTCGGCGTTCATACTGCCGCCTTCAGCCCCGACGGGAAACGGATCATCACGGCCTCGTGGGACCACACGGCGCACGTGTGGAATGCGGACGGTGAAGGGGATCCGGTCGTTTTCGACGGGCACCAAGACAAACTGTCCTCCGCCTTCTTCAGCCCGGATGGGAAACGCATCGTGACCGCGTCGCTCGACAAAAGCGTCCGGGTCTGGGAGGTCGTTCGCCATAACAAACAGCAACGGCTCGTGGGTCATCAGAGCAATATCATGGCGGCCGCGTTTAATCCTGACGGCACGCGCCTGGTGACGGCATCTTTGGATAAAACGGCGCGGGTATGGCGGGTCAACGGCACCGAATCGCCATTGATTCTCCGCGGGCACGAGGACACAGTATGGTCTGCCGCGTTCAGTCCCGACGGCAAGCAGGTGGTCACGGCCTCGCAAGACAAGACGATCCGAAAATGGAATGCGACGACCGGCGCGGAAGAACTGGTTTGGCGAGGTCATTCGGATGCCGTCAAATCGGCTGCGTTCAGTCCGGATGGTCGGCGTATCGTGTCGGCGTCGCTCGACCGAACGGTGCGGGTGTGGAATGTCGATGGCCAAGACGAACCCTTGGTTTTGCGCGGGCACGAGGATGCGGTCAACAGCGCGAGTTTCAGCCTGGATGGGGAGCGGATCATCAGCGTGTCCCAAGACAAGACGGCTCGACTTTGGAATGCCGACGGCAGCGGCGAACCGCGGATTTTGCGTGGTCATATGGCTGGCGTGTATTCGGGCGCGTTCAGCCCGGATAGGCGGCACATCATTACGGGCGGGTGGGACAAGACCGCGCGACTTTGGGAAATCGACAATGGCGACGCGCCCCTTATCTTTCACCACAACGCGGGCATTGCCATTGGTGCTTTGGGAGGAATTGGAGCATTTGATGGTGACGGAAGTCGATTCGTCACCATCGCCGACGACAGCACGCTGCGTATTTGGAACTCGAATGGATCCCACGAACCAATCATGGTACGTTTGACCGAGATTTACCCGGAGCTTGCTGCATTTAGCCCCGATGGCTCGCGCATCGTCACTGCATCCCACGAGCAAAAAGATCCGGCCACGGGCATAACGCGATATTGGGCGACCATTTGGCCTACGTTCGAATCATTGAGGGGCCCCGACGATGCCCGATTGTGGCGGGCGACCACGTATTGTCCGCCCGTGGCGTTACGTCGCGCGCTCCTCGGTGTATCCGAGAAACTGGCCCAAGAGCAATTCGCAACATGTCGAGCACACGTCGCAGCCGCATCCGAGCGCACATCGGAGCGGCATGATCAGGATTGATATCCGTACGTCGAGGAGGATCTGGAAGATGGGCGCACTTTTTTGGAAAAACTCGAATAAGCACTTTCCCATGCGCACGCAGGCTCTGCTTGGTCGTCACGCGCAATGCGACATTCGTGTCGAAGCGCCGAAAGTATCGGGTCAGCACGCTCGACTGCAGTGGGTCGACGACGCTTGGGAAGTTCGGGATTTGGGTAGTCGCAATGGTACATTCGTCGATGGCCGACGCCTCGAACCAGGAGGCCGCGTCGCAGTCGATACGGGCGCTATGATTACATTGGCGCGTCACGTGGCAGAATTCGAGCTCGTCGATTCGTCAGCGCCAGGAGCCGTTGCCGTCGAAGTGCAAACAGGTATCTCGCACTTCTCCGATGGCGGTTTGCTGGCCTTGCCCAATGATGAAAACCCGATCGTGACCGTCTTCATGAATGGCGAAGGAGAATGGTACATCGAAAGCGGCAACGCTTCGAGAGTCGCCGTGGACGGGGAAATTCTCGATGCCGACGACACGAAGTATCTTCTCGAATTGCCGAATATCGAGACGGAAACATATCAAAGTGGAACAGGCTCCCCGACGCTCGATTCGATTGCGTTGCGCCTTGGGGTGACTCCCGATGAGGAGCAAGTCGAAGTGACGGTCATCGTAGGTGGCCACGCCAAGCGTTTGCCCGTGCGACGATACCATTATTTGCTCGTGACCTTGGCCCGCGCTTGGCTTGCAGAGGAAAATGTTGGGGAATCGATGCGCGGGTGGGTAGACCGCGATACGTTATGTCGAGGTCTTGAAATGGACCCGATGAAGTTGAGCGTGGAGATCTACCGTGCCCGCAAGCAGTTGGCGGCGCTGGGAATTCAAGGCGCCGCAGGACTCATTCAGCGACGTGTCGGGACACACGAGATCCGAATCGGTGTACCCAACGTGCAAGTGCTAAAATTGTGAATTGAAGTCCGCGGACTTGTCGAGCCAATCCCGAATCGCCTGCGCAATTGCTCGCGCCCTCGAAATTCGCTTGTCCGGCAAGCGCAGCATCGCAGCTTCACATAACCCGACGAGCTCCTTCGGTGGATTTCGGTCCCCTCGAAAAACGTCCGCTATCGGATGCGGCGCGCCCCGTTTGATCTGCGCAAGAACCGCCGGTCGAGTTCCTCGATACGGCGGCTGACCCGCCAGCAGATGATACAACACCGCGCCAAGCGAATAGACATCGCTTGCCGATGATTGCAATGGAATATTTCCGAATGCTTGTTCGGGCGGCATGTAGGCCGGAGTTCCGAGTACTTCACCTGGTTCGGTACGAGCTTGTCGCGCCTTTGATTTTCCATTTGTCGCCGCCAAATGGGGCTCCGACGTCAGTTGTTTCGCTATGCCCCAATCGATGACGAACGTTTCGCCTTCAACGGCAATCATCATATTTTTCGGTTTCAAATCCCGGTGCACGACACCATGACCATGCGCAAAGTCCACGATTTCGCAAAATTGCGCGAATGACGTCAGTGCGTGTCGAAATGAAGACGATCGAAAAACATCGTAAACGTCGCGCGCATGCAGCTCATCGAGTACGACCGCAAATGTGCAACCCCGAACCTCGGGCATTGTAAACCAAAGTCGTCCATCATCGAATTCGCCACTATGATGCACGGGAAGAATACCCGGGTGCGTCAATGAACGCATGATTTCAACCTCGACCATAAACCGCTTATTGCAATACTCGGCACTGGTAATACATCGTCGCATGATTTTCATGGCCAACGGACGATCCCAACGCGTATCGAGTACTCGCCGCACATCGCCAAATGCGCCACGGGAAATCGGTCCGAGATCCACATACCGCGGATGCGTGAAGAAAGCACGCTCGGAGATGACCTGCTCATCAACGGCATCGTTCACGGTAGAACCAAGTGTCGAGTTGAGCATGGTAATCGCCTCGTTGCAAACTCGTCAGAGCGAGCGAAGGGTAAGAGCCTGACTGTATCACGGCCGTTCGGCGGCGAAACAAAAAACGGTGGAACCGAAGGCGATCGGGTGAGCAAGCTTTGGGTAAAAACGAGGTCGAGCGGTAGAGTCATGACCTGTCATGGCCATCTTCGGGGCGATCGTGTAGTGCTGCAAGATGCGACTTTTCTGCCTCACACGCCGACGAAAGAAAAAGCCATGAAACATCAGCGAATGCAGCATCGGTTCGAGATCCTGGCGCATGCGCCCGTACCCACGGCCTTTGGGCTCTTCGATATGATCGTGTTTCGGAGTGGCAAACCAGATGAAGATTCGGGGTTGTCGCCTGACCATATGGCTCTGATCATGGGCGATGTGCGCGGAGGTTCGTCCGTATTCGTTCGAGTTCACTCGGAATGCCTGACGAGCGAAGTATTCGGGTCGCTGAAGTGCGATTGCAACGAGCAATTGCAGGCGGCGCAAAGGGAGATCGCGCGACGAGGTGTGGGAATCATTCTTTATATGCGGCAAGAAGGCCGGGGCATTGGGCTCGCCAACAAGATTCGAGCTTATGCATTGCAGGCTCGCGGGCACGATACGGTGGATGCCAATCGGCTGCTTGGATTGCCCGACGATGCGCGTGATTACGCTCCAGCCGTGCAAATGCTGGAGCACCTGGGTGTCGGGTCGATTGAGCTGATGACCAACAATCCATTAAAGGTGAATGCTCTGCGCGAACTTGGCATTCGCGTGGAGCGGCGAGCGCCTGCGGTGGTGGGGCTCAATGCGCTGAGCGGAGCTTATTTGGAAACGAAGCGGATGCGAATGGGGCACACTGTGGCGCCGGTGAATCTTGGCGAGTTATCTGGGAGCGGCGAATCTTGCAATCACAAGGCGTCTGCGGGGCCCATAAGCGCCAACGTAATCCAATTGTCTCACGATCTTTCGGCCCCGCGCGAGCGGGCGTGAGCCGTAAAGTTAGCGCTTATGAGAGGGTGACGCCCTCGGCTTGCTACGTTCCCGCAACGGCGCCAACGATTCAATGTAACCCTGCGTTCTGCGCCTCCACGACTCGACGTAAACAAGCGTCTTGGTCGACCTTGGCAATGTCCTCGGAGACGCCGAGACGCTTTACGCGCTCGGCAATCGGCAAGCAATACGTAGTTGCTGACCATAACCGAGGATCATTGGGGCCTGAAAGACGCTCGAGGTCAGACAATATCGCAATGGTGCCGTCCCATGCGGGGACGACGAGCTTTTTGCCGTCGGGACTCAAGTCCGAGGTTTTGAGCCACCCAGGGCTACGGTGCAAGATGATCGATTCGCCCGTGCCGTCCGCATTCCACATGCGAAGGAGTTTGTCTTGATCGGCGGTGAAGATACGCTGGCCATCAGCGCTCCACCCGGCCCAGTTGACGCCGCCATCGAACGGTCGAAGAACGATCGGTTCGCCTGTGCCGTCGGCATTCCAAATGCGCACGGTATCGTCGTACCCCGCCGTCACAATGCGTTGGTCGTCGGGGCTGAAGGCTGCCCAACGCACGAAGTTCGTGTGTCCGCGAAGAACAACGGGTTCGCCCTGGCCATCGGCATTCCACACGCGTGCCGTGAAGTCCTCGGAGCCCGATACGAATCGCGTGCCGTCGTGGCTCCACGTGGCACTCGAAACCGCTGCTTCATGTCCACGAAAAACCAATGCTTCACCCGTGCCGTCGGCGTTCCATAGACGCAAGGTCTTATCGATTGACACCGAAAGAACATGTTTGCCGTCGGGACTAAAAATTGCGTTGTTCACCTCGTCGTCGTGGTCGCGAAAAATCAGCAATGGCTGGCCATCGTCGGCATTCCATACCCGAGCCGTCTTGTCGGCCGAAGCCGTAACGATGCGCTTACCATCGGGACTGAAGGCTCCGAAATAAATCCTCTTTTCGTGGCCGCGCAAGACAATCGACTCGCCGTGACCATCGGCAGGCCATATTCGTGCGGTCTGATCAGACGACGTCGTGACGATTCGTTTGCCATCTGGACTCCACATCGCCGAATAAACCCGCACTGCATGTACTTGACGAATGGCCGGCGCAATGACGCCGGCGATGTTCCAAACGCGAAGTGTGCTGTCCCAGGATGCCGTGGCGATGCGATTGCCGTCGGCGCTGAATCTCACCGATAACACTCGGGCTCGGTGACGGAGCACGAGGGGTGGACGGTCCCCATTCACACTGAATATCCGTACACTCGAGTCCCAACCTGCAGTGGCAACGAGCTTATTGTCAGGACTGAACGCAACGTCGTTGATGGCTTCTTCGTGCCCCTGGAAAATCGTCGCTTCGCCATGTCCATCGGCAAACCATACCCGTGCAGTCGTGTCGTACGACGCCGTGACGATGCGCTGGCTATCCGAACTCCATGCAGCGGCCAGGATAACTCGCTTATGGCCGCGAAGTTCAATGGGGGTGCCGCTGCCATCTGCATTCCACACGCGCGCGACGTTGCTAATGCCCCACGTGATGAATCGTTTGCCATCCGGACTGAAGACTGCCACATCATTGATATGCGCCCCGCCTGGGGTAACCGGAGTTGCTTCGTCAATGTCGTTGGAGCCGCGAAGAATGGTCGGTTCGCCCTGACCATCGGCGTTCCAAATCCGCGCCGTTTTGTCGCTCGACGTGGTCACGACGTGTTCACCATCCGGGGCAAAAATGGCCGAATTGACGCCTCGCTCATGGCCGCGCAGAACCAGGGATTCGCCTCGACCATCCGCGGGCCATATTCGCGCCGTTTTGTCTTCCGATGCCGAAACAATGCGCGCTCCATCCGGACTCCAATTCACGCTCCACACAGAATCGGTATGGCCACGAAGAATGATCGGGGCCTTCGAGCCTTCCATATCCCATACGCGTACGGTCATATCGATTGACGCTGTGGCCAGCCGTCGTCCGTCGGGGCTCCAGACCATTGCGGCGACCCCTTCGCTCGCAAAGCCTTCATTGTGGCCGCGAAGAATCAATGGCTGGCCCATACCATCGGCATTCCACACCCACATCGTTCCCACGTCCAATGAAGTGACAATGCGCTTTTCGTCAGGACTCCAGACAGCTTTGGTCAGCGGAAGCGGGTGGGTGCAAATGGCGGAGCACGCCCCAATGCCGAGCGACTTCAATGCAAGGTCGTGCCAACCCCGCGGCACCCCTGGTCCCTCGACCTCGCGCACGAGCGCCAGCATTGTGGTCAGATCATCGCTCGCCTCGCGCGCCGCGGCCATACGGGTCGCATTCCGCGCGAGACGAGCTTCTTCTTGAGCTTGCTGGGCCTGTTTGTCCGCGCGCGCGGCTTGTTCGTCGGCACGAATGGCCTGATTTTTTGCACGTATCGCCAAAACCGTCACCACAATGGCCACGAGAGTAAGTCCAGCCATGATCCCGGCCGCAATACGCCTTCGCCAGCGTCGCGTTCGGGCCGCCAAACCTATGACCGCTTCGAGATACTTCTGCTCTCGTTTGCCCAGCCCAAGTGGTTGGTCAGCCTTTTGATCGACCCGGCGCCGCTCGAGCCATTGTCCCGCCTCCATTGCCGACCGATCACGCCATACCAACCCCTCGGTTTCGCCAGCTTTTTCCCATTGCTGAGCCGCGTTGCGCAGGCGTGACAAAAACAACGCGTCGTGTTCGTCCTCGTCCAGCCATTGCCGGAGTCTACCCCAACGATCGATCAGCAATTCATGCACGATTTCCAAAGTTTTCCCGGCGCCTTCGTCGTCCGCATCCACCATCAGGAGCCGCGCACCCGCAAGATGCTGAATCACCTGCTCCACGACACGGTCATCTTCGTCGAGTCCGCTGAGTTCCTCCAACTGAATGATCGCGCGCGTGCGTTCAGGCGTAACGAGACGCACGAGAATGGAGCGAGCAAGCCGCTGTTCGCGCGGCGATAACGCGGATACCACAGCATCCGCGTGCATTGATAACGCTCCGGCCACACCACCGAGCGCAAGATATCCCGCGCGCGTCAGAAGTCGCTCCTCTTTATCACGTGTTTCCCATAATTGCGCCGCGGTGAATTGCAAAAGTGGCAAGGGGTTTTTCGATGTGCCGAGGCCATCGAGCAGCTCGTCGCACAAGGTGTCGTCTTCGAATCGATGTCGCACGGCTTCGAGCGGTTTCTTTAATGCGTTGCCCAAGCCTTCGCGCGTGAGCGGCGGAAGAAACAAAAGGCCAGCAGTTGCAGCGGCGAGAAATGCACGATCTTCCGTGAGGCGTTCGAGAAAGTCCGAACGAATGCCAATGATCACGCGCAGCGGCGACGAAGCATCGTCAGCCACGCCTAGGAGGCAGGCGCAAAAGGCCAAACGCTCCGACAATTCAATACCGAGCGTGTACAGCTCTTCGAATTGGTCGACGAAAAGCAGAATGCGATGGTCCCTTCCCCTTTGTTTGCAGAACTCACGTAACCGCGCGCCTAAATATCCAGGCCGCATCGCGAGTGTGCGCGCGATTGTCTCGGAATCGCCGTTGCGGGCCAGGATATCGGCAAGGGCAACGAGCGGTTTTCTCCCCGGACGAACCACGAAACTATCGACACCTTGGTGTGCACGCTTGAATGCTGGGATGACCCCCGCGCGGACGAACGATGATTTGCCAGCACCGGAGGATCCCGTAATGGTCAGGAGCTCTTGGCTTCGCAGTTTGCCAATGGCCGTGGTGACGTCATGATCGCGACCAAAAAAGCGCGATGAATCCGATTCTTGAAACGCCGAAAGGCCCGCAAATGGGCTTTCGTCATTGGTGCGAGTGATGCTGGGTTTGGCAAGGTAGATCGATTCGAGTGCATCGAGGAGCTCGACTGCCAATGGATAACGTTCTCGCGCGCGTTTCTTTAGGCAACGATCGACCACGTCGCCAAGTTCACCCACATTGGGGCGGTATTCGCGAATACTCGGCAAAGCGATTTCCAGGTCTTTGACCGTCGATAGTTGGCGCATGGACAACGGCGCGAGAGGATGCACCCCGGTGAGTAATTCGAAAAGAATGATACCTATGGCCCATACGTCGGTACTTGCATCGAGCGGTTCGAATCGCCATTGCTCGGGCGACATGTAGGGCATGGTTCCGAGCAGCGCTCCGGTTTGGGTCGAGACGACGTTTTCACTTTCGTGCGCGGCATGAGGCAGGGAGACAGTAGCGGCGTCGGCCGCGACGGGCTTCGAAATACCGAAATCGAGAACCTTCACCGAGCCGTCGTTTCGGAGCAGAATGTTTTCTGGCTTCAAATCGCGATGAATGATACCCATTCCGTGGGCGCAGACGACGGCGCGGAGCACAGGAATAATGAGTTCGATGGCTCGGCTTGTGGTCATCGAGGCCGATTCTTGTTCAATGATGTGCCGAAATGACTTTCCGTCGACGTACTCGAGGACCATATAAGGACAGCCTCGAGTTTCGCCTACCTCGTGAATGATGACGATATTTTCGTGGCGACAACGCGCGGTCATCCGTGCTTCGACGAAAAAACGCGGTGAGCTACTGCCGCCGTGGTTGTGGAGAATCTTGATGGCGACGAGACGCGCAAGACGTGTATCGCGGGCCAAGAAAACGACGCCCATCCCTCCTTTGCCAATACGCCTGACGATTTCGTATTGCTCGATGACCGTTCCTGGTTCGATTATGACGTCACCGACGACGACAATTTCTGCAACACTTTCGTTTGGCTTGTTGGAATCAATGAGCGCTACTTTGCCTCGCAATGCGGAATCCATGGTGTCCTCCAACGCTCGTGCATCGGACTCCCATGTATCCATTTCTAGAAATTCAGGATGCAAAGCAGACCGCGAGCATTGTGTCATGGTTTATGCGGAGTGAACCGAAATTGAAACGAATAAATAAGGAGTAGATGATGAAGCCTTGCGCGACGTTTTCGTGCCATTTCGGATCGTCCGGGGCGCTGCAACATTTAGACCGTTAGCAAAGGTCTGAGACGTGCCGGGAATTCTAACGTTGGCGGATTACGGATAAGGCGTTTAAAAGAAAGTTGAATTGAATTGAAAAATGATTTGAAAGGGATGCGCGAAGCAACCGCAAGTCTTGCCCCGCCCGCCAATCACGGTTTTCACAGCGCGTTTTCCTCGATGCACCACTTTGTCAAACGAATGCTTGGCCCACGAAACGAGTTCGTGTATAGAGTCATTCCAAGATGGGCACACTCTATTGCAAAACGACCAATCAACTGATCCCGCTGCGCATGCGCTGCTTGTTCGGCCGGGATGCTGCATGTGACGTTCGTGTCGACGACCCCAAGGTTTCGCACGAACACGCGAGCTTGCGCTGGAAAGACGACGTGTGGGAAATACGCGACCTTGGCAGCGTCAATGGCACGCTCGTAGGCTCACGACGCCTCGGGCCTG
>DAOMZH010000188.1:5230-14107 GCA_035437985.1 Polyangium sp. (in: bacteria) | reverse complement strand
ACCGCTCCCAGGGCTATGGCGATCCGCTGTGAAAACCTGATGAACACCCTCTAAGAAAACAAAGTCATTTCGCTTTGGCCTGCAGAACCGCAAAATCACGTTTGGGGGTCAAGTAGGCGAGGCGCCACGTGTATTCGTTCAAGTGGCCGAGCTGCAGGAACGCTCCGGTGGTGCTCATCCATGTGAGAAGCTCGCGTGACGAGCCACTTTTGAGTCGCGACATATCGACATACACCAACGTTGCCGCATAGAAGTATCCACGTTTCATGGCCAGTTGCATGAGGTTCGAGTTGCTCGTGGTGGTGGTCCGCGCCTGAGCAGCCTCGGGATCCAGTCCCAATCCGGTCGCGGACATTGCGGGCACGTTGGCCACCCAGGCCACGATACCGTCGTCGCAATCCAGGATTTTGACGTCGTTTTCTTGCGCGAATTGCCGAAATGCCGGTCCGTCGTCGAGAGCAAACTGGGCGTATTTCAGGTGATAATTCGGCATTCGATGAAACACGGGGAAAAGAGCGGCAATCGTCGCTACGAGCATGACGGGTATGGCGAGCCGGGTGATTCGTCGCAAGCGCGCTCGTCGCGGGGTTTCTTCCTTTTGCATCCAGCGAGCGATCCAAGCTAGACGTAGTCGCTCGGCCCCATGCAGCGCAAGCAGCGAAACGAATAGGGTCGAAATGGGAAAATACCAATGCCCCACGCCATAGACCAAGACAAACAAGAAATCGTACAACCCAAGGGCCACGATGCCGAAAGAGGTCATGAGCAACAAGCCGCCCCGTCGAGGTGCTTCCTTGGGCCACGTGATGATCATGCGATTGCGGCGCAGGCGGAGGCGAAAAACGACCAATGGTGCAAGCACGGCAAAAAATATGGGGATCCAAATTTGCAGGACGCGCCAATGGTCGTCGAGCCGGTACACACGCAGGCGAATCGCATCATTGAACCAGCGCCGCGCGACGTCCATATTTTCAAAATTAATGAACGGAAACGTGCTTTTCATTCGGCCGCTGATAGGCAATGCGGAGCCGATGAGGAAATGGTTGAGCAGCAAGTATGCTACGAGGGGCAATCCAAAGGCCAACGCCGCCTTTGCTGGTGCTTTCAAACGCTCACGCCAAGGCTCGGCTTGTCGCATGTGGTCGAAGGCGATGCCGACGAGAATGGGCAATGCAATGAGTCCCTGATCGAGGCGCGAAAAAACGAGTCCAGTCAAAGCTAGGCCCAGGGCGATGGGGCGGGCGAGAGGTTTGTCGCGCGTTGCGAGGTACGAAACGAGGGCGAAGAAAAAGAGAACGAGGCTCGTCTCCATTCCATTGAAATAGCTCCACAAACTGCCATAAACGGGTTCGGCTCCTTCGCTCGGGTTTTCTCGCGAGAGCACGTCCGCAGAGCGTGCGAGCCAGGCTGGGCAAATCAGGAGCGCATATAGACCTGCCGGAAGGGCGACGAAAAGCCATGACAATGTGCCATCAGGTCGGCGAAATATACGCGACCAGAGCCATAACGCTGCCGACTGCAGGACAAACTCCATCCCCAGCAAAATAGCAAGCACCCAGATCGAGTTGGCCGATACCAGACGAAGAGCATAGGGAATTGCCACCAGGACTTGCCAAAACGGATGATACCCATTCGAGAGATGTTCACCATCGAATGAGAAATGGCCGTGCAAGCCGATGTTTCGGGCGACCGTCAAATAATAAAATGTGTCGGGCGCCGAATACGCAAAGAGCCGCCGCTGGATCGATATCGGGTAGCAGAACAAATCCAGGAGAAGGGGACCCATGAGCAATGCGAGCGTCAGCCCCAAGACGACGGGGGTTTTGCGCAGCGCAGCAGCGAGCTTTGCACCGACATTGGACGGCATGCGCTGGACGACTAAACGAAGGTCGTTCGTTCGTCAAGTCTTTTGTGGCTCCGCGCCACGACAAGCAAGAGCGGCGCAAAGATGCCGAATCTGTTGACAAAAGGAGCAATACGCGGGTGGCGGAAGTCGGCGAATGCGGACGGTGCGAGGTCAATGATCGAGGGCGTACCAGGTAAAACCTACGACGTTTCGGTAGCCCATACGTTCATAAACTGGTTGTCCTTCGACCGTTGCGTGCAATACCGTGCGTGATATGCCCGAGGCTTCGCGGGCGCTTGCGAGCGATTTGCGCATGACTGCGTCCGCATAACCTTTTCGTCGATGTTCGGGGTGGGTCGCGACCCAAGACACGTACAAGCGCCCGTCGAGGGGTGCGGTCATGGTACACGCGACGGGTTTGTTGTCCAAATAAGCAACATATCCGTGAAATGAGTCGTCCCAAAAACATTCCTGGGCGGGGCCTTGGCGACCGATTTCTTCGGGAATACCATAAGCAAGCGTATTGAGATCGACGAGATCACAACGTGTTGCTTGGTCTTTGACCCGGCGCAATTCGAGGCCCTGGGGGACGGGTTTTGCGGGAGTGAGGTCTTCAGCAACCATGCCGATCGTGGGCAAACTGGTCGTGAAATGGAATTCCGCAAGCGTTGCTTGGGCTTCTTCGGCGTCTCCCATCCATGGATCACACGTGGACAATAACCAGGGCAAACCACTCTCCGTGCCGATTTCGACCGCAGTTCGACAACGACGAACCAGATCCTCACGACCTTCGATGGGCGACGAGAATGCAATGACGTTGACGAAGGCCATTGGAGTGCCGGAAACGGCCACCGTGAGGCCCGGAAGTCGTTCCACGCGGCTCCCCGGAAACCGTCGAGCAAACTCGCTCCACATACCCACGAATTGCTCATTCGATTCGACAATTTCATCATCGACGCGCAACATGACCTGCCTTTCCGCTGTTTCGCCACCACATTTACGGGGAAGCGTTTGCTCCTCCATAGCACATGCAACGACCGTTGGCGAAAAAAGTCACGACTTCGATGGCGAAGGTTCGCGCGGCGCTGACGATTGCAGCAGACCGAGGCCCAAGAGCGCCCCGAGAATGGGCGAAGCGCCAAATCCGAGCACGGGCACGGGAAACGCGCCGACCGCGGCTACGGCAATGCTCGCGGCAAAGTATGCCGCCAATAGCGTGCCGAACAACCAAACGAAATGGTTTGTCCGATATTGATGAGCAATTCGCAGCGCCATCGCCGGGAGCAGGACCAAGGCGACGCACGCGACAACGCCCAAGGCAACATGCAGGACAAACGCTTCGGCAACGATACCTTCGACCATGGGCACACTAGCCAATGGATCGGGTCGAATCCAGGCGCCAGTAATACTCGCTGCCGCTACGAGCGCCAGCGTTCCCCGAGCAACGTGACGTTTGTCTGGAAATATCGCAAGGATCATGGTTGCTGCACCAAGGGCCGTTGCTTGGCCCGCATCGGGTTGAATGATATGCAGCGCCAAACTCGCGGCAACGAGACCCAGGACCAATACCGTTTTTTGCTCCAGCCACAGACGGGCGAGGGCGAAAAGCAAGATCGGCGTCGTCAATGCAGCGGCATGCAAACGAACCGGTCCAAGCTGCAGCCAACGATGCACACCATCGAGTCCTCGGTCAAACAGCGTGAAAGTGATTGTCCCGAGAATTGCAAGGGCGAATGGGAATGGCGTTTTGGCGATCGCTGACGACAAGCCTCGAGCACCATAAAGCACCCCGACAAACCCAATGATTCCCGCGCCGAGGTTCATGAGGAGCATGGCCATCGGGGCGGAAGACAGGCGCATGATGAGCATGCCTACGATCCACGCAGGGACGAAGGCAAAAACGACGAGACGCAGCTGTCCGACGGACAAATAGTTTTTCATGGTCGATACGTTAGGAGAGCGATTGCGCGAGCGTCATTGGTTTGCGGTTTTCTGGGACATCATCGAGAAACGATTCGTTTCGTCGGTTGCCTGGGCGGTTCTTGGTGGATTACCAACATCGAGCATGGGGCAGCCATGATTCAGGACGAGCGCACACGGGGATCATAACATCAGGTCGAGCAAGGGATCAATTTTCGAGACACGTTGGTTTTGCGCATGGGATAGGGAGGGCGCTCCTTTTTCGAGTATATTTTTCTGCACTTGTTTTTTTCAAGGGAACCAGCTATCTTTTCGTTCCGACTATCCAGTGAATTTCGACAAGGTGTACGCCGATGCTCCCGCAACGTGGACCCGCTCCGAAGCTGCATGGTCTTCCGCATCGTAATCTGCAAGAAGGTCGTGATTATTGGGTATTCGAAGACGTGATGCCGGAGCCCGACGGGTTACGAGCGCGACTTTTGGCGCGAAAAGATTGGGTTTTTGGCGCTCCGTATCGCGATGAAGGCTGGCCAGGTATGCGAGCCGTCCCGGCGCTGGTTCCGGAAGAATTGGCAATTATTGAAGAAAAGGTGCGCAAAGCGACGGGAGCGAAGCGTCTCTGGCAAGAAAAAGCGCCCGCGGGAGAGTCGCTCGATCACAATTGTGTGCAAATCGTCGGGCCTACCGAAAGCGGCCCCAAACCTCATACGGATTCAAAAAAACTCTGCCGGTATGCGGCGGTCTTGTATCTTTCCCCCAATGCTCCCGCAGCTTGTGGGACGTCGTTTTATCGCGTCAAATTGCCAAATGGGCAGCTTGGCGGCAATATGGTCCCCGATCCCCACGCGAACCTCGTCGAGGCTTTTGGGACGCGGTACGTACCCGGAGATTGCTTCGTCGAGGACAAACGCATCGATAATCGTTACAATCGTTTGATTCTGTATCGAGCGAATTTGATTCACAGCGCCACAAATTATTTCGGACGCACCATTGCGGAAAAACGTATGACGGCGGTGTTTTTCTGGATGATCTGAGCCGGCAAATCCAATCAGTGTTTGCGACCTTTCTGCGTCGGTCGACGCAAACCCACGACGTCGCGTAATGCATCCGCGAGCGTGCGCAACACTTGCACGCCCCCAAAAGAGATATCGAGCTCCACCGCGCGCCGCGCAAATTCCGGCGACAAACCCACCACCGAACATTCCGTGCCGAGCAATTTCAATGCGGTAACCGTCGACCCCAACCGCTCGGCAACCTCGTTATCCACAGTATCGAGCCCCGTCAAGTCCAGCACCACGTGGGTTGCCATTTGATCCACGACTCGACTCAGCAAATTCGCATTCAGCAACTCCGCCCGTTTTGCCGAGAGCGCACCAACGATGGGCACGACGAGCACCCCGTCCCATACTTGGAGAATCGGACTCGAGAGCGACCGAATGATGGCGTCTTTTTCGTCGAGTTCGCGGTGTTTTTCGCGTAATGCTGCTGCTGCCGACTCCACTTGTTCCGACAAACGAGCTTCTGCGGCGCGAATTTGTTCGGCGCGCAATCGTTTCAATTCATCATTGAGCGTGCGATCCCAAGCGCGCACGGAGAAGGTGACGACGGGTGGATTGGATTCGATGTCGAGGTCTTCGTCGGCCCAGCAGCGTTGCCCGAGGGCATGTTCCAAAATGCCAATGACTTTGCCTTGTAAAAATGGGCAACCCCACAATCGGCCTCCGGAGGTTTGCATTCGCAATTCCCAAGGATTGACCACGCGGACTTCGGCCGTACACGATTCGATGTCGAAATGTGGCAGTTCGAACGAACCCCAACCAGCCGCTCCGACAGCGCGGCCCCACGCCAAAAAACCTTCCTGAAAATTCTTTCCCAATGCAGTGACCATCGAATTGTAGTCTTCGTCCGTTCCGAGGCTCGACGAATGCGCAACCAGCATCCGGAATAGGTCCACGCCGATTTCTTCGACGAGGGGTTCGAGCATGCGAAACATGGAGGGATTGGCCCAGAAAAGAACAGAGGAAATCCCAAAAAAAGTTACATCGCCGGCATCGGGATCCCAGGCGATAGGAACATTGTTGACCGTGATGGAAGGACGTTCGTTCATGGCGCGGCATCGACGCTAGCAGATCCACGTTGACCAGGGAAGATTTTCGCAGTCGTCAGGTGTGGTTCGTGGACCGGGGAGATGGCGTGGCGGCCTATTTTTTAACAATTTGGTTGGGATCGCCAAGAAACTCGAAGTGCATCGTATCTTCGAGGACGTCGTGTCCAAGCCAATAAAAACCGTATTTCTCGAAGGCGCCCACCCAGCACGGCGGAATTTCGGCATGATCAAATGGTGTTTTCGCGGGCTTTCGGCAAATGGGCGCATCTCGTGCCGGCGCGACGCAATGGCAACAGGCATTGCGGGCCGGATCGATATCGATCGCAATTCCATAAAGATGATTGCTGACTTCGTTGTTGTGGAATGTATTGCGAGCCCTGAGGCCATCGAGCACGAGCGGCACATAGGGAGTATTCGGGCATGATTGTTTGATTTGTTCCTCGACGCACCCCAACGCCACGAGCACCCGAGAATTCATACGCACGTGAATCCCGAAGAATCGGCCATCGGAAGAATAATCGTATGGAGGTCGGGAATTCATGAGGATATCGCCAAAACCGTCAACCAACCCATAATGACGCGTGCGGTATTCAATGGCCGCCTGATGCAGTTGTTTTCGTTGGCTCACCATTTCCGGTGACAAACCATGTTGCTGAATGTACGTGCTGCGCATCAAAAAGGCTTGGGCGCGTTGCTCATTGCATTTCGACACCGGGGCGCTGAGCGCCGGAGGCGGGGCATCCGCGAATGCCAGGAGCGGGATAACTGGCAGAGCGGGGGGCGGTGATTCCAGCAGAAAAGAATATGCCGTCACTGGCGGCGCAGGGGCAGAAACCACCTGTGGTTCGACGATTTCAGGGGTGGATGGGCGATGCGCCGAAGGGCTACACGCCCCGAGCAAGGTTATGCCTGCGGCGAAAATAGCCGACAAAGTTCGGGGTAGAAGCGGCACGCAATAAAAACGCATGACCATATCGACCGTATTCCGACGATGTACAATCCAGCGGCACTTCGAGATTACGGCTTTACTTGTCCACAAGAAGGAAGTGCGGCACTGCCGCCCGAGAAAGAATAACACACATCGGCAGCTTCGACCCGTTTGTTTTCGTGCAAATATGCCATCACGAGGGCGTCCAGCATCATGACGAGGTGCTCGTTCGAGCCGGGCGGATCATTCGCGAGACGCTTGAAAAAAGCTTCCGCTTTGCGGGGCGTGCCGGCTTGCGCGTAAATGGGCACGATTTCGCGCCGAGATATCCCTCCAAGCAAGTCGGAACCGCGCACGGTGCTGAAGTTCACGCTGAAATCGATGGCTTTCGTCATATACAAAAGAGCATTCGTGAAGTCTTGTCGGTGTACGAAAACCTGACCTAGGCGATAATTGGCAAAACCATACGTTTCATTTTGCGGCGGCGGATATTGGGTGACCTTGTCGTAGGCTTGCTGCGCGTACACGTATTTTGACGGATCGTCCGCCCCCTCGGCCAAAAAGAATTCCCCAAATGCGAGGTACGCCGAAGGTACCCACGGGGATACGGGATAGGCTTGAATCAATTTCAAAAAATATTTTCGCGCTTGGTCCGGTGTATCGAGGCGTTGGTATTCGAGGGCCAGGAAATAGAGCACGTCATCGAGGCACCCTTGGCTTTTTGTCGGATCAGCCGGGTTTGGCCTTTGGCAATGGTTCGGGTATTTGTCGACGAGCATTTCGTAATATTGAAGAAATTTTTTCTGCGCCGCAGTTGCGAGTTTTTCTGGTCTGTCGATGTCCCGCGACGTAGCTCGACCCGATTGCAGGGCGCGGTGTTTTTCTTGGCGCGCGGAGGTTTTGAGTTCGTAATAACTATCGCCCAAACGGCGCAGGAGAATGGGGCGATCGGGACCATTGGCGCCCTGGGAGGACAACAGCATCTCGAGGGTTTGGAGTTCTGTAATCAGTAATTGACTGGCTCGCGGGGCCCAGGTGGCGAGCCGAGGATCGCGCACGAGATCGGAGAGTTCTGCGTCGACCGTGCGGGGTGCGGGAACGGGCGAGAGCGCGGGGTTTTGCGGCTCTTGCTCGGCGACTTGCAAAGGCGAGTTTGTCGCGGCACCAGCTCGCACGGCACCCGGTCGACCGAGCACGATGACCGGTGCGTCGTCGGTGCTGCTGGACGAAGGTTCGTCCGGTACGTTTGCTGCGTTCGGAGGATTGCCACATGAAGCCAGTAGCAAGCTCAGACCAACGACGAAGCATGCGTGCGCCGAAGCGTTCATGAGCGCAGCGTATCAGCTGTAGGTCGTCGACGATCTTTCAAATGTGGAAGGTCTTTCGGATTCCTTTGCACCTTGCGGCGAACTTTGCTAGCAAGCGCGCTCCGAAACAGCCGCGCGAGTCATCTCGCGCCCGCAACGACAAGGAGACATCATCGTGGCAAACAAGGCACCCCTTGCGATCGTCAAGGATCGTTTTGGCGACAAAACAAAACTGGTCGAAGCCATCAAGGCGCTCGCGACGGAAGAGCTGTGGCTCGGCCGCACCAATAGCGATCAAGGCGGCAATCGCGGTTTGGAACATGTTTCGAACGCCAAGCTTTTGCGTCTTCACGCGACGTTCAGTGAGGTCAAGGAAAAATTTGGCACGCGTGACAAGCTCATCGATGCCGTCTTGACCGCGGAAAACCGCACGAAGGATGCGGGCTACAAGAAGCGCATCGAGGCGTATCCGGTGCCGCGTCTTTATGACCATTACAAGTCCGCTGCCAAGCGCGCAAAGGCAGCAGCGGCGGCGAAGAAAGCCTGATGAACGGGGTCTCCTCTTCAGAGCGTGTGGACCAGGCTGCTGCGCGAATCGCCTGGTCGGCACGCTCTCGGGCCTTTGTCGGCTTGAACGGGAGACCTTTGTAGCGTAATGACCCGCCGTGGGGCGATGCAGATTCGACTCGAAGTTCAGCAGCGCCAAACCCCCCAAGTTCCCATTCTCTCGAACCTCTCGATGCAGGACTCGGCCTTCGGCTACGAGGGA
>DAOMZH010000188.1:0-5130 GCA_035437985.1 Polyangium sp. (in: bacteria) | reverse complement strand
AGTTCCCATTCTCTCGAACCTCTCGATGCAGGACTCGGCCTTCGGCTACGAGGGAGACGTAAGAAGTTGAGCACGAACCAGAACGAAAACGATAAGTGGACGACTCTAAATGCGAAGGACCTGTACATGATCGACCGTTGGGGTCGAGGGTACTTCGATGTGAGTCA
Source organism: Polyangium sp. (in: bacteria) (assembly GCA_035437985.1). GTDB lineage: Bacteria > Myxococcota_A > Polyangia > Polyangiales > Polyangiaceae > Polyangium. Next base: position 4,963 of record DAOMZH010000188.1, on the reverse strand, counting down.
AGATGGTCGGATCACCGTAGCCCCGCTGCAAGAACGCGGGCGAAAAATCGCTCTGCTCGATGTGGTCGAGCAGGCTCGCGAGCAAGGTATGCGCACGCCGCTCCTGATTCGATTTCAGGATCTACTGCATCATCGCGTTCGCGCGCTGAACGATGCGTTTTACCGCGCTATCGCCGATCTGAAGTTTCGCGGGACGTACCGCGGCGTGTTCCCCATCAAGGTGAACCAACTCAAAGAAGTGGTCGAAGAGATCCTCGAAGCAGGACGTCTTTATCACTACGGTCTCGAGGTTGGATCCAAGCCGGAACTGTTCGCAGGTCTGAGCGTGCACACCGACAACGAGTCGCTGATCGTGTGCAATGGCTACAAGGACGAAGCGTTCATTCGCACCGCGATGCTTGGGCGCAAGCTCGGCAAAAAGGTCCTTTTGGTAGCCGAAAAGCTCTCGGAAGTGCGGATGATCGTCCGCGTTGCGAAAGAGATGAACGTCGAGCCGATGCTGGGTCTTCGCGTGCGTCTGATGACGCAAGGCGCTGGCAAATGGGCCGATAGCGGCGGAGAACATGCGAAGTTTGGCTTGACAACCGCCGAGATTCTCACCGCGTGTGCCATCTTGGCGGAAGCTGGGATGAGCAGTTCGTTCAAGCTCCTTCACTTCCACATTGGTTCGCAGGTCCCCGATATCTTGGTGATCAAACGAGCTGTGCGTGAAGCGACGCGGCACTACGCGAAGCTGCGCAAAATGGGACACAAGATCGAGTACCTCGACGTGGGTGGAGGTTTGGCGATCGACTACGATGGATCGCGTTCGACATTTCATTCATCGATGAACTATTCGGTGGAAGAGTATGCGCGCGACATCGTGTTCAACATCTTGGATGTGTGTGACGACGAGAAGGTCCCGCATCCGAACATCGTGAGTGAATCGGGGCGTGCGATCGTGGCGCATCACTCGGTGCTCGTGGTGCAAGCGTTTGGTTCGATCGAGAAAACTCCGGAAGCTCCGATCGACATCAAGACGGAAGAACACAAGTTGATCGCGAACTTGCTGGATACGCGCGACACGCTGACGCAAGCGAATTTGGTGGAGGCGTGGCACGATATTTTGCAAGTGAAGGAAGAGTCGGAAAAACTCTTCGAGCTTGGGTTCTTGAACCTCGACGTGAAAGCGCGGGTGGAAGCGCTGTACTGGGAAATCGCGGAGGCGATTCAGAAGTTGGCGATGACGCTGGATCCTTCGGAGCGTCCGGAGGATGTGGTGAAGATGCAGAACAACTTGGCGGACCAGTACATCTGCAACTTCTCGGTGTTTCAGTCGCTCTTGGATCATTGGGCGCTGGGCGCGCTTTTCCCGGTGGTGCCGATTCATCGATTGGACGAACAGCCGGCAGCGGAGTGCACGTTGGTGGACATCACGTGCGATTCTGAAGGCAAGGTGAGTAAGTTCATCGATTTGTCGGACGTCAAGGACACGTTGCAATTGCATGCGTTACGTGGGGACGAACCCTATTTCCTGGGCATCTTTTTGACGGGTGCGTACCAGGACATCATGGGCGACATTCACAATCTGTTTGGCCGGGTAAACGAAGTGCACGTGTTCCTCGATGACGACGAGGAATGCGGGTATTACGTGGAAGAAACGATCGCGGGCAATCAGATTCGGGAAGTCTTGGCGATGACGCAATACGACACGCCGGGGCTCATTGCGAAGCTGAAGGCGCAAGTCGACGGCGCGATCAAGCAAGACCTCATGAAGCCCACGGAAGGCATGCGTCTTTTGGCCGACTACGAGCGCGGTTTGAAAGACCAAACCTATCTGACGATCTAATCGGGCCATCCGGAATGCATTGCGCGCAAGGCGCAGATCTCGTGCATGGCCGGAGTCGCTTTCCTCATTCAGACGAAAATGGGCTTGTCATGGTTGCGGCGACCTTCGGTCAGCAAGGTCGTGCATTTTCGTCTTGACGTGCCGCGGGACCCGGGCTTACCGTCCTATCTCGCAAGTTCCGACCAAGAAAGGAAACCATCATGCTTCCTACGGTGAAGGCCGAGTCGATCAAGATCGTTCGGTACGCGGCGGAAGTGAGCGGAAGAATCGAGGGTGTTGCGGCCATGACGAACCTCGTGCCCACGCCCGAGCGGCGCACGGTGTTGACGAATGCAAGCAATACCATTGTGACGGCGACGCGCGCATTGCACGCAATCTATGTGACGCGAAGTCAATTCGAGGATATCGACCACCGAATCACGTTTGGCAAGGGCAAAGGGGTCGATCGCGGATTCGAAGGCATCGTGGCGGTGATCTCCGAATCTACACGCACCTCATTGGCGGATCGAGTCGAGCAGAATCCCGATTATCGAGCGATTTTTCCCAATGGCACCGACGAATACACGTCCCCCACGATTCGCGAAGACGAAGAACTCGCCGCGGATTTGCGCACGAGCCTTGCAGGATCGAATTTGCGGGAAAAGGACACCTTCATTGCTCTGATCGATGAGGTGATTCCAGTCGTGGGTCCGGCAGCAAGGGAGCTGAGCGCGGGCGAACAACAAGTCAATCGGCTTTTTCAGAACGAAATCAATGCACGCAAAGTGGTTGTAGACGCTTTGTGGGAACAAAAGCGACTCGTGGAGACAGCATTGGGTCGAGCCGGAAAAGGTTTGGCACGGTTTATCTTTTTCGATTTCCGTAAACTGAGCGACGCGGATGATTCGGCCTCACCTGAACCCGGAAACGTTCCTACACCGTAATGTGATCCACGGAATGTGGCATGTAGCGATGGCGTAGTCGTGGTTTACACCACGCAAATTCCGGGGTGACAATTCACACTTGTTGCGTGACGACAGGGCGATCCGGTAGCGGATCGGGTAATGGTCCATGTGCAAGAGCACGATTTCGTCATGGATCGGGTATTGGTCAATGTGCAAGAGCACGATTCCGTCACGGATTGTGAAGTGGTTGGTTGGCGAGGGGACGATCCGGGACGGATTGGGCGTTGGTCGGTTGACGAGAGCACGATTCCGTCGCGGATTGGGTGTTGGACAATTGATGAGGATTCGATCCGTTGTCGGATCGGGTTGTTGTCAATTGACGAGAGCATAAAGACGGTGGGCAGGCGTCCCTGACGGCGCGTGAGGCCCCATTTTCGGCCGGGCTTTCTTCGCCGCAATGACGGCGGCAATGGTCATGGACGCGGCATTCTCGCCGACTTTGTACCAATTGCCTTCTTTGATGCCCACGATGGCATTGGCCAACGGCATTGCCGGGTTGATGACGTCGATTGCATGAATCGCCCCGCCTTTTTGATAAGCGTCAACGATTTCGAACCCCGAGCAGATCCGACGCCGTCAGTGCGATGGGTTGCCTGGCGGCCGCCAACGTGGGTGGGGTATACGCAACGCTTCTTCCGCCGTAAAACCACTCGGATCCACGAAAGCCAAAGGATTGTTGTCGATGTGCATCACGCCAATTCGAGTTCGGTGAACTCGGCGCCATAACATCCGACGCGCTCCATGGCGTTTTTGACGGATTCTGAGACGACAAGCACCACCTCCCAGTCCTTGATGCGGAAGATGTGTGCATCACGAGGGATGGCACGGCGGTCCAAAACTATTCTTCATGTCGTCGACTAGATCGTAGTATTTCATGGTTTTACCACCAATGAATTGAGTTTGGAGCCTGAAGTTGCAGCGTCTATCCGAATCCTCTCAAGTTCTGCGCGAAATGCTCTTGTGTACGCGTTTCCGCTCAAGCCGTCTGTAGCAAAATCGAGGCGGCGATACACCTCCCGATGGTACACCTCGGGATGCGGCCCTCCGTGTCCGGGAATCCGTACACGGTTTGCCGCATCTTCCAAGGTCATTCCCGCCTTCTTCGACATATCCTCGAACCTCGGGACCATGGTCCTCCGCGTGCGGTCGATACGTAATTCTTGTTTGTCATGAGGTGATGGTCGTGCGCAACCGGCGGCCCCCTCGCCGACTTTGGCCCCATTTTCGGGCCCAGCTTTTTCGCCGCAATGACCGCGACAACCGTTACCGTTCACTATCTGGAATCGGTTGCCGGTTCCACGGTTGTCCTTCAGCGGTCCGTTCAGCATCCCATTCTGGCGGAAGATCGAGGACAGCATTAATCGTTGGGTCGCGTTCGAGAAAGTGGCCAATGCCAACAACTCGGTATTCACTCGCGTCGTCATCGTGCTCATCGCCACACAATAAGCACCAGTCACCGTCGGCTCGGCTCACAAGGAGCACTGGTCTTTCATGACGAAACACATGAATGCAAACGTAAGCTTTTCGGTGGAAGTCGATTTGTTCGCTCATTGGATTATTCCTTCCTTCTCGGGCCGCCCCATTCTTCTGGTGTCTTCGCGCCTTTGGATCGATTACACGTTCGGCATGCAACCTGAATATTGTCCCCTCCTGAGCCACCATTCCGAACGTACGGGACTCGATGGTCGAATTCTTTCGACGTTGGTAGTCCAGCTCCATCGGTCGTTGCAGAGCCACAATATTGGCACCTTGTTATTCCGTTCGCATCGGTTGCTGCTATTGTGGCATCTCGCTTGGTCGCTGCGTTTGGCTGTCGTCGAACCTTCGGCGGTTCTGCAACCTTCGGCGGCCCCCTCGCCGACTGCGGCCCCATTTTCGGGCCCAGCTTTTTCCCCACAATCACCACGGCAACCGTCACGGCCACGCCCACCGATTCCAGCCCGACGGTGTACCAATCCCCTTCGTCAATGGCAAAACCCAAGTTCACGACGCCCATCAATGGATTGGCCGTATTGATTGCGTCGACAATGCCGCCTTGCTCGTACGCATCAATGGCGTTTAATGTCCCTTGGACTTGCCCAATGATCGTCGATGTCTCCGTCGGTATCATCGTTGGAAGCTGCACGAGCGCATTGACTCCGCCATCTCCAACGCCATCCCAAAACCCCGGCGCTGGAATCGGTTCGGGCGT
>DAOMZH010000187.1:0-14134 GCA_035437985.1 Polyangium sp. (in: bacteria) | reverse complement strand
GAGCAGGATGGCAAGAAGTTTGTCGAGACGAAAGAGCCTGGCATGTTCGTCTTGGTCGCTGATGCGCAGATCATCGAAGCGGTGAAAGAGGCGCCGTGGTTGGGGAACAAGGACCCGGACAAACAGAAATGGGTGGATGTGCGGGTGCTCGAAGGGACGCTTTTGGCGTACGAGGGTTTGCGGCCGGTGTATGCGACGATGATTGCGCCGGGGCGTGGAGGCATTCCGTACGAAGGCATTGATCCGATTAAAACGGCGTCGACGCCGACGGGACTCTTTCGGGTGGATGGCAAGTTTCGTACGGCGACGATGGTTTCGAGTACGGACTCGAATTTGATTCATTCGGAAGTGAATTACGTGCTGAATTTTCATGGCCCACATGCGTTGCACGGGGCGTATTGGCACGATGGGTGGGGCGAAAAGAAAAGCGGGGGCTGCGTGAACATGGCGCCCATTGATGCGAAGTGGATATTCGACTGGACAGACCCGCCGGTGCCCGAGGGTTGGTATGGATTGCGGGCGATCAAGGAATTCGGGCGGAGTACGATTGTGCGGGTGAGGCGGTAACGAAGTTTGGCGTTTGTCAGAACGCAAAACACTCGCACGAGCCGCCGAACAGGTCGCCAAGCTCCGATAACCATTGCCGATTGTACGAAGTCCAGCCACCTGGCTTCCCAGGCACATGCAGGCGAGCTTGCGCAGAGACGGGCTGAGGCGATTGCGGCCGCCATGCTCCAGCATGATGATTCACCGGCGACCAATCCGGCATCACCGGCAAATCCCCCGGATCAAGCGGTTTGAAATCCTCGGCTGCATAAACGGGTTTGCCTCCGAGAATGGTCAGCACTGATTCGAGTGCCTTGAGCTCTTCGTCGGGAATGGCAAAATAATCGGCCGTCAGTACCGCAAGATCCGCGAGCTGTCCAGGAACGATCGCGCCCCGTGATCCTTCTTCGCGCGACATCCACGTGCTGCCCTGGGTGTACAATCGAAGCGCTTCTTCCCGCGTCAATCGAGCCTTTTCTGAATAAAGCGTCAAGCCGCCCAGGGTTTTTCCGGTCGTCATCCAATACAGCGAGACAAACGGATTGTAGCTCGCAACGCGCGTTGCATCCGTACCTGCACCCACGGGCACGCCCATCTCCAGCATACGCCGCAAGGGAGGTGTTCGCTCTGCGGCTTTTGCCCCATAACGATCGACGAAGTATTCGCCTTGGAACGCCATTCGATGCTGAATGGCAATGCCGCCTCCTAGCGCTTTGATTCGTTCGATGTTCGCATCGGAGATCGTCTCGCAATGGTCGAAGAACCAATGCAATCCTTCCAGCGGTGCGTCGCGATTGACCTTCTCGAAAATGGTCAAGAATCGGGAAATCGATTCGTCGTACGTCGCGTGCAGGCGGAATGGCCAGCGACTTTGCGCCAAAAACCCCACGACGCGTTCGAGTTCTTGTTCCAGTTTTTCCGGCAGATCGGGGCGGGGTTCGAGAAAATCTTCGAAATCCGCCGCCGAGAAAACCAACATCTCGCCCGCACCATTGCAGCGAAGCATATCGTCGCCATCGCCTGGTTTGATCATTTTCGACCAGCGCGTGAAATCTTCGAGCTCGCCGCCGGCTTTCTGCGTGAACAGGTTGTACGCGATGCGCAACGTCATCTCGCCGCGTTCGTGAAGCTCTTGGATGATCGCGTAGTCTTCGGGATAATTCTGGAATCCGCCTCCAGCATCACAAACACTCGTGACGCCGAGCCGATTGAGTTCCCGCATGAAGTGGCGAGTCGAATTGTATTGGTATTCGGGGGGGAGCTTGGGCCCTTTGGCCAGCGTGGCGTAGAGAATCGTCGCATTGGGTTTGGCAATGAGTAACCCGGTGGGATTGCCGGCTTTGTCGCGGACGATGGTGCCTCCAGGCGGATCGGGCGTGTCTTTCGTGTATCCGCAGGCGCGCAGAGCTGCTCGGTTGAGCAAAGCTTGGCAATAGAGGTGCAGAATGAAAACCGGCGTATCGGGGGCCGCAGCATTGATTTCGTCGAGCGTCGGCATGCGGCGTTCCGCAAATTGAAACTCGCTCCATCCGCCCACCACCCGCACCCATTGCGGCGCAGGCGTGCGGGCTGCTTGTTGGCGGAGCATTTCCAGGGCCAAGGCGAGTGAGGGGACGCCCTCCCACCGCAGCTCCAGGTTGTAATTCAATCCGCCGCGAATGACATGCAAATGCGAATCGTAAAGCCCAGGAATGACCCTGCGCCCGCCGAGATCCACGACTTTCGTTCTTGGTCCACGCTCGAATTCCGCAGCATTGTCGACGCCCGCAATTCGTCCGTCCACGATGACCACTTCTTTTGCCTCGGGGTGGCTCGGATCGAGCGTGGTAATGCGTCCGTTGTGGAGGATGAGATCGGCAATGGTTTTCATGGGTTTTTCCTTGGGCGAAGCCAGCCATGGGCCAGCTTCACGAGTACGGGCATGGCGATCCACGTGAGAATCGCGACGATACCTCCGGCAATGACCCCGGAAGCGAGGACTTTTGGAAATGTCGGGCCGAGCAAAGGCATAAGTATGGCCGGGACGAACATGCTGACCGGCCACACGGCAATCCAGGTGAGCAGCGCCATTTTCCAACGGGGTGGCATGGGCGCCTGAGAATCACGAAACCAGGCCTCGAGACCATTCACGTGCCGGATCAGCGGATCGCCTTCCACCATGGGCTCGATTCGAGCGACCCAATCTTTGTAGAGCGGGGTCTCGTAAAACGCATCGCGATCGGCGGCGCTTGCAAAGCTGCGGAGAATACCGTAGTCCACAGCATCGGAGCCGGGCGTCGGGTAGATGAAATGGACTCCCCGCGTCCCAGGCTCGGCCAAGGATCGGCTGGCAAAGTCGGCGAGAGCGCGTTCGAAAACTTCGACGTGCGATTTCCGAACGCGCCGAATGATGGCAATGTGAATGGTCTCGGGCATGGCTAGCTCAATCAGTGGCTGGATTTCTTGGGGACGATCTGCGGCGATACTGCCGATTGCGGAGCGTGATGCACCATCGTGTACGCATACTCGACGCCTACGCCATAAGCGCCAGCGTGTTGCTTGAGAATGCCCATGAGCTCGTTGTAATGCTCGCGGTTTGCCCAGTCGCGCTGCCATTCGAGCAATGCGGCAAGGGTCGTCAAACGTACGGCCCCCGCCTGGACCATGCGGGACAACGCGGCATCGTGCGCCGCTGGCGACGTAGCGCCACAGCAATCCTCGACGACGTAAATGTTATAACCAGCGCCGAGCATTTCAATGGCCGGCCAAGTCACGCAAACCTCCGTCCATAACCCGGTGAGCAGGATATTTTTCCGACCCGTCGCTTCAATGGCCGAGCGAAATCCCGCATCGTCCCACGAATTCATCGAAGTTCGCTCGATGACCGGTTGCCCGGGAAATACATCGAGGAGCTGCGGCCAAACGTACCCGCTGAACGCTTCCGTTTCTACCGCTGTGAGAATAGCGGGCACCTTGTACGTTTTGGCCACTTTCGCAAGCAGCGTGACGTTGTTGATGAGCGAAGCGCGCTCGATACTCGCAACGCCAAACGTCATCTGCGGCTGGTGGTCAATGAATACGACCGCGCTGTCTTCCGGGGTGTAAAGCTTGTGGTAACGGTTCATCGTGCTTTCCTTTGTTATTGGAGTCGAACGGAACGCTCGTCAGCGTCGATTGCCAGCCAACTCTAACAAGCCAGACCACAAAATCCACTGATCGTGTGGGCTAAATTTCTGTCCTGCGGACGGATGACCAATGCCTCCTCCATTCGGAGGATGCCGTGCTACCCCGAGTTGCGCTAGAACATTCGCGCCAAACCACTCATGCCCCGAGACACCATGAACAGCCCTTCCGTACCCAATGCGGCCAATCCCGATCCCGAACGAATTCGCGTACTCATCGCCGACGATCACCTCATCGTCCTCGAGGGTTTGGCGGCGATCATCAGCCGCCAACCAGACATGATGGTCGTCGCCGAAGCTTCCGACGGTCGGAAGGCAGTAGAACTTTGGCAAATGCACCGCCCAGACGTGGTGCTCATCGACTTGCGCATGCCCGTCATGGATGGAGTCGCAGCCATTGAAGAAATTCGGCGACAGGATGCTTCTGCGCGTCTTATCGTCCTGACTACGTTCGATACCGATAGCGACCTCGTCAAGGCCATCAAAGCAGGCGCCAAAGGTTATTTGTTGAAAGATTCGCGGCGCGAAGACCTTCTCGACACGATTCGTCGGGTCAAACGCGGCGAGACCTGTTTGCCCGCGCAACTCGTGCAAAAGCTCGCGGCAAGCTTGACGCGCGAAGCCCTCACGAACCGAGAAGTCGAGGTCCTCGAATTTCTCGCTGGCGGCAAAAGCAACAAAGAAATCGGCAGCTTGCTCGGCATTAGCGAGACGACCGTGAAATCACACACGCGAAGCATCTTCCGCAAACTCGATGTTCTCAGTCGCACCGAAGCCATTGGTACCGCCAGCCGTCTCGGATTGATCAAGCTGTAATCCGGTTGGTTTGTGATATAGCTCGGATGCCTTTTTCGAGGACGAATTGTCATGGTAGCGAGCCGAGAATCAACATTGTCGATCGAGCAATTGCGGCTGGAGCTGGAGCGTTGCCAAAACGAGCTCGAAGCCATGCGCAAACGGGTGGCGCATGCAGAGGCCATCGTGGCGAACGTCGCCGATGCGATTTTCGTTTGCGATATTGATGGACGAATCACCGACGCCAATGCCGCAGCGTGCGAAGTCTTGGGTTATTCGAAAGACGAGCTGCTCGGAATGGAGCTGTGGAATTTCATCGTGCGCACTCCACAGGAAGACATACGCGAATTCATCCAACAGGTCCGGTTGGGAGCGCAATCCATATTTCAGCGAGGATATCGCCACAAAAATGGCGATCAGCGGATAATGGAATTATGCTCGACCCACTGCGACGTGACCGGGCAAGCTCTGATTGTCCTTTGCTGTCGCGACATTACCGAGCAACGCGCACTGGAATCGAGATTGCGGCGCAGCGAAAAGAACCTCGCCGAAGGCCAAAGACTCACGAAGACGGGCAGCTGGGTATTGGATTTCCAAACCGGTACGACGGATTGGTCCGTCGAAACATGCCGCATTTTTGGTTTTCCCGACCCGCCACCTTCCCCGCATTACAGCGAATTCCGCGAACGGGTTCATCCGGACGATCGAGATAGTGTGGATCAAGGCTTGCGCGAAAGCTTCGAGGTCTTGGAGTCTCGGCCGCTCGAGTATCGATTCATTCTGCCAGACGGAACGCAAAAACATATCGAAACCATTTCCGAGCCCGTCGTCGACGATGCGGGACAAGTCAAACTCATGGGCACCGTGATGGACGTCACTGATCGGGTAAAAGCGGAAGAGGCGTTACAGCGTAACGAGCAATGTGCTCGGGCCCAATCGGCAGCATTGAGACGAGTCTTGGACGAGTTGGCGCGCGAATCGTCATCGGATCGCGTCGTCGAGCACGTCTTGCGCACGGTCACGGCTCAATTGGACGCGGTTGGCAGCAGTGTGTGGCTCAAGGAATCGAGGCATGGCTACATGGTCTTCGAATTTGCGCTCGAGGACGACCAATTCAAGACCAAAGCCGATCCGTTGCTGTCTACGCTCGAACCCATGCTCCGCGTGACCGATGTTTGGCCCTGGCCGGAGGTGTTTCGGACGGGCAAACCCTACGTTTTGGGGGACATTCGGGAAGGCCCGGATTTTCCTTGGCGGCACCGTATGCTGTCAATGGGCGTGATCACGATTCTTGTCGTCCCGCTGTTGATTGCCGGCGAGGTAGAAGGCGTGATTGGAATTCGTTTTACCGAGAAACGTGCATTTCGTATCGAGGAGTTGGACTTGGCGCAAGCATTGGCGCATCAAGCCATGTTGGCTATGCAATTGCGCCACTTTGCCGTGGTGGATCGAGAAGCCGCCGTAACCGCCGAGCGTACACGCATGGCGCGCGACCTCCACGACACGCTGGCGCAGGGTTTTACCGGGGTTATCGTCCAGCTCGAAGCCGCAGAGGATGCGTGGTCGAAGGGTTTGTCGCCGGAGGCAGGTGCCCACGTTACGCGGGCGCGGGAGCTGGCGCGGGGGAGTTTGCACGAGGCGCGGCTTTCGACGCGCGCATTACGACCCGCGGCGCTGATGGAGCAGAGCCTTTGCAAGGCGCTGGACGATATGATTTGCAAAATGACGAGCGGAACGAGTGTGAAAGGCTCATTCACGCAAAAGGGCACGCCCTGGCAATTAACCAACGAATGCGAAGAGAATCTTTTGCGAATTGGCCAGGAGGTCCTGACAAACACATTGCGCCACGCATCGGCGCGGTCGTTTGGAGCTTGTCTCATCTTCGAGCCGCAAGAACTCCGTTTTGAATTTCAGGACGACGGCGTGGGTTTCCATTCGGGTGCCCAACATGAAGGCTTGGGCCTCATCGGAATCAAAGAACGCGTGGAATCGATGGGAGGAACATTGACCATCGAGAGCGAAGAAGGAAAAGGGACTGCAATTCTTGTCCGCTTGGGTTTGTCGCCATTGTCATCTTCTGCCACTTCGGTCATTGTCCAGTGATTTCTGTAGGGACGTAATGCATAACGATTCGACGGATTTCTGCGCATTCGTATAACCGCCCCGAAATGGTACGAATGCCCGCAGCTATCGGGGCACTCTATGCAATACCATCGTGTAAGTGTTCCTCTCGATGAATCATGCATTGACCTTGCCCAGCGAAATCGTGCTCGGCGCGTGCGCGTGACTTAAGGACCGTACATTAAAATCAGGATCGTCCCGACAAGACTTGATTGCCAGATTCTGGTTGGGTGCGAATCGATGGCCTGAAACACCAATGAGAGAATTCGGGTTTCAGTCGTACATCCGCACCGCAGTGAATGAAACAATACCAGCTTGACCTGGGGAGGTTATGATGACGAAGCCCGCGCAGGAAAATGCCCTCTTGCAAAAGCGAATTGCCGAGCTCGAAGCGCGTCTTGCAATCTATGAGCCTCCGGGAACCGCGAGCCCACAGGAATCGAATCGGCAGCCCCGCGAAGGGTCCGATGGCACATCAATGCCAGAAACGGCCATCAACCCCCGACTCCTCGAAGCAGCACTGAGTGGGCTTTCCGATGGGGTGGTCATCTGTAACAGCGAAGGCCGTCTCTTGCATTTCAATGCTGCCGCGACGGCAATGTTTGGGGCGATGACGGATGACGACCCATCGAAGTGGCCGGCGCATTATGGCATCTATTACGAGGACGGTGGCCCTATCGTTCCCGCAACCGAATTGCCGCTCTTGCGCGCCATGTCGGGCGAGATTGTCAACGATGTCGCCCTTTTCACGCGGACACCGACGCGCCCCGAAGGCACCTATGTCGAATGTTCTGCCCGACCCATTTACGACGAAAACCAAATACTTCAAGGAGCTGTCGTGGTGTGCCGAGACGTTGGTCTGCAGAGAAAAGCCGAAGCAGAGCGACTGCAACGAATACGCGCCGACGAGCAACGGATAGCCGTCGAAAAAGAGTCGATACGTAAGGCAAAATTGCTCCAAGCGCTTCTCGATAACCTCGACTTGGTCGTATGGTCCGTTGACGAAAAAGGCTTTTTTACTTTCCACGATGGGCGTGGCAGTGAGGCTGTCGGTGTTCCGCGTGGATCGCTGGTTGGACAAAATATCTTCGACCTTTACCCGAATATCGAGGCGGTGAAGACGGCACTCGGTGGCGTCAGTAAACGCGAACTAGACACTTCTGGTAGGGTTATTTGGGAAACCTGGTATGTACCCGTGCGGGTCGAAGAAACTCGAGGGTGGAATGTCATTGGCTTGAGCCTCAATGTCAGCGAAGCCCATCATGCCAAAACCGAACTCGAAGCGAAACTTGCCTTGATTGAAAGGCAACAAGCGGTCATCAACGATCTGGAAACTCCAATCATCCAGGTATGGGATCGCATTCTGACTCTGCCGATGGTCGGTACGGTCGATAGCCGGCGCGCAGCACGCGTCACCGACGATTTGCTCACGCAAGTATCGCGCACGCAAGCCTTGTTTGCCATTCTCGATTTGACGGGGGTCGAAGTGGTCGATACGGCAACGGCTGGTCATATGTTGAATATCATCTCGGCGGTACGTCTTCTCGGAGCCGAGGGAATCATCACCGGCATTCGGCCGACGATTGCCCAAACCATGATCAGCCTCGGTGTCGATTTGTCACGCGTACGTACCCTCGGCACACTCCGCGACGGCTTGGCATTCGCCATTCGAAAGCTCATGGAACGTACAGCAGCAGCCAATGCGCCTTTTTTCCAAGCTGCGCCGAACCCAGGTCCATAACGCCCGGCCAAACCATCCGCGATCCCGCACTGGGAGATGTCGGTACTCCGATTACGACGTCAGCAAGACCGACCTAATTCACGTCCTGCGCTCGCAAAAACGTTCCAAACCCCTGCGTCTTGCCGAGTTCCGGCGCGACGTGTCCCTCCCGAAATGCCGACCGGCCATTGATGAATACCGCATCGACCGCCTCCCCACGATTGACCATTCGGCGCACACCACCGAATTCCGGAATCGTCGCCTCGTGATATTCGCTCAATCGCCCGTCGAGCTTTTCCGGGTCGATCACCACCACATCGGCCCGTTTGCCTTCCGCGAGCACCCCAGCATCCACGCCAAACCATTGCGCGATTTCCCCGGTCAAACGCCACACGGCTTTTTCAATGGGCATCACCGGCGAGCCCTTACTTTCCGCATCGCGCACGAGCTTGAGCAAACGTAGCGGGAAATTGTAAAACGCCATGTTGCGAATATGCGCCCCCGAATCAGCGAATCCAATCAACGTCGCTGGCTCCGCCACCAATTTCTCGACAACCTCGGGACGATGATTCGCAATGATCGTTCGCCAACGCAATTTGTCTCCATGTTCCACGAGCAAATCCAAAAACACATCGCCCGGATGCGCGCCACGCTCACGCGCCACGTCACCCACGCTCTTGCCCACCACCTGCGCGTCGGGACATTCGACGATCCATGCGTCATTAAAATCGCGATGCCACACGCGCGGCCCGAACTTCTTTTCGACGTCGTGCCGAAATTTGCGGCGGTATTCAGGATCCTTGAAAAGCTCGCCCCGTAAATCTTGACTCGTCAAATGCAACGCTGCTTCTCCCGTTGGGAATTCCTCGAAGACCACGAACTCCATTCCATCGGCATACGTTTCGAACGGAACGGGCAAGGTTTGCCAACGAAAATCGGCATGAGATACGCGATTCAGCCATTGCGTCACGGGGCCGAGCACCGAAGCAATCCAGGGATCGACTTTTACATCCATCAGCGTAATCAACGTGGTTTTGAGCGGCTTTCGCCCAAACAACCCCATACTTTCAGACAGATACGCCAAGATATTGTATTTCGTCACGAGGTTCGGGGCGCCTTGATGCACGCGTCCTCGACGACGCAAAACTTCATTGAGCCGTTTGTATTCGGACCAAGGCGCATACACGGAGGGCAACGCTTTGGAGCGTACGCGATCGCCGTCGAGTTTGTCCCATGGATTGGTCATGCTCGACAAACCCAAAAGTCCAGCATCCAAAGATTCTTCGAGAAGCTGCGCCATTTTATGCAGTTCTTCTTGGGTGGGTTTTACTTTATGATCCACCGCGCGCTCAATGCCGAGCACGGCGACGCGCAAATCCGAATGACCAAGAAACGACGTGACATTGGGACCGAGGGGGTGTTTTTCCAAAAATGCTACGTAATCGCGGGCCGTATTCCAATCTTTACGCTCTTGAAGCAATGGCAAAACATACGCGCGGGGGACCGATTCCACGCGCGTGAACAAATCCGAACAATCCTCGGCTGCGGACAAAACCATGCTGATGGAACACGAGCCGATCATGACGGTCGTTACACCATGACGCACCGATTCACTCAAGGCCGGAGCGGCGAGGACTTCCGCGTCGTAATGCGTGTGCATGTCGACAAACCCGGGCGTAACCCAGCGGTTCGTGGCATCAATAACTTCGCCGCATTGGCTTTCATCAAGTTTTTCGGCGCAAACCGCGGCGACTTTGCCGTCCCGAATTCCGAGGTGGCGAATTTGTCCTGGCGCACCAGTGCCATCGAAAAACAATCCATTTTTAATGATGACATCGAACATCGTGACGGCTCCTGGTTCAACTCGAGCTTGGTGTGGAAACGAATTCAATCGACCGCGTCGGCGTTACTTTTGGCCCGCAGCGTGCGCACGCGGGCAATGATTTCTTCGAGGATTTGCTGTGCCGTCCAGCTCGGGTGAATCCAGCGCCCCGGAATCGAATAAACTTGCCCTCCCTCGCGAATGACGACCGACGGTACGGAACCATGCGCCAAGAGTTCGACCGAATCGATACGGTCGTAAGGAACGGTCACGACGGGCGTGCGAAATATAGGAGCGGCCGGAAAGATCATTTCTTTGCGGCCGAGATCAATTTGAAAGCTCTTGATTTGCGAGATTCGCCAAGCCCCCAAAAGCCCCATCAGCGCCATACCGGCCGAGAGAATGCCGAGAATGGCGTAAAACCAATCAGCCGATTCGGGACCCATTTCGATGATCCCGTTCAGAATGAGACCTCGATCGTTCGTCGTTGCCTTCACGTAAAAGAATGCGGCGCATCCGCCAAACATGACGAGGGCCAAGATCGTTTCCAGGTAAGGACGACGTAATGGAATCGACGTAATTTTTGCGCGTTTCGGTTTGTCACTCTTGTCACTCATTGTCCCGCCCCTGCTTCATGCGCATGACGACGCTGGCCACGAGCTGTTCGACATCCATTCCTGCTTGATGTTCGGTCAGCACGAATGCATCTCCTTCGGGAGTCGCTCCGATCCACGGTACAGCGTCCATGTCCTTTCGTTTTCTCGCTTGTTCGTTTACCAAAAAAATCACCGCTCGTCCATCCAAGTTTTGCACGCCGCGAACGGCGAGAATGTCCGCTAGCGCCACAGTCGAGCGTCCGCGGTCCGATGCAATCTCGAGTCCTTGATTCGATAACTCGGCCAGGCGCACGGGTTGACCATGACGAACGTCGGCATACACGGCCCAATCGTATTGCAATGTAATTGCGACGCCGACGGCGCCAATGCCGCCAAGGACCAAACCCATCATGGCGAGACTGGGCATGGGAGAGCCCAAAAGCATTGCCCAGATCACGGCGGCGACGAGCACGGGTACGGCGAGCAGGCGCATTGCAATGCCGAGGCGAATGCGGCGAATCGTGCCCATTTCTTCGATGGAAAATCCAATCGCCATGATGGTCAAACTGATCACGGCGAGCCCGGGAGGGGCTTGCATGAACCCCACGAAACCTTTGATGCCCGGTGGAGCAACCACGGCCAAACCGAAGGCAATGAGGGCCATTGAAAGGGCCCGCGCGCGAAATCCAAGTAAAAATCCACTCACGAGGAGCGCGACGATAGCACGAATCCCACGGAGTCAAAAGATTTCTTGCCCCGTTTCGACACACGTTGGACTTGCATTTCGGTTCGACCCCGCATACCACTAACGTCTACTCATGATGCCTGACATTCCTTTGTGGTGGATTCTTGGTGCTGGTGTAGTGTTATCGTCTTGGTGGACGACACGCGTCTTTGGCGCAGGAATCAACACGGAAGTATTCGTCAACGTCATGGAAAGAGTCCTCCGCGACAAGAATGTCACGCGCGCTCTCAAGCTGACCGCAGCAACTGACCATGCCCCTTCCGGTATCGCAACTCGAGCGGCACTTTTGGCAAGTCTTTCGCGTGAAGAGGATGCCAAGCGGCCCGCGGGTTATCGCGACACGCGCCCGGTATCGATCGACATCGTGAAAGGGCGTGTTCGCATGCAATACGATGTTGCCTTTTCGACGAGCGCTACGCGATTGATCTCTCCGTTTTACCTGGCAATACTCTCGCCACTTCTTTTTGCCGTCGTGCTTTTTTTGAAATTCTCCTGGCCCGAGCCCCCAGTGCACGTAATTGCCGCGGGCCTCGGCATTCTGGCGTGGATTTACATTGGCTCGCAACACCTAAAGATCTTGGGCTCGAGAAATGTCGTTTTCGATCAGCTCTGGCCGTCATTCGAGGCAGTGTATCACGAACGCCATGCCCTAAATACAGAATCGAAACCTGCATATCCCTGGCCAAAGGAGCCGCAGACGACCGGCGAGGTGATGATTGGCAAGATTACCTTTGATATTCTCGAGCCGGGCAAACCATTACGAAGGGAATCTTTTGATCAAGAGATCATCAAAATTGGTCGTTTGCCTACGGCGCACTTGCAACTCGAGGCGGAGGGCGTGGCGCGATTGCATGCGGTGGTCGAAATTGCGGATGGGAAAGCAACAATTATCGATCTTGGCGCAGCCAAACAGACGACCGTGAATGGACAAGCCGTAAATAAAACGAACTTGGCCAATGGCGATGTAATCGGGATTGGGGATGTGGAATTGGTTGTACGCCATATCGCGGCTTTCGAGAAACCAAATACGACTTGAATCCCGAGCGACGAAATGACATATCTCTCGCACTGAATCTATTCGACACATGCAATCGACCTTCGTCATTTGGTCGCTTGACACGAGGGACATATCGTTAATATTCATCGTCCAAGCATTTTCGAGAAAGTCGACCATGGCGCAGAACTCAAATGCAGAAAGTGGCTACTCCGTGAATGCAGGCGCGGATGATACGCGGCTGCGCATGTACGAGCGCCTCGTTTCGATGGCGCTCGACTTGGCCGGCGTGCTCGATTTCGAGGGCAAAATCCTATTCGCCAATCCGGCATGGGAGGAGACACTCGGATATTCGATTGAAGAGCTCGAAGGTGTATTGGTTCGTAGTTTGATCCATCCCGACGATATGCCCGCCGTGGACGAAGCAGCCGGGAAGCTCGTAGCTGGGGGCGGTAATGCTGTACGCTACGAATCACGGTGGCGACACAAGAATGGTTCGTATCGACATTTGGAATGGAGCGTGTGTGCGGTTTTCGAGGAGCGGCGAACGTATGCATTTGCGCGGGACATCACGGCGCGGAAAGAGGCCGATGCGCTGATTCGTCAGCAAGAGATTTCTCTATTGGCTTTATCGACGCCGCTCATTCCGATCAGCGACAAGATTCTCGTCATGCCGCTCATTGGCTCGGTTGATAACAAAAGAGCCGAGCAGGTGCTCGAAACATTATTGCAAGGGGTATCGAATCGAGGGGCCGAGGCGGTGATTTTGGACGTCACGGGAGTCACGGTGATTGATACGCAAGTGGCGGACGTGCTGATTCGCGCGGCGCGAGCGGTCGGACTTCTGGGTGCGCAGACGATTCTCACGGGCGTACGTGCGGAGGTCGCGCAGACGCTGATTACGCTGGGGGTGGATCTGACGGGCATTGCGACATGCGCGACGTTGCAATCGGGTATAACGCGGGCGAGGTTGAGGTAGGAGACGGTGGGAACACTGCGCTACATCCTGTTTGTTATTGCAGAATCGTCATTCTCAGGTGGTTCCCATTCTTCCATTATCGTATTCGCAAGATGGTGGGTTTTCTGCTTCGCAATATAATCGCGTACGGTTGGTAAATCTGCTCGGCGCAATGAGAATGCCCCATATCCACGTTGCCAACGAAAGGGCTGGCCGGGTGCCGAGACGTGCGTGACAAAGTGCGTAGAAGCTCCTTTGATTTCTTTCACGAGCGTAGCCACCGCAATGGTTGGTGCCAATCCGACAAGCAGATGTACGTGATCCGAAGTGCCTCCCAAGGCGATTGGAGCGCATTCGAGTTCCTGACATTTTCGCGTCATCATGGCATAAAGTGGTTTTTCGATAAACTCGACAATCCACGGTGTCCGACCAAACGTACTCCAAACGACGTGGACAAACAGATCGGTAAATGCACGGCTCATCGTTGAATCGCGATACCACTCGGGTTTGGAAGGGCAAGTGGTCCAAGTACAACGAGACGCACTGGAAGAATGCCGAGTTCGACAAGCTGCTCGACCAGGCGAACTCGACCATCGATCCGGCCGAGCGGCACAAGCTGTACCAGGCGGCCAACAAGCTGATCGCCGAGGACGGCGGTGCCATCGCCCCGGTGTTC
>DAOMZH010000186.1:0-14147 GCA_035437985.1 Polyangium sp. (in: bacteria) | reverse complement strand
GACGTGCTCGTGTGGAATCAGCAATGGCTACGCGCAGCAGAGCTTGTCGATACTGCGCCCGATGCAGAAAGTCCGGTGGTGCTGGGCTTGCGAGCGCGCTGGATCTACGCAGATGGAGACGCTACGCAGGCGCGAGAACTCGTGGAAAAAGCAGTTCGCAAAGCGCCACGCGATCTTGAACTTCGCGCGCTGCAGCGACGACTTTTCACGCAGTCGGGTCGCTTGACCTCGCGCGTGATCGCAAGTGCTCGCGGGGCGCCGACGTTGGGCCAGGTGGAGCTGAGTTTGTCGCAATCGATTCATCGTTTGCAGCTGACGTTCGACATGGAACAAGGTACGCGACCGATCTCGCTCGATGCAGGTTGGTCCTACGGCGCGACGTACGGTGCTGGTGGTTGGTGGACGTTTGCCCCGGGATGGTCATGGGGGGCGGACATTTCCGTGGGTGCACCAGCCGCAATCGTTCCGCGGGTTCGCGTCCGAAGTCGGCTGACCCTGCCCTTTCGTCCGTGGCTCGACGGAGGTTTGTCCTACACGTATCGGCGTTTTACCGAGGCGATTGACACGCATGGAATGAGTGCCGCGTTGGGATTGACATTACGTAGTGAGTTGCGACTCGACGCGACGTATTGGCTGACGCATGTGGGCTTGCGAAATGAGGGCGGTGACGAATCGAGTCGGTGGGTGCAAGCGGTGGGATTTGCGGCGGGGCGACGGATCGTCGAGGGGCTCGAATGGCGTGTTGGCGTAGCGCATGGGGCCGAAGCGGAACGATTGCCGACGGCTTTTCAATTGTTGGATCTGGTGAATGATTCGGCGTATCTGGGGCTACGTATTTTTGCGGCGTCGTTTGTCGCGATTGAACCACTTTATGGAGTGGCGTGGCGAGGTCCGCGGGGAGGAACGCGGCAGGTGCAGCATACGTTGGAGGTGGGATTGGTGGTGAAGCGATGAGGGGTCAGGAACGCCCGATACCGATTGCTTCGCGAATCTTTTGCATCAATGGCAACGATACGGCGCGGGCCTTTTCGCGACCTTCGGCCAGGTGTTTCTCGATGACTTCCGGATGGGCTCGCAAGTCGTCGTAGATCTTTCGCGGTTCGGCCAAGGATGTTTCGAGCGCTTCGAATAACGCTTGTTTGGCTTCGCCCCAGCCAATGCCTTTTCGATATCGTTCGGCCAACGCCTCGGATTGCTCGGGGGTCGCAAGAGCGCTGTACAACTGAGAAATATGCGAAGCCGCGGGATCTTTGGGTTCTTCGGGGGGCGTCGAATCCGTGACGATACGCATGACGAGCTTGCGCAGTTTTTTCGGGTCGCCGAAAAGAGGAATGACGTTGTCGTAACTCTTGCTCATTTTGCGCCCGTCGAGCCCGGGAATCGTCGCGGTTTGCTCATTGACGTACGCCCCGGGAATTTTCAGGATCGGTCCGTAAACGGCATTAAAGCTGCCGGCGATGTCGGCGGCCATTTCCAAATGCTGGACTTGATCTTTGCCCACGGGAACGAGGTCCGTGCCAAACATCAAAATATCGGCAGCCATGAGCACGGGATAGTTATAGAGGCCCATACTCACGCCCGCATCGACGTCACGCCCTTCTTCTTCGTTTTTCTGGACCATCGCTTTGTACGCGTGGGCGCGATTGAGCAGCCCTTTGCCCGTAAAACACGAAAGAACCCAGGTGAGTTCGAAAAGCTCGGGAATGTCCGATTGACGAAAAATGACCGTTTTTGACGGATCGAGCCCACAAGCGAGCCAAGTCGCGGCGACCTCCAGAGTGCTGTCTTGCAAGGTCTTTTTGTCGTGGACGGTCGTGAGAGAATGGTAGTCCGCGATAAAAAGAAGACCTTGGTGTTCGGGATTGTTGGACAACTCGATGGCGGGTTTGATTGCGCCGACATAGTTGCCGAGATGCGGATGTCCGGAAGATTTGACGCCTGTGAGAATGGTTTTCTTGGCCATGGGATTCGCGGCCTTATAGCACTCTGGCGGCGACGAGGAAAACGGAAAAACGCAGAGGACTTCAACCTTCGCGCAGAGGCACGCCGAGCGCTGCGGAAAACGGCGGCAAGACGGCTCCCAAACGAGCATCCATCCGCAAGGTCGCCAAGTCGTCACCACGCGTTGGCCCAAGATTCACGATAGCGACGGGAATCGACTTTTCGTGTGCCCGCCGAACGAAGCGAAACCCCGAAAATACGGTCAGGGATGAACCGACGACGAGGAGCACGTCACCTTCATCGAACAAAGCAAAGGCAGCATCTTTCACCTGGGGAACGACGTTTTCCCCGAAAAACACGACATCGGGCTTGAGGATGCCTCCGCATGCGAGACAAACGGGCACGCAAAAAGAATCGAACCATTGGCTCTCGAGATCCGCATCGCCATCGGGAGCCACCGGAGCTTGGCGCTCGGCCCAATTTGGATTTGCGGCAACGAGGCGTTCTTGTAATGAAGATCGGGATTCAATGACTGGGCATGACAAACAACGCACGCGGGCGAGAGCGCCGTGCAGTTCAACGACGCGTCGCGACCCCGCGGCTTGATGCAGACCATCGACATTTTGCGTAATGATTCCGAGGATCAATCCCGCCTTTTCGAGCTCGGCCAAGGTTCGATGTCCAAGGTTTGGCCGGGCTGAAGCAATACGCGGCCATCCGGTCATGCTTCGCGCCCAATAACGCGTCCGCGCCTGAGCATCCGTGAGAAACTGGCGTCCTTGAATGGGATTTCGTGCCCGGCGCGCCGTTTCGGGCCCTCGATAATCAGGAATGCCGCTTTCCGTACTGAGTCCGGCCCCGGCCAAGACGACGATTTTTTTGCCCGCGCATAATTGGACCAGCCGCTGCGCGTCTTCCTCGACGATCTCACTTTGCGGCAATACAGGGACTCGTTCTTCGGTGCTCATGCGCGCTTCCAGGACCAAGCCCGCCAAACGATAGCAACTCGGACGGAAGGATGCACGCAGATTTTCCACGATGACGTGCGCTGGACTCGAATCATCCCGCCAATGTCGCCCGTTGGGCCCGTCGCCCCGTGGTGCGTCGCAACGAACCATTCGAATCGGGTGGGCGATCGGAGGGGCGCCGGTCGGGTTTGTCTTCCGTCGAGATTGCTGAAAATATGCGGGCGGCTTCGTGAGCCACGTCGGGCACGGGATCCATGAGGGCGCGCGCCAATGCGGGAATACTGAGCCAACGTTCTTTGCAATTCGCCAAAGCGACTGCGGCGAGCACGCGGGCCTCGGGCGCAGGATCAGAGACGACGACTTCGGCCAGCGCTGCGGTCGCTTCGGGCGTTCCGGCATTGGCCAATTCACCCACAGCTCGCAATCGCGATGCAATTCGCGCGGATTTTCGAGCCGAATGGATCCAAGTCGCTGCATCCCGCGTATCCCCACGCATTTCACCCAAGAATGAATCGACAGCTTCCCGCACCGCTGAAACTTCGTTCGCGGCAGCGGCGAGAATGGCTTGCGACAAACCCGCTTGGGCAATCGCCAAAAGCGCCGTGCGCGCTGTTGCTCGGGCTTGGGAAACGGGTGAGCCCAAGGCGCGTGTCCATACGGCGACAGCGCCGAGTCTATCCAACGTCAAGGCCGCACTTCGCTGTACGCGCGCACAGGAATCGAATAATGCGCGTTCGAGGGCCGACCAATCCGTTGGCGCGAGCATGGCCATTGCTTCGGCGGCACGCCGACGAACCTCGGCATTGGGATCGCGCAGGGCAAAAACAATCGAGCGTACGGCTTCTTGGTCGCCAGTTTTTGCCAGGGCAAACGCCGCGCACGCGCGTACGGGCACGGTGGGATCCGTCAAAGCGAGAGAACAAAGAGCCCGAACAGCACGCATATCGCCAATTCGACCCAATGCTTCGGCAACCGCTGCGCGGGTGGAGACATCGGCATCACCAAGAGCCGTGAGAAGAGGCAATGTCGTCCGAGAATGACCAATGCTTCCGAGAATGCGGGCAGCCCACGTTCTCGTATTGGGGCGGGTATGTCCGAGCAAGGCGATGACTGGATCAATCGACAATTCTCCCAGTGACACCAATGCCTCGGCGATCGTCGGCGCACTGTTTTCGTCGTCATCCTCGAGCGCCGCACACAAATGCGGAATGACGGATGCATCCATGAGACTCGCAATCGCTTGTCCAGCGGCAAGACGTACGGTCGTGTCTTCATGTGGATCGACGAGCGCTTCGACGAGGGTTTTGCTCGACACACCCGAACGCAATTTACCGAGCATACGTGCAGCATGGGCGCGCTCGTTCCACGCGCGACCGCGACGCAATGTGCGCTCCCAGCGCTCGCGCAAGCAAAGCTTTTCGCAAATATCGGCACAAATTGCCTCTTGACTGAAAGCTTCTTCGAGGGCCGCTTCGACGGTGTGGCGGTCGAATTGTCGGCTGAGGGTCCGAGCGACGCAATTAGCAGATTCGCCGCGCAATTCGTGGATCAAGAGCCTTGCCTGGACCAGTTTCTCGAGAGCCCGTTTTGCACGCCACCGACGGACGATTTCGCGAGTGATGACGAATACGCCGGGAATCGTAGCGGCCGCAATGATGGCGAAAACGACGTAAAGCACGAACGTGATGACGTTCACGTTGCACCTCGTGGTGCAGGACCATTTCGAGCCGGAGGTGTCGGGGCAAATCCCTTACGCCCGAATTTGTCCCAGCCCTTGTTACCTTTCAAGAAATCATAAAGGCCTCGCAATTGCCAGAAAACCAAATATTGACGATATCCAAGATTGGACAAAAAACCAATGAAGACGAGGACAAGAAGATCTTTGGCGCGCGGATAAGCAATGATCGCGGCTGATTCATGGGGGCCACGGACGTTCGATGCGGAAAATGTGCAGAGCAAAATCGATAAAGTGGACAAACAGAAGTTCATGGCCATGGCGAGCGCCAAAAACGAAAATAGCGCGACTGGCGACAACGCCCCGAAAATAGCGGTGACGATGAGCAGCAAATAACCAAGGCATTCAATCGGCGGCGCGAGGGCCTCGAAGATGATCTGGTAAGGTAAGGCAAATAGGCCAATTTGCCGATATTGGGGACGAAAAATCATGGCCCGGTGATACACCAGCACTTCCCACAAACCTCGATACCATCGAGCTCGCTGTTTCCCGAGATCTCGATAATTCTCCGGCGCCTCGGTCCACGCCACGACAAACGGCAGACACACGATTCGCCCCGCAAGACCCTTGTCGAGGAGCCAACGATGTAGACGGACGACGACTTCCATGTCCTCGCAAACCGTATGGGCGCCCTCCGAGCAGTATTCGATGCATAGTTTCGAACGTACGTGACGGGTCAAAAAGCCACCAATCTCGAAAAGTGCCGTACGGCGAAGCAAAGCAAAAACACCCGACAAAATCAAAACGGAATTGTCCTCGGACAACGCCGTACGTCCTTTGCCAAACGAGCGCATGTATTCCACGATTTGCAGTTTTCCAATGAGGCTCGAGGGTAAGCGCAATTCTTCGACTTTGCCGTTTTTCACGATGGAACCATTGGAAAGACCGACTTGCACGCCGACCGCCATGATCTCATTGGGACTTTCCAGGATTCGGCGTACTGCGAGAAGCAAAGCATCCGGCACGAGCAAACTATCCGCATCCATGCTGGTGACGAAGGCTCCGTCGGCGACATTGGCCGCAGCATTGAGAGCATCGGCCTTACCACCATTTTCTTTGTCGATCAGGACCATGCGCACGACATTTTTAGGCAATTGGGAGCGACATTCCCACATGCCGCGGATCTTGGCCGTGGCGATGGTGCCCGGTTCTTCGTGCGGAATGGGAACGAAAGGAAATGCGCCGAGAAGAACGTCGACGGTGCGATCTTTCGAGCCATCGTTGCAAATGACGATTTCATAAGCGGGATACCGCAAACACAATTGCGAACGCAAACTCTCGATAATGGTGACTTCTTCGTTGTAAGCCGGAACGAGCAGCGAAACGAGGGGCAAAAAATAATCGCGCTCGGACGAACGCGCGGGACGAACGATTTCGTTGAGCAATTCGTGACGAATGCGGCGGTAGCTGGTAAATACGAACCTCACGTTCAGAACGAAAAATACCGTAACATACCCGACAATGATCGCATCCAGGATCCAGAGGGCATAAACGACGGGCACGAGCGGTATTGTACCGAAAGATTCGTGAGTTGGTATACCGTACGTCAAGATATCGTGTGACTTGTTACAATTGTACGAAGCAGGATTTATTCATCATGGACACTTTTCTTGGTTGAACACGGTCGTGAGAGCGTGCTAGGAGTTCACCCGTTCAGTTCGTTCAGGGAAAACCCGCCATGCGAAAAGTTCAAGCTGAGATCGCGGCTGCACGTGAGCCTGACTTCATTGTGGTGAAGGGGGCGCGCGAGCACAACTTGCGTATTGACCATCTGGAAGTTCCGAAGAGGAAGCTGGTCGTTTTTACTGGTCCGAGTGGATCGGGTAAATCGAGTTTGGCGTTCGATACGTTGTATGCGGAAGGGCAGCGGCGTTATGTCGAAACGTTGTCGTCGTATGCGCGACAATTTCTCGGACAGCTCGATCGGCCGGCTGTCGAGCACGTTTCTGGTTTGTCGCCAACGATTGCGATTGAGCAGAAGAGTGCCTCGGCAAACCCGCGGTCGACGGTCGGGACGATTACGGAGGTATACGATTACCTGCGGGTGCTTTATGCGCGGGCTGGAGAGCAGCAATGCACGACGTGTGGAAAACCGGTTGCATCGCAGACGGTCGATGAGATCGTGGAAACGTTGCTGGAATTGCCGGTGGGTACGCGCGCGACGCTTTTGGCGCCAATCGTGGTGCATCGTAAAGGCGAACACAAGGAAATCTTCGAGGATTTGACATCGCGGGGGTTTTCCCGAATCGTCGTAGACGGTAAGCAGGAAAAACTCGAAGCGCCTCCGAAGCTCGACAAGAAATTGTGGCACGATATTTCGCTCGTGGCCGATCGCATTTCGATTCGTTTGGAGGAGCGGCCGCGCATTGCGGAGAGCGTGGAGCTGGCGCTGCGTGAAGGCAAAGGGGAAATGGTGGTCGAAATCGAGGGGCATGCTCCGCGAGCGTTCAGCCAAGCGCGGTTTTGTTGTGGGAAGAGTTATCCGGAGCTTTCGCCGCAGAGTTTTTCCTTCAATAGTCCGCTCGGGATGTGTTCGGCGTGTAATGGTTTGGGGACGCGTTTGGAGGTGGATCCGGACACGATCGTGCCCGATTCGAAAATGTCGATTCGGGAGGGAGCGATTGCGCCGTGGGCGTCGGCGATGAGTCGCGGTGAGGGCTGGACATTTCGGATTGCGGATGCGGTGGCGCAAGCAACGGGTGCGGATCTGGATGCGCCATTTGGTAAACTGCCCAAAGAAACGCGGGATTTGATTCTGTATGGCCTCGACGGGAAAAAAATATCCGTCAAATGGGGCAAAGAGGGCTCGGAGAGTCACGGGACGTTCGGGATGAAATTCGAGGGGGTGATTCCGGGGCTCGAGCGGAGATTCCGGGAAACGTCGTCGGAGATGGCACGCGAGCATTATCGGAAGTTTTTCCGGGAAATGGCGTGTGATACGTGTAGCGGGCGGCGTCTGCGACCGGAATCGATGGCGGTGTTCATTGCGGGGAAAAACATTACGGACGTGACGTCGATGACGGTGGGCGATGCATTGGCGTACATGCGGGCGATGGATTTGCCGGGCGGAAAAGCAAAAATCACGGAGGGCGTCAAACGAGAAATCGATGCGCGGCTGGGATTTTTGACGAATGTGGGGCTCGACTATTTGACGCTCGATCGGTCCGGACCAACCCTTTCGGGCGGCGAAGCGCAGCGAATTCGATTGGCGAGTCAGCTGGGCAGTGAACTGAGCGGCGTAATGTACGTGCTCGACGAACCCAGCATTGGTTTGCATCAACGTGACAACGAGATGCTGATCGGGACGTTGCGGCGATTGCGGGATTTGGGCAATACGGTGCTGGTGGTGGAGCACGACGAAGAGACGATTCGGACGGCGGATCATGTGGTCGATTTTGGTCCGGGTGCGGGGCATGAAGGTGGAAAGGTATTGTTCGAGGGGTCTCCGGATGCTTTGCTGAAAGCAAAAGGAAACTTGACGGGCGATTATTTGGCTGGGCGGCGAAAAATTGAAATTCCGACGCAGCGGCGGGAGCCGACGGAGTTCATTACGATACGCGGGGCCAAAGAGCATAATTTGAAAAACATCACGACGCGTATACCGCTCGGTGTTTTTACGGCGGTGACGGGAGTGAGTGGCGCGGGTAAGAGTTCGCTGATCAATGGGATTTTGCTGCCGGCGCTAGGGCGTGCATTACACGGATCGCTGGATCCGGTGGGTGCGCATGCGAGCCTGGAGGGGCTGGATGAGCTGGACAAGGTGATTGCGATTGATCAGCGGCCAATTGGGCGCACGCCGCGTTCGAATCCGGGGACATACACGAAGGCCTTCGATCACATTCGAGAAATGTTTGCGCTTTTGCCCGAGGCGCGCGCGCGTGGTTGGGATGGGGGGCGATTTAGTTTCAATGTGAAAGGTGGGCGGTGCGAGAGTTGCCACGGCGACGGGATGGTCAAAGTGGAGATGCACTTTTTGGCGGATGTCTACGTGGTGTGTGAGGTTTGCAAGGGCAAACGATACAATGCGCAAACACTGGACGTGCGTTACAAGGGGAAAAACATCAACGAGGTATTGGAATCGTCGGTGGATGAATGCCTAGCCATGTTTTCGCATCACGCGGCGCTCAAACGGATTTTGACGACGTTGGTGGATGTGGGTTTGGGGTACATGAAAATTGGGCAGCAAGCGACGACTTTGTCCGGTGGCGAAGCGCAGCGGGTGAAATTGAGTCGGGAGCTGGGAAAAACGCAGACGGGACGAACGCTGTATGTACTCGACGAACCGACGACGGGATTGCATTTCGAGGATATTCGGCGGCTGCTGACGGTATTGGCGCGGCTGGTGGAAGCGGGCAATACGGTGGTGGTGATCGAGCATAACCTCGACGTGATCAAAGTAGCGGATTACGTGTTGGATTTGGGTCCGGAGGGTGGGGCGCGAGGTGGTCGGGTGATTGCGGAAGGAACGCCGGAGAAAGTGGCGACGGTGAAGGAATCGTATACTGGGGCATTTTTGGCGAAAATGCTGCCGAGGGTTGACGAGGTGGAGGAGGACAAACCCGTGGAGAAGTCGGCGAAAGCGGGGAAGAGGAAGCGTTGAAGACTGCTCGATATGAGCAGTGGGTAGATTCGGGGGTATGGGGGCAGAGCGATCGGCGCGCGTGCTTTTGCGCAGCAAAAGCACGCGCGCCGATTGCGAGCCCCCATCGTAAACAAAACCTCGCGGAGCGCGCTTGTTAGCGCGCGGAGCGAGGGGTCAAATTCAGGCGGTGATACGACTTGAACACCATTACGGGGCGCACATGCCCGCGCCATTGCAGGTACCAGGACATTCGTTGTCCGGATCGAGGCCGACTTTCGTGTTTCCGCAGACCCCATCCGTGCCGCCATTGAGTGTCGCCGCACAGGATCTGCATAGCTGATTGCAGATATTGCCGCAACAGAAGCCGTCTGCGCAGAAGCCGCTCAAACATTCTGGGCCGGCATTACAAGCAACGCCGTTCAATGCTTTGCACACGCCATTGCCATCGCATTGGGACGAAGTGGTGCACGGAGGATTGCCATTCGTATCGAAACTGCCAGCAGGCACGTTCGTACACGTGCCGACTGATCCCGTGCGATTGCATGTTCGGCAAGACTGCGTGCAACCTTCATTGCAACAAACGCCATCAGCACAGAAGCCGCTCGTGCAGTCGGTATTCATTCCGCAGGGCTGTCCGTTGTCGCGTTTGCATACGCCCATTCCGTCGCACGAGTTCGTCCCGGTACAGAGCGGGATGTCTTCGGCTCCAAAGAGGATGTTCGAGCACGTTCCCGGAGACCCGGTCGCATTACACGTCATGCACCCTCCCGTACATGCGTTCGCGCAGCAAATGCCATCGGCGCAAAAGGTGCTTGCGCATTCGGCAGAATCCATACAAGCCGTCGCCAAACCTTTGAGGCACAAGCCAAAGCCATTACAGACTGTGCCGCCATTTTGATTGCACGACGTATTCAACGGCGAAAACGTATTCGAAGGAATACCGGCAGCATTGCAACTGTCCAGCGTGCAATCCTTCATGTCGTCAGGAATGTCGCCAGCATCGATAGCTGATACGACGTTGCCTGCACCATCACACGCATTGACCTTGCAATCGCCAGGCGTTTGCATCACGAGCGGTTTGCCTTGGGGGGCATAGGTGATTTTGCATTTATTTGTCACGCACGCATAAGTCTTGCATTCGTCGCTCGTTCCGCATTGGACATCCAGCGTGCAGCCGCAGCTTCCCAGACCATCGCATGTCGACGTGCCATTGCATGACGTTCCTACAGGTTCGAGGGGATTCGACGGCATTCCATTCGTACACATATTCTTCGTGCAGGGATTGTTGTCGTCAGGCACGTCGGTGTCATTGTTTTGCGTTGTCGGATTGCCCATGGCGTCGCAATATTTGCCCTTGCAATCCCCTTTGACGGGATCGACATCCATTCCAGTTGCAACGAGCATATCCCCGCATTGGTTGTTCGTGCAGGTGCGAATATGGCAACCATTGTCGACCGGGAGCGGAGGGCACTGGTTTGGCGACATGCATTCGAGGCAATTGCCCAATGCATCGCAAATGCCACTACCGTCGGACAAACACGCCGAGTTCGCATTGGTCGGCGTAAACGTCGGCATTCCGTTTTCGCACGTGTCGCGGGTGCAGAAATTATTGTCGTCGGGAATGTCAAAATTATCGGCGATGGCCGTACTCACACCATTGATACAAATCTGCTGCGAGCAATCGCCGACTACCGGCATATAGAAAGGCGTGGGCAAACCATCGAGCGTCGCAAAGTTACACCTGCCCGTGCTGGCATTGCAGGAATCTTCCGTGCACGGATTCCCATCGTTGCATGGTTTGTCTTGACCACATTCGACGACGCACACACCTGATAAGCAAAGTCCCGCCGATGGCCCAAGCGAACACATCGTCCCATCGGGAAGTTTGTCATGGATAGGCGTGCCATTGCTACAACCGTCGGTCGTGCACGATTCGAGGTCGTCGGGGAGGTCGGTATCATCTGAGTTTTCCGTCAACGAGCCCGCATTGCAAAACCCTTGCTTGCAATCGCCCGCTTTCTGCTGCGGAGCGATTCCGTCGATGGGCGTATAGACGCACGTCTTGTTCGGTCCGCATACATTGACCGTGCATTGATCCTGGTCATCGCAATTGGTGTCGTCGGCACACACCTCGCCGCTCACGCACGTCGGATCCTCTTCGCAAAGCGGCTTGTATTCGTATGCGCCATCGAGGATCTGGACGCAGCCAGCCGCAACAACGACAAGACCCAGCCAAACCAAAGATCGCTTGCGCATTGAAATGCTCCTCAATCAAAACAGTCATTTCCGAAGGGCGTGAGGTCTCTGGCGCCAATGTGCCGCGCCGTGACTGCGGACTTTCGATTCCCTGACTACGTCATCCACAACCGGGACGTCAAGAAAAAAGACGCCGTTTGGGGAAAAAACGCCCTTGGTCTCCGAGTATGGCTACACTCGTCCGATCGTTAATGAACCTGCCTCAAATAATTTCGCAATTCCGACGAAAAATATTCCGGACCAACTCCGTCCGTCGCGACGAACCTCGTATTATGCGAATTCCAAAACAGGACCGTCTTTTTCGCCAAAGTTTTTGCATCAGCGATAAGTGCTGCCAACGCTTTCGCCGTGTATGTTGGCTCGAGGGAGTATCCTTGACGCTCCTCGAATATTTGCATTGCCGCCGCCCCCGGACGGGTGGCAAACCCATACCCTCCGCCGAGTTGTCGAGTATGAAAACGTACGCGTCGCCGGTCCAGGGGCAATTCCGGAAATGCCGGGTCCAACGAACGCAAATACGAAAGTGTTTCTTTCGCCATGGCCCGAAATCGCGATTCACTCGATGTTTCGGCACTGGATGCGCGCACCGCAACGATTTCCGTTTTTAGATCCGTCAATTCGAGTCCCAGCCAAAGACCCACGGCACTGCCCATCGTCCCCATCGCCAAATAAATGCAATCGGGCGCTGGACAAACCCCAGCTCGCACTTGTTCTGCCAATTCCAAGGCTGCATTGACGAACGCAACGTTGCCCAGCGGCGACGAACCTCCAGCCGGAATGAGATAGGTCCCCTGCTCTCTTGATTTGTTCAGTTTTTCCTGCATGCGCATTGCGGCTGCCCCGACCCCATCCCGCACGACCTCGATGATGGCGCCCGCTCGATGCATTGCATAAAGGTTCTTCTGGACATACTTGCTGGGCATTTGCGGCGCGAGCAGCAAACGCACGGCAAAACCTCGAGCTTTTCCCCATAACGCCGTGGCGACGGCTTGATTCGAACCGTACGCGCCAAACGTCACCACCTCGCGCGCGTTCCGAGCTTTTGCGTCCGCCAGGTAAAACTCGAGCTTCCGGGTTTTTCCACCTCCATACAATACACCCGAAAGATCGTCGCGTTTGATCCATAAATTGGAAATACCAATCGGCCCACCAAGTTTGTCCGTTCGCTCGACCGGAGTCGGGAATTCGCCGAGCGCCAAACGAGGCACCCGTTCGGCAATTCGTGGGAATGCTCGAAACAGTGGGACATCGGAAGTTTTCGACGTTATGCCCCTCGGCGCTGCCTCCGCAATTGACGGCAAAATCGGAGAGGAGGCCGGCGCCGAGGGGTTCGTCGTTTGGGGCACGTCATTACAGCCCCAAAATGACCCGAGAGCCAATGACGAAAATGCGCGACGCGACAAACGCAGAGACATGGGCCGAGCAAGAACGCTTGGGCTTCGCAACTTCATTCCCAACGTTCTCCAAAGTATTCGAAACAACAACCTCGAATGAGATGCCGAGGAGGTTACCAGTGCTGGAAGACGTCAGTATGCGCACTTTCGTACCTGAATCGAATTGGACGTGACAATGGAGGCAAAACGGTCTAATGCTGGGGACGGAGCTTTTATGCAAACCGTAGTTTGCCCGTCGTGTGATGGAGTTTTCCCTTCGTCGCAGATTCCTGCGTTGCTGCATGCTACGCGCTGCCCGCGGTGTGACGAGCCTCTCGCGGGTCCCCGCAGGCAACGCGTTCCGTTTGTCGCGGCAAAACTGACGCCGGTGGATTTCGTTCACCCTGCGTTTTGCTCATCTTGCGGTTGTGTGCTGTCTTTGCCCGAGCGGGCCGCAGGCAGGTCGACCATTTGCCATTTTCCCTTGTGCCACCATAAACGGGCCGTGGCAGCGGCCATCGAGCTGCAACAAAAGACGGTGGACGAACTGGCGCAGCGCGAGAATGAGGATATGCGTCGCGTCGAGGAGACGCTCGAGAAACTGGGATTCTCCGCGAAGGACCGCGATATCGCCATTCTACCAGCATTCACTCGACCGCTGGTCGGCATGAGCGATAAGAGAAAACATGCGCTCGCCGAGCGACTCGCGGAAATCGCGGCTGAGATTTCGCTGGGTCCCCGTGAGGAAAACACGGCGTCTTACGAGGTGACGAGCGCTCCTGAAACCACGACGGGGCACGTTGCGTACGGTTGTGCGACGTGCGGTGGATATTGCTGTAAGAACGGCGCAGATCGCGCCTATTTGACCCGCCAAACCCTGACTCGCGTTTTGGCTTCGTCGGGGGCAACGCTCGAAGATGTGCTCCGAACGTATCTCGAACGCGTGCCGGCCCAAAGTCATGCCGATAGCTGCATTTACCACACGGATCGTGGGTGCAATTTACCCTTTGAAATGCGGTCGGATACCTGTAATGATTTCTTCTGCACCGGAATCCGAAGCCTGACGTCGACAGTTGGCGACAATGCGTCGCAGCAGGTCATCGCGGCAGCGGTCAAAGGGAATCGGGTGGTGCGCCTGGCGCTCATCGATGGCGCGCAGATGAATTATTTGTTGAATGAATCGAATCGCGTTCGCGAAAATGGCCATTCACAGGCCGAGCCAGAAGATCGCGCAGACGTAAAAGGCGTCGAGCCCGAAACATTCTAAGAGGGTGTTCAACAGGTTTTTACAG